>CANFKS010000140.1 GCA_947447625.1 Rhodospirillales bacterium | reverse complement strand
GGCTCGAAATGGCCCTGCAGGTTGCCGGGTCCGGGGGGCATGAGCGTGGCAGGCAAAGCGGCCCCCCGCATCGAGAGCACGGCGGTGAGGGCGGAACTGCCGGAGCGGCTGGGGCCGATGATGAGAAGGGCATGTCGCATGAGGTGTTTTCAGTGCGATAATGTAACAAAAATGATATTATTCTATCGTAACAAAAGCTTGTTGGTCTTTCTTGAAGCGATGCGTGACGAGTCACTTCAAAAGGGTTGGACGGTTCAGGCGAGGTTTTTCCAGAAGAAGAGGGTGGCGTCGTAGGTGCCTTCGCCGCTGAGCGCGAAGCCGGGGATGCGGCCAGCTTCGGTATAGCCCATGGAGCGGTAAAGCGGTTCGGCCGAATCGCCCTCACGGGTGTCGAGCACCAGGAGATGACGGCCCGCGGCGCGGGCTTCGGCTTCCAGGCGCTCCATCAGCAGGCGCGCCAGGCCCCGGCGCCGTGCGTCGGGATGCACAAGGAGTTTGCCGATTTCAGCGCGGTGCGGTTGGTTGGGCGGCATGTCGAGATCGAGCGTGACGGTGCCGGCAAGGGTGCCCTCGACCCAGCCGGCCAGCACGACGCGCTTGTCCATCGCGGCCGCCGAGGCGCTGCGGGTCCAGAACGCGGTGGCCGTGTCGCGGGCCAAAGGCGGGAGGTAGGAGACGGACGCGCCAGCATTGACGCAGGCGACGAGGATGTCGGCCAGGCGCGGGATGGCGGCATGGACGGCGGCCGCGTCGAGGCGTTGGATCACGGTGCCGGTGAGGGGTTTGGCGTAGACGAATTCGATGGATCTGGAGAGGTCGTTCAGCACGCGCAGCGCGCCGGCGCGGATATAGGATTGTTTTTCGTAGAACCGATGAGCGCGGTCGAAGCGCGTGTCCGACCAAAGTTTCATGGCGGTGCCGCCGTGGTCGCGCGCGAAGGTTTCGGCGGCTTCGATCATGCGCTGCGCCATCCCGGTGCCGCGCAGCGCCGGTGCGGTATAGACCTTGCAGAGTTCCCAGACAGTCTCGCCGATCGGTTTGGTGGCAAGCATACCGGCGACGGCACCGTTCTGCTCGACCGCCCACAGCGCGCCGCCCGCCTTGGCGTAATAGGTGGCGAGTGCGCGCAATTCGGGGTTCTCGCCGTCAACATCGAGGATATTGCCGGGGTATTCGGCCCAGCAGGCGCCGATCAGGGCGATGAATCCGGCCGCGTCGTCGTCCTCGCCCGCCCGAAGAGCGGGATAAGCAGTCATTTGAGCGAACCAACGAAATTGGCCATGCGGATCATCGCTTCGGCCACGGCTTCGTCATTGGCGGCGTAGGAAATCCGCAGATAGGGGCTCATGCCGAAAGCGCTGCCGCCGACGAGGGCAACATGGCCTTCCTCCAGCAAAGCGAGGGCAAACGCCCCGTCCGTGTCGATGACGGTGCCTTTGGGGGTGGTGCGGCCGATACAGCCGGCGATGTTGGGATAGACGTAAAACGCGCCTTCGGGGCGGTGGCAGGTGATGCCCGGCATGGCGTTGAGGCTGTCGACGACAAGGTCCCGCCGGCGCCGATAAAGGGCGGCCTGTTCGGCCACGAGATCCTGCGGTCCGTCGAGGGCGGCAGCGGCAGCCGCCTGGCCAACGGTCGAGATCCCGGCGCTGACCTGGCCCTGCATATTGACCATCGCCTTGACGAGGTCCCGCGGTCCGGCACAGAAACCGACGCGCCAGCCCGTCATGGCGTAGGTTTTGGACACGCCGGTGATGGTGACGATCCGCTCACGCAGTTCGGGGACGGCGGCCGCCAGGGTGTCGAATTCGAAATCGCCGTAGACGAGATGTTCGTACATGTCGTCGCACATGATCCAGACATGCGGGTGTTTTTTCATCACCGCGCCGATCGCCTGGAGTTCCTGGCGCGACATCGCGGCGCCGGTGGGGTTGTTGGGCGAGTTCAGCATCAACCATTTGGTCTTCGGCGTGATGGCCGCGTCGAGATCTTCAGGGCGCAGGCGAAAGCCGTTGTTTTCCGGGCAGTTCACAATCACCGGCTCGCCGCCGCAGAGCCGCGTCATCAGCGGATAGGCGCCCCAATAGGGCGCGGGGATGACCACTTCATCGCCGTCGTCGATGGTGGCGAGGAAGGCGTTGTAGATGACCTGCTTGCCGCCGTTGGAGACCATGATTTCATCGAGCGCATAGTCAAGCCCGCGGTCGCGCTTGAATTTGCGCTGCACGGCGGCTTTGAGTTCGGGCGTGCCGTCCTGGGGGGGGTATTTCGTCTGGCCGGCCAGGGCTGCCTTGTGGGCGGCTTCGATGGCATGGAGCGGGGTGTCGAAATCGGGCTCGCCGATCGTCAGCTGGATGACGTCGATGCCTTGGGCGCGCAGTTCACGGGCCTTGACGGTCATGGCCACCGTGGCCGCGACCTGAACGCGCTTGAGGCGTTTGGCCAAAGCGGGGCGCGGTGCGGATACGGCGCTCATGGCTCAGACCATCGCCTGGCAGAAGCGCTGGATGCGGGTGCAGGCTTCGCGCAGGCTTTCGGTGTCGGTGGCATACGAGATCCGGAAATGGCCGGGGTAAAGGAAGGCCGAGCCGTGGACGGCGGCAACACCCTCCTCCTCCAGCAGCGCGGTCACGAAATCCGCATCGTCGTTGATTTTCACGCCGCCCTTGGTGGTTTTGCCGATGCAGCCATGAACGGAGGGAAACACATAGAACGCGCCCTCCGGCTTGTGGCAGGTGATGCCCGGGGCCTGGTTGAGCATGTCGACCACGAGGTTGCGGCGCTGGCGGTAGACTTCGACCATTTCGCCGATGAATTCCTGCGGGCCGTTGAGGCTTTCGACCGCGGCGGCCTGGGAGATCGAGGAGGTGTTGGAGGTCGACTGCGATTGCAGCTTGTCCAGCGCCTTGATCATCGCCACGGGGCCGCCGGCGAAACCGATGCGCCAGCCGGTCATGGCATAGGCCTTCGACGAGCCGTTCATCGTGATGGTGCGGTCTTTGAGACGGGGCTCGACCTCGACGATGGTGGCCGGCTTGAAGCCGTCATAAGTGAGTTTTTCGTAGATGTCGTCCGTGAACACCCAGACATGGGGATGGCGCAGGAGAACATCCGTGATGGCCTTGAGCTCTTCGCGCGAATAGGCGGCTCCCGTGGGGTTGCACGGGTTGTTGATCATGAACCACTTGGTTTTGGGCGTGATCGCGGCTTCGAGGTCTTCGGCGCGCAGTTTGAAGCCGTTGTTCTGCCCGCAGGGCACCAGCACCGGGGTGCCGTCGGCCAGCGCCACGATATCGGGGTAGGACACCCAGCAGGGCGTGGGGATGACGACCTCGTCGCCCTTGTTCAGCGTGGCGATCATCGCATTGAAGATCACCTGCTTGCCGCCGGTGGAGATGATGATCTCCTCGGCCTTGTAGTCGATCCCGCTGTCGCGCTTGAACTTGGCCGCGACAGCCTGGCGCAGCGCCAGGGTGCCCGCGACGTCGGTATATTTGGTTTCGCCGTTCTGGATGGCGCGGATCGCAGCGTCCTTCACGTTCTGCGGCGTGTCGAAGTCGGGCTCGCCCGCGGAGAGGCTGATGATGTCCCGACCGGCGGCTTTCATCTGCCGCGCCTTGGTCGATATGGCGATGGTCAGACTCGGGTTGATACGATCGAGGCGTTCGGCGGTCATGGACATGGGGATCTCGCGGGCTGAAAGAGTGCACGCAGCGTAGTCCCAGCGACTGTGGCGGGCAACCGTGGTTTGGAGCGGGACGATTTTTGGCGGCATCGCCAAAAACCATCCCGCTCTAGCGGATCAGGCCGGTCAGCGGGCTCGACGGATCGGCGCCCATGCGCCGCGCCATGCGCCCGGCCAGGTAAGCGAGCCGGCCGGCCTGGACGGCATGTTTCATGGCCCGCGCCATCAGGATCGGGTCCCGCGCATGCGCAATGGCGGAATTCATCAGCACCGCGCTGCAGCCGAGTTCCATGCCGATGGCGGCATCGGACGCGGTGCCGACGCCGGCATCCACCAGCAGCGGGACCTTGGCCTGTTCGATCATCATCGACAGCATCGCCGGGTTCTGGATGCCAAGCCCCGAGCCGATGGGCGCGCCGAGCGGCATGATGGCAACGCAGCCCATCTCTTCCAGGCGCATGGCGGCCAGCGGATCATCGGCGCAATAGACCATCACTTCGAAGCCGTCCTTGATCAGCGCCTCCGCCGCTTCGAAAGTGGCTGGCATGTCGGGGTAGAGATGCGGCGGCGGACCCAGGACTTCGAGCTTCACCAGGTTCCAGCCCCCGGCTTCGCGCGCTAAGCGCAGCGTGCGAACCGCATCGCGCGCGGTATGACAGCCCGCGGTATTGGGCAAATAGGTGTATTTCTTGGGGTCGACATAGTCTTGCAGCATCGGGGCCGCAGGGTCCGACAAATTGACCCGCCGCACCGCGACGGTGACGATCTCCGCGCCGGAGGCCTCGATGGCCGCAGCCGTTTCGGGGAGGTCCTTGTATTTCCCGGTGCCGACGATCAGCCGCGAGGTGAACCTGCGCCCGGCGACGGTCCAGGTATCGAGCCCCTCGGGTGCGATCAAATCTGGGGTCATGGCTCAGCCTCCTCCGATGAAATGGACGATTTCGAGCTGGTCGCCCTCGGCCAGACGCGTCTCGCCGTAGCGGGAGCGGGAGACGATTTCCTCGTTCAGTTCGACGGCAACCTTGCGCATGTCGAGGCCGATCGCCGCCAACAGGCTGGCCACAGTGGCAGGCGTGGCCAGGGGGTGAGGCGCGCCGTTCACGGTAAGGGTTATGGTCTCGGACATGCGCTCGAATATAGGCGGGATGGGGCCCGGGGCAAGCGAGGCGCTCAGCGGGACAGCTCTGCTGGCAGCCGCGCCCATGCCAGCAATCCGTCATCGAAGCTCGACAGCCTGAAGAACTCATTGGGCGCGTGGATCCGCTCATCGGCAATGGCGTAGGAGAGCATGACGGTCTCCAGCCCGAGCGTGTCCTTGGCCATCGCCGAAATCGGCAACGTGCCGCCGACGCCGACGCGCAGCGGCTTGCGGCCATGGACCGAAGCGATGACGCGTTCCACCGCGAGCAGATACGGGTCCTCGTCCGGCACCGCATAGGCCGCGGTGCCGCCCCTCTCGCGGGTGATATCGAGATCGGCCCAGGCCGGAAGATGGGCGCGCAGATGCGCCTCCAGCGCATCCGCAGCGCGCAGCGGGTTCTGCCCCGGGCCAAGCCGGCAGGAGAGTTTGGCATGGGCCTCGGCCGGGATCACGGTCTTTCCGCCGGGGCCCTGGTAGCCGCCCCATACGCCGTTCACTTCGATGGTCGGGCGCAGCCAAAGCGATTCGAGGAGCTCGACGCCAGGCTCGATGGCGCCGGGACGGGCGCCGATTTCGGCAAAAAAACCTGGCTCGTCGAAGCCCAGGCCATGCATGCCGGCGTAATCGGCGTTGGAGGGGCGCTGCAATCCGTCCATGAAGCCGGGCACGGCGATGCGCCCCTGCGCGTCATGGATCGTGGCCAGGAGGCGGGCCAGCACGGTCGCGGCATTGCCGACGGGGCCGCCATAGCGGCCGGAATGCAGGTCGGTATTGGCGGTGCGCACCGTCAGTTCCATTGCCGTGATGCCGCGGCTGTTGGTGTTGATGGTGGGGATGCCGGGCCGCCAGCGGCCGCCATCGGCCGAGACCAGCACATCGGCGATCAGCAGATCGCGGTGGCGCTCCATGATTTTCGGCAAGGAACGCGAGCCGATCTCCTCCTCGCCTTCGAGCAGGAGCTTGACGTTGATCGGCAGGCCGCCCGTCACCGCAAGCCAGGCTTCGAGGCCGCTGACCGCAATCCACAGCGGGGATTTGTCGTCGGAGGCGCCGCGGGCAAAAATCTTCCCATCGCGGATGGTGGGCGCGAAGGGCGGCGTCTCCCACAGCGCGAGCGGATCTGGCGGCTGCACGTCGTAATGCCCATAGACCAGGATGGTGGGCTGGCCCGGCGCGTCGAGCCAGGAGGCGTAGATCGCATCATGGCCGCCGGCGTTGAGGCGCTGGACGTTGTGCATGCCGATACGCGTCAGGCGGGCCTCCAATATGGCGGAGGCCCCCGCCATGCCGGCAGCGTAGGCGGGGTCGGTCGAGACCGAGGGCTGCGCGATGAAGCCAAGAAGCTCATCGAGCAGGCGGGGCTTGTTGTCGGCCAGCCAGGCCTCGACCGCCGCGATCATTTGCCGCCGTCCACCTGGATCACCTGGCCGTTGACGAAGCTGCCGAGCTCGGAGGCGAAGAACACGACGCCGTTGGCGATATCCTGCGCGGAGCCGAGGCGCTTGAGCGCGATGCGCGAAACCAGGGCCTTCTGGCCCTCGGCGCCATAGCTGTCCCACTGGGCTTCGGTGGACGGGTTGGTCCGGATGAAGCCCGGCGCCACGGAATTGACGGTGATGCCGAAGGGGCCGAACTCGTGGGCAAGCTGCCGGGTCAGGCCGATGACGGCATGCTTGGCGCTGCAATAGGCCTGCACGCCGGTGAGGGACGCCTGGAGGCCGGCGCCCGAGGAAATATTGACGATGCGCCCCGAACCGGCGCGCTTCATGCCGGGCACCACGGCGCGGGACATCACCATCGCCGCACCCACATTGATGGCAAAAATCCGGTCCCAGTCCTCGTCGGGGACCTCCTCAAGCGGGCGCATCGCCTGCCCGGCAACGCCGCCGGCGTTGTTGACGAGGATGTCGATGGCGCGCCCGTTGATGCGGCCCTCGATGGATTTCACCCAGGCGGCAGCAGCCTTGCGATCGGCAAGATCGACCACTTCGGCGTGGATGTTGCTGGTCTTGGCGGTTTCGGCAAGGTTTTCGGCGTTGATATCACAGCAAAAAACGGTGGCGCCGAGGTTGGAAAAAGTCTGGGAGATCGTGCGGCCGAAGCCGTGGCCGGCGCCGGTGACGACGACAATTTTTCCATCGAAGCGGATATGCATGGGGGCCTCGTTCGATAAGGGGGGGGCGTTTTTTGGTTTTTTCAGGAAAAGAAAGCGCTTCTTTTTTGAAAAAAAGAAGCAAAAAACTTTTACACGTTAAGCAATTCCAACAGGTTGGCGTCGGTCATCGGACGGGTGCCGTCTTCCACCTCGTGGATCAGATCAACCAGTTTGCGGATCGTCGGGCACGGCAGGTTGTGCTTGGCGCCGATCGTGGCGATCGGGGCTATCTGCACGTCGATCTCGGTGCGCCGCTTGCGGATCGCGAGATCGCGCCACACGCCGGAATGCGTCTTGGCATTCGGCCGATTGAACGCAACCATCGCATCCACGCAGGCAGCAGCCTGTTCGCGCGGCGCATTGGGCATGAACGCCCGCGGATCGAAGCCGTTGAAACCCTTGGGATCAACCCCCTCGGCCAGCGCAACCTCGACGGCCTCGCGGCCCAAGGCGCGCCAAACCGGCAGCAGTTCAGGACGGGCGAGGCAATCCGCGATGCCGAGATCACCCAGCGCCTGGGCGAACAGCATGGCGCCATAGCCGAGTTTGCCCCACAGATAGCCCCAGATCTCCGCCGTGGTGATGGCGCCCGGTTCGAAGGCCAGCATGGTGCTGTGCAGGTCCGTCAGGCGCGGCGTCATGCGCCCGTCGAGTTCGCCGAGCACGACAGCACCGCGGCCGCCGAACATGATTTCCCCGGGCACGATCCAGTCGGCACTGAAGTTGACGAAGGCGCCGATCGTGCGGTCCCGGCCGATGATCCGCTGGATCACGGTTTCGCACAGGCCGTTCTGGGTCGAGAGGACGTAGCCGTCCTGGGCAAGATGCGGCGTCAGCGCCCGCGTTGCGTCTGCCGTGTGATGGGCCTTCACGGCGAGAAAAATATGCTGCCACGTCCCGGTGAGGTCATCGGGCGTAAAGGCGGGCGCGCGCAGGGTGAAAGTTTCGATCGGCCCCGTGATGCGCAGACCGCGATCGCGGATTTCCGCCACATGGTCCGCCACCACATCGACAAAGGTGACGTCATGGCCGGCGCGCGCGAGGTAGGCGCCGATGGTGCCGCCGATGGCGCCCGCGCCCCAGATCAGGATCGGGCCCATCACCAGGTCTCCAGCAAAGCGCGGGTTTCAGCCACCGCGATGTCCCAGATCGCCTGCATCTCGGCGTCGGGGCGTTGGCTGCGGCCGCCAAAATTGCCGTCCTCCAGCAAGGTGCGCACTTCGAAAGGCGCCATGGTTTTCATCAGGTCGGTGTCGATCATCTCTTTTGTCTCGTCGGGCGGCGTGGTGGACAGGCGGGTCCAGGGAAAATTTTCCATCCACGAGGCATGCGAGGCCACGCGGTCGGTGGCCATCACCTGGGCGATGGTTTTCGGCGCGCGCCACCAGTCATGGAAGCGAACCCGGCAGTCCGGGTTGTCCATCATCCATTCCTGCGCAAGGGCGGCGGCCGGCTGGTTTCCGCCATGGCCATTGACGATCATGATGCGCCGGAAGCCGGAGCGCTTCATGCTGTCCAGCAGATCGCGCACAACGCTGCAATAGGTCTCGACCCGCAGCGTCATCGAGCCGGGATAGGTCTGGAAATAAGGCGCGAGCCCATAGGGCACGGCCGGGAAAACCGGCACGCCGAGCGGCGCTGCGGCCTCGACCGCAACGCGTTCGGCCAGGATCGCATCGGTCAGCAGAGAGAGGCCGGCATGCTGCTCGGTGCTCCCGAGGGGGAGGATGCAACGCTCGTCATTGCGGACCCAATCCTCAACCATCCGCCAGTCCATCTCGGCAATGCGCATGATACTCTCCGACCGTTGGTGATCGAGAGAGGCTGCCACACTGAGCCGTCAGGTCAACCTGCCCCGCGACG
>CANFKS010000139.1 GCA_947447625.1 Rhodospirillales bacterium | reverse complement strand
GCATCATGAAGGAGGCCTATGCCGAACGCCTCGCCGGGCTCGGCGAAGCCGACAGCAATTCAGCCGAAACCTGCACCACCCACCTCACCGTCTGCGACTCCGAGGGCACGATGGTCGCCATGACCACCACCCTGATGTCCTCCATGGGCAGCCGCGTGCTGCTCCCCAAAACCGGCGTGCTGCTCAACAACGGCATGATGTGGTTCGACCCGCGCCCCGGCCAGGCCAACTCCGTCGCGCCGGGCAAGCGCCCGCTGTGCAACATGTGTCCCATCATCCTCAAGCACGACGACCGCCCGATCGCCGCCATCGGCGCTTCCGGCGGCCGCAGGATCATGGCCTCCGTCTTTCAGGTGCTCTCCTTCGTCGCCGATTTCGGCATGACCCCAGAGCAGGCCGCCCATCACCCCCGCATCGACGTCTCCAGCGCCGACGGCGCCACTGCCGACCGCCGGCTCTCCGCCGACATTCTCGCCGCCCTTGCTGCCGAAGGCCCGACCGAAATCGTCGAATCCGGCGCCGTGCCCATCAATTTCGCCTGCCCCAACATCATCGTGCAGCACCCGGACGGCAGCCGCACCGGCATCAGCGACGTCGCCTCCCCCTGGTCCGCCGCTCTTGCGCAACACTGAGGAGACACGCCATGGCCCATACTGTTGCTGCCATGCTCGCCGAAGCCCGCGCGGTGGTCCCTGCCATCACCCCTGACGAGGCCCGCGCCATGATTGCGGCCGGTGCCCTCGTGCTGGATATCCGCGACAGCGCCGAAATCGCCGCCTCCGGCAAAGTGAAAGGGGCGGTGGCCGTCGGCCGCGGCCTGCTCGAATTCAAGGCCGACCCGACTGCCCCCTCGCATGATCCACAATTCCGCCCCGACCGCCCCGTGATCCTCTATTGCGCTTCAGGTGGCCGGGCAAGTTTGGCCGGCAAAACATTGAAAGACATGGGATATGCTGATGTTCGCAACCTCGGTGGCTTCGCCGGCTGGAAAGCCGCCGGCGGCGAGGTCGAATAACCCATGACGCGCCGTCTTACCCCCGCCGATGTTTTCGCCTTCGAAAGCCTCTCCGACACCCGCATCACGCCGGACGGACGGCGCGTCCTCGCCACCCTCACCAGACGCGACATCGCCACCGACAGCCGCATCCCGCGGCTCATTCTCAGCGACGACCGCGGCCCCTGGCGCGAACTGCCCGACACCGCCGGCGTCACCGCCGCCCGCCTGTCCACAGACGGACGCATCGCCCTGATCCGCCGCAGCGAGGCCGGCTTCGACCTTGCCATCCATGACGGCACCGCCACGCGCACCCTCCACACCGCCGCCGCCCCGTTACGCGAACTCGCATGGTCGCCCGACGGCAGCCTGCTCGCCTTCCAGCAGCGCATCGACACCCCGCTGCCCGCCTGGCTCGGCCTGCTCGCCCCGCCCGAGGGCGCCACCTGGTCGCCCCCACCGAAACACACCCACCGTCGCCTCTACCGTCACGACGCTGTGGGCGAACTGCCCGAAGCCGTTTTCCACATCTTTGTCGTCCCCACCGACTTCTCCGCGCCGCCTCGCCAAATCACCCGCGGCGCGTGGCACAACGGCCTGCCCCATCACATCCCGCCCGGTCTCGTGTTCTCGGCCGACGGCACTGCACTCCTCATCGCCGGCACCCAGCGCGACGACTGGGACATCGCCCCCGGCGACACCGATATCCATGCCATCGGCATCGCCGACGGCAGCGTGCAACGCCTCACCGACATCCCCGGCGCCACCGCCCATGCCGTGCCCTCGCCCGATGGCGCGTGGATCGCCTTCAGCGCTGTCAGCGATCGCGGCCTGAGCCACCAGCTCCGCCGCCTCTACGTGATGCCCGCCGCCGGCGGCATGCGGCGCGAAATCCTCCCCGATTTCGATCGTAGTATCGGCGAAATCGCCTGGGACGGCGCCGCCCTTGTCGTGACCTACGACGACGCAGGCTGCACCCATATCGCCCGCGTCACCCTCGACGGCACATGCACCATCCTGGCCCGGGATGCCGGTTCCGGCGCGATCGAAATGCCCTATGGCGGCGCCGTTCCCCTCAGCGTCGCGCGCGACGGCAGCATCGCCTATGTTCGCACCGCCACCACACTGCCCTGCGAGCTCACCCTCATCACACCCAACGGTGACACCACCAGCCTGACCGGCCTCAACACCACCATCGCCTCCGAAACCGGCGGCTTCCGCCCGGCGCAGCACATCGTTTTCACCGGCGCTGAAAACCGCCCTGTGGAAGCCTGGCTGATCCGGCCCGAGGGGGCCGGCCCGCACCCGATGGTGCTCGAAATCCACGGCGGCCCGTACGCTCAATATGGCACCCGCTTCTCCATCAAATATCAGGCGCTCGCCGCCGCGGGCTATGCCGTTCTCTCGGTCAATCCCACAGGATCAACCGGTTACGGCGAAGATTTCGCGAATGCTCTGCACGACCGCTTCCCCGGCCCCGACCATGACGACCTGATGCTTGCCGTCGATGCCGCCATCGCCACAGGCGGCATCGATACCGACAATCTCTTCATCACCGGCGTCAGCGGCGGCGGCGTGCTCACGCTCTGGGCGGTCACCCACACGCACCGCTTCCGCGCCGCCGTTGCCATCAAGCCGGTCGTGGACTGGCAATCCTGGCTCCTCACGGCCGATATCGGCGCCTCCATCGGCATGGTCTGGATGGGCCACGAAACCCCGTGGGACGCGCATGAGAAATATCGCGCGCGCTCGCCCCTCAGCTTTGCCCAGAATGCCAAGACCCCGACACTGCTGATGTGCGGCGAAGCCGACAGCCGCACCCCGGCCACCGAGGCGCTGCAAATGTTTGCTGCTTTCAAACTCGCTGGCGTGGAGAGCGAATTGCTGCGCTTTCCCGGCACATCGCATAGTTCGTCGGTGATGCGGCCTTCGCTGTTTGCGGCGGAAGTGGCGGCGACGATCGGGTGGTTTGGGACCCATAGGAAGTAAGCGGTTCTTTTTTGAAAAAAAGAACCAAAAAACTTTCATCCGTTGGCTTCGCCTCGCTCCTTGGATGAAGGGCGGATGAGGTTTTTGGCTGCTTTTTTCAAAAAAAGAAGCGCTTGCCTTTCACTTGACCCGCGCCACCCGCAGCGCATTGGTCGTGCCGGGCTGTCCGAACGGCACCCCGGCGATGACGATGATTTCGCTGCCATGCGGGCTCACCCCTTCCGCCAGCGCCGTCCGCGTTGCCTTGTTTACGGTCTCGGTCATGGTGTGGGTCTCGGGCGCGATCACCGCATGCACCCCCCACACCAGCGCCAGCCGTCGCGCCGTCTCCGTCGAGGGCGTCAGGCTCAGGATCGGCGCCTCCGGCCGCTCCCGCGCCGCGCGCAATGCTGTTGAACCGGACGAGGTAAAGGCACAGATTGCCGAAGCATTGATCGTATGGGCCACCTGCCGCGCCGCCGCCGCGATCGCATCCGCCGTCGAGTGCTCAGGCTCCGGCCGCCCGCCATCCATGGTGCGCCGCCAGCCCTCGTCCTGCTCCACCCGGGCGATGATCCGGTCCATGATGTTGACCGCCTCGTAGGGATAGTCCCCCGCCGCCGTCTCGGCCGAGAGCATCACCGCATCCGCCCCGTCGAACACCGCCGTCGCCACATCCGACGCCTCGGCCCGCGTGGGCGAGGGCGAGGAGATCATGCTCTCCAGCATCTGCGTCGCGACCACCACCGGCTTGCCCAACTGCCGCGCCGCCCGCACGATCCGCTTCTGCGCGAGCGGCACCTCCTCGGGCGGCAACTCCACGCCAAGGTCCCCGCGTGCGACCATCACCGCATCGGACAAGGCCAGGATCGCATCGAGATTATCGAGCGCCTGCGGCTTTTCCAGCTTGGTCATGATCCACGCCCGACCCGCCGCGATATCGCGCGCCTCCGCCACATCCTCCGCCCGCTGCACGAACGACAGCCCGATGTAATCCGCGCCATGCTCCAGCGCGAATGCCAGGTCCTCCCGGTCCTTTGCCGTCAATGCCGGGATGGGCAACACCACGTCCGGCACATTGACGCCTTTGCGGTCCGACAACATCCCGCCGACGGCGACCTCCGTCTCCAGATGATCCTGCCGCACGCGCGTGACCCGCAGGCGCAGCTTGCCGTCATCGAGCAGCAACGACATGCCGATCGACGCCGCGGCGATGATCTCGGGATGCGGCAACTGCACCCGGCGCACATCGCCTGGAATCGGGCTCAGATCGAGGCGGAATGGCTGACCGGTCTGCAGTTGCACCCGCCCGGCCTGGAACCGCCCGACCCGGAGCTTCGGCCCCTGCACATCGGCCAGGATGCCGATCGGCCGGTCAAACTTTTTTTCGAGGTCGCGGATCATGGCGAACCTGGCGGCATGATCGTCATGGCTGCCATGGCTGAAATTGAGCCGGAACACATCCGCGCCGGTCTGGAACAGGCGCGCCAACACCTCGGGCGTGGAACTCGCGGGCCCCAGCGTCGCGATGATTTTGGTGCGGCGGCGGCGGCGGATGCGGATGCGGCTGGACATTTACAATTCCTAAAGCCTGGATCAGGCGATCAAACAAAGGCTTGGAGCGGGATGAATTCGCCTGTCAGCAGGCATCCCGCTCTAAGCGACCAGGATCGCTCTGATATCATTGACGTTGGTGAGGGTCGGGCCGGTGCGGATCAGGTCGCCGATGGTATCGAACAGGCTGTAGCTGTCATGTCCCGCCAGAACCGCGCGCGGATCAAGCCCCGATGCGCGCGCGCGCGCCAGCGTGTCCGGCGTCACGATCGCGCCCGCCGCATCATCGCTGCCATCGATCCCGTCGGTATCTCCCGCCACGGCCCAGACACCGGCCCGCCCACCGAGGGCAATGGCCAGCGCCAGCAGAAACTCGGTGTTGCGCCCGCCCTTGCCATAGGGACCGCCGCCGATCGTCACCGTTGTCTCGCCGCCCGAAAGCAGCAGCGCGGGGGCGGGCAGGGGGGTTGCGTGGGTTGTGATGGACCGCGCGATTCCGGCCATCACAATCCCCATCTCCCGGCTCTCCCCCTCCAGCGCATCGCCCAGGATGAGCGGCGCCAATCCCAGGCGCCGCGCCTCCTCCGCACAGGCCGCCAAGGCCATCGCCGGGGTTGCGATCATGCGGAATTCCGCATTCGGCAATGCGCCGGGCTTCGGCGTCTCGTCGGCATCCTGCGCCAGGCGTGCTGCCACGGCGGGCGACGGGTTGATCGCATAGCGTGCCAGCAGCGCCCGCGCATCCGCGAAGCTCGTCGGGTCCGCAACCGTGGGCCCCGAGGCGATCACGGCGGGGTCATCCCCCGGCACATCGCTGATCGCCAGCGTCACCACCCGCGCCGGCGCCGCCGCTGCCGCAAGGCGACCGCCCTTGATTGCCGAGAGGTGCTTGCGCAGGCAATTCATCTCGCTGATCGTTGCCCCGCATGCCAGCAGTGCCCGATTGAGCGCCTGCTTGTCCGCAAAATTCAGTCCCGGCGCGGGCAGGGCCATCAGCGCGGAGCCTCCGCCCGATATCAGCGCGATCACCAGGTCATCCGCCCCCAGCCCGCGCACGGCCTCCAGAACCCTTCGAGCGCCCCGCTCGGAATTTGCATCCGGCACCGGGTGGCTCGCTTCGATCACCGCGATCCGCGCTGTCGGCACGCTATGGCCATAGCGCGTCACCACCACGCCGGACAGCGCGACATCCGGCCACGCCGCCTCGAGCGCTGCGGCCATCAGCGCGGCCGACTTGCCCGCGCCCACCACCACACAGCGCCCGCGCGGCTTGTCCGGCAGATGGGCCGCCAGCATCACCCGCGGATCGGCAGCCTTCACCGCCGCGTCGAACACCCCACGCAGCGCCGTCCGCGCCCGACCGTCATTCCAGCCCATTCCGATCCCCAACCTTGCAATCGACGCTCCGACTATGGCGAATTCCACCGCCAGACGCCATGTTGGCACCGCATCAGGAGACCTGCCATGTCCGCACCCGACCTCGACCCCAAGGCCCAGACCGAACTCGAAGCCGCCGCGTTTCGCAAACTCGTCGCCCATCTGCGCGAGCGCACCGATGTGCAAAACATCGACATGATGAATCTTGCGGGCTTTTGCCGCAATTGTCTCAGCCGCTGGTACCGCGAAGCCGCGGCCGAGCAGGGCCTCACCATCACCGACCCCGACGCGCGCGAAATCGTCTACGGCATGCCGTACAAGGAATGGCAGGCCAAACACCAGAAGGAAGCCTCCGCCGATCAAAAGGCCGCCTTTGCCAAAGCCAACCCGAACCACTGAGCCAGCCCGGATTGACCTGCGACTCCGCCGGGTCTAATCCCCCCGGCCCATCCCATCGCACCAGCAGGGAGCCATCCATGGCCCGTGACATCACGCTTGAAGGCGAGAAAACCGAAGACACCGCCCAGTGGGGCAATGTCTCGGCCGAGCGCCTGCGCAGCCTCATCGAACGCATCGAACGCTTGGAGGAGGAGCGCAAAGCCCTCGGCGGCGACATCAAGGACATTTTTGCCGAAGCCAAATCGGCTGGTTTCGACGTCAAGGTGATGCGCCAGCTCATCCGCATCCGCAAGCAGGAGCCCGCCGAAGTCGAGGAACAGGAGACCCTGCTCGACGTCTACCGTCGCGCGCTTGGGATGAACTGAGGACGGCTGAAGTCGGGGGTTGCTTTTTCAAGGAGCAGCCCCTTCCGTCTCATTCCGGAATTCTCACTCCGGAATTCTCACTCCGGCATTCTCACTCGGGAATTCTCACTCGGGGACTCTCACTCGGGGATTGGCCGAAACGGCGCCCCGGCCATTGCCGCCATGATGCCGGGCAGATGGGGCACGAACGCCCCGCCATGCCCTGCGGCCAGGATCGCCTCGACAATCCCGGCCGCCGCATCGGCCAGCACCGTGGGGGCGCCACTCTCCCGCGCGGCCGCACGATACGCATCGAGCACGCCCTTGCCGCCTGCCAGCCGCCCGCGGCCCAGACTGTCGTCGCCTTCGAGGATCCACGGCTTGATCCACTGGAACATCGTGGAATTCGACCCGCCCGCCTCGATCATCGCGCAGAGCGGCCCGAACGGGACCCCGAGCGTGCTGGCGGCTGCGAAGGTCTCGCCGATCACCAGCGCCGTGGTGAAGGAGACGAAATTGTTGACGATCTTGACCAGCAGCGCCGCGCCCAGGGGCCCGGCCTCGATGATGGTATCCGCATAGGCCGCCACAATCGGCCGCACTGCCGCGACATGCGCCGCATCGCCGCCGAGCAGGCTCGACAACCGCCCCTGCGCCGCCTCTTTCGGTGTCCGCCCGATCGGCGCATCGACCATCCCCACGCCATGCTCCGCCAGCATCGCCCCCAACCGGCGCGACACGTCGGGTGAACCGGTCGACTTGTCCACGATGATCATCCCCGCCCGCAGAAACGGCAGCATCGCGCCGATCACGGCCTCCACCTCCGCCGCCCCCGGCAGGCACAGGAAAATCACATCGCTGCCGGCCACCAGAGCCTCGGGCGTTGCGGCCTCGATCGCGCCTTGGGCCACGAGGTCCGCCACATTCGCCCGATTGCGATGCCCCAGGATCGTCAGTGCCCAGCCCTTCTCGAGGATGTTGCGCGCCGCCCCATGTCCCATGAGACCGACCCCGACATATCCGACCCGTGCGCGCATGCTCGCCTCCTTGTTTGCCCCGCGATGATACCCAGCCATGAGCCCTCCCATCTGGTCACAGGACGGGAACCGCGCCAAGTTTGCCCGAAATCAGATCCTGGAGCCCCGCATGTCGGCCAATCGCAAAAAACTCATGCTCCCCGCCGCCATGTCCCAGGCCGGGTGGGACGCGGCGGAAGCCCGCGACGATATCCAGACCCTCCGCTTCGATGATCTCATGCCCGAAGCGGCGTTCCGCGCGATGCTTGCCGAGGCGGATGCCATCCTGCTCTGGGGGCGCGCGTTCTCTGCCGCCGATATCGCCGCCGCCCCGTTGCTCAAGGCGGTCGCGCGCATCGGCGTCGGCTATGATGCGGTTGACGTCGCAGCCCTTTCCGCCCGCAACATCCCGCTTCTCATTGCCGGCACCGCCAATTCCATGACGGTTGCGGAACACGCGATCTATTTCATGATGCACCTCGCCAAGCGCGGCTTTGACCAGCACGCCTTCGTCCGCGACGGCAAATGGCGCGAGAAATTCGACGCCCCCATCGTGGATCTCTACGGCAAGACCGTCCTGATCATCGGCTTCGGCAAAATCGGCACCCGCGTTGCCGCCCGCCTCGAAGCCATGGAAATGACAATCCTGGTCCATGACCCCTATGTCGCGCCCGATGCCATCCGCGCCCGCGGCGGCATCCCTGCGCCCGATCTCGAAGCCGCTCTCGCGCGGGCCGATTTCGTCACCATCCATTGCCCCAAAACCCCCGGCACAATCGGCCTCATCAACGCCGCCCGCCTCGCCTGCATGAAGAAAACGGCCTTCCTCATCAACACCGCCCGCGGCGGCATCATCGACGAGCCCGCCCTCTACGCGGCCCTCGCCTCGGGCGCCCTGGCCGGCGCCGGGCTCGATGTGTTCGTTCACGAACCCATCGAGCCCGAGAACCGGCTGCCGCATTTGCCCAACGTCATCACCGCGCCGCACATGGCCGGGGTCACGCTGGAATCGAAAGACCGCATGGGCGTCACCGCCGTGCGCAACGCGCTCTCCGTGCTCGATGGGCGGACCAACAGCGAAAACGTGATCAACAAGGACGTTCTCGCCTGAAGCCGCGCGGCTTCCTCACGGAGCCCCCCGGCGGCGGCGCGGCGCGGCCGCCGCTGTGGCTGCTGATGGCGCTGTGTATCTCGGGCACGCTT
>CANFKS010000138.1 GCA_947447625.1 Rhodospirillales bacterium | reverse complement strand
GCGTCGCGCCCGCGACGTCCCCTGCGTCTTTTGCGCCGCGCAGGCCGGGTCAGCGGAGCCTGGGCACCAGGATGTCGCAGTTGAGGCGGCCGGCCATCAGGCAATCCTCGATGGCGGACTTGGTTTGGAGTTGGCGGGTGACCCAGAAGCAGATCACCAGCACGAGCAGCGTCACGGCAAAGCCGGCAAGGCTCGTCGTGCGCCGGTCCGCCGCTTCGTGATCCTGATCCCGGTATGTCAGACGGTAGTTCTTGCTCACCGCCACCCCCTCGCACTGCGCGAATGTTGCAGTTTAGCGCCAAGTGGCGGGAGATAGGCAAGCAGTGCATGCATGCCGGGTGCGCGTGGCGTTGAGTGATAACGGGGTCGTGCCATGGTCGCGGGGCTGGCATCTTCGCGCGATGGTATTGTTTATTCAGGCTTTGCCGTTGTTGGCGCTGGTGGTGTTGCTGGGCACGGGGCGGGCGAGTGCGCCGGTGGCGTGTGGGGTGGCGCTGGTGATGACGGTGCCGGCCGCGGTGTTGGCGGTGCCGGCCGGCGCGGAGGCGGGGGCGTGGCTCTGGCTTTACGGGCTCAGCAGTGCGAGCCAGGGGCTATGGCTGGCGTTGATCCCGGTCGGGATCGTGCTGGGGGGGCTGGTGTTCCATGACAGCGTGCGCCCGCGCGGCGAGCAGGCGCCGTCGGATGCCAATGCGGTGGATACGCTGTTCACCGGGGCGTTTCTGCTGGGCGGGTTCACCGAGACGGTAACCGGGTTCGGCGTGGGGACGGTGTTCGCGCTGTCGGCCTTCCGGCGGGTCGGTGTCACCGGGCAGGCTGCGGCAGCGATCGCGATATTTTCCCAGTTGTTGATCCCGTGGGGGGGGTTGGGGCCGGGGACGTCGGTGGGCGCCGCCCTGGCCGGGCTGGTGCCGCAGGATCTGGCGGCGCGCAATGCGCTGATATTGGCGGTTGAGTTGCCGCTGTTGCTTCCGTTATTCTGGTTCCTGTGTGCCAAGGCCGGACACAAGGTTGGGGTCCGGCAGGGTCTGGGGCAGGTCGGATGGGTGTTGGCGGAGGGGGCATTGCTGGTGGGGGCGCATCAGCTTGTGGCGTGGGAGGTCTGCGGTTTGCTGGCCACGGGGATCGTCTTGGCGGCGCGGTTGCTGATCGCGGCGCCGCCCAGGGGGGCGGCTGGGTGGCGGCGGATGCTCGTCGCGGCCGGGCCGTATCTTGCGTTGGCCGGGGTGTTGCTGGGCAGCCGGCTGTGGCGGGAGGCGCCGGCGCTGGTGGCGTTCGAAGGGTTGCCTTCCTTGCCGCTCAATCATGCCGTGGTGGGGTTGTGGGTGGTGGGGCTGGGCTTGGCGGTGATGCGGGGCTCTGTAAACGGTGCGTTGCGCCAGGCGGTCGAGCGCGGCTGGCGGCCGGCGCTGGCGTTGCTGATGTTTGTGTTGCTGGCGCGGTTCCTGGCCTTTGCCGGGGTGCCGCAGGCGCTGGCGGGCGCTTTGGCGGCGAGTTTTGGCGTGTTCGCGCCGTTTGCTTCGCCGGTGCTGGCGGGCCTCGCCGGGTTCTTCGCGGGGTCCAACGTGGGGAGTAACAGTGCGATGATGCCGCTGCAGGCCGAGCTTGGCCGGGTGGCGGGCTTGGGGCCGCTGGTGTTGCCCGCGGTCCAGAACGGCACGATGTGTCTGCTGCTGTCCCCCCAGGTCTGCGCCATCGCCAGCGGGCTGGCAGGCGGCGGGGCGACGCCGGCCGGCATATGGCGGTTGTGCTGGCCGATATTTCCGCTGGCGCTCATCGTGGGAATGGCGTTCGTCGCTTGGGGATGACAAACTGCGCCCATGAGCAAGGCATCGACGCATCTGGCGAGCGTGTGTCCACGGATGAAGGCGCTGATCCGCCGGATCGGGCCGCCGCGGCTGGAGATGGACACGCATTCCCCCTACGAGGCTCTGGTGCGCGCGGTCGCGCATCAGCAACTCCATGGCACCGCGGCACGCACCATCACGGCGCGGCTGGTGGCGCTCTATCAGGACACTGGCGGGTTTCCAACGCCGCATCAGATGCTTGCCACCGAGGATACGGTGCTGCGGGGCTGCGGGTTTTCCGCCAGCAAGGTCGCGGCGCTGCGCGATATCGCGGCCAAGGCGCTCGATGGCGTGGTGCCAAGCCGGGCCGCGGCGCGCAGGCTTGGCGATGACGCGCTGATCGAGCGGCTGACCAGCATCCGCGGCGTCGGCCGATGGACGGTCGAGATGCTGCTGATGCACACGCTGGGGCGGCCCGATATCTTCCCGGTCGATGATTTCGGCGTGCGGGAGGGCTATCGCATCCTGCATGGGCTGGACGCACAGCCCAAACCCAAGGCGCTGGCAGTGCTGGGCGCGGTCTACGCGCCCTATCGCAGCGCTGCCGCGTGGTATTGCTGGCGGGCGGTGGATGAAGCCAAGGCGGCCAAGGCCCAGTGATACCGGGCCTTGGATCAATCCTCAGGCCGCCCGGACAAACCCAGGCTCGAACACCCGGGTCGCCATGACCTGGCAGCGCAGCATCAGGCGTTCCTCGTCCGCCCGGTAGTCGGCGATGGCCTGGTGGATGGTGCCGATATGGTCCCACACCAGCAAATCGTGCTGCTGCCACGTGTGCATGTAGCGGAACTCGGCCTTGAGCTGGTGTTCGAAGAGAGAGTCGAGCATCGCCTTGCTTTCGGCCTCGGGCCAGCCGTCGATGCGCATGGCGTAGCCGGGGTTGCAGTACAGCACCTTGCGGCCGGTCAGCGGATGGGTGAGGAAAAGCGGATGGACGGCAGGAGGCCGCTTGGCGCGCTGCTCCGGCGTCATCGGCTTGCGCACGCTGCCGGGGCGGTTGACCATCATCATCCAGAACTTGTCGAAATCATGCGTCACGGTGGCGTCGGCGAGGCGGGATTTGATGTCGGCCGGCAGCGCCTCATAGGCCGCGTGCATGTCGGAGAATTCGGTGCCGCCAAGCACACGGCCATCCCGCACCGGAACCTTGACGCCGTAGAGCACATTCACGAAGCCGATCACGTCGCGGTAGGACATGTCGGTGTGCCAGTCCTGCCCGGCGTCGGGCAGGCCGATATATTCGCCGGCTTCGCGGACATTGGAGAGGATGCCGACCTCAGGCACGCCGCCCTCGCGCTTTTCCCCAATGCCGGACTGGATGTCCCCGAAGCGCTCGGAGAAGGTTTTGAGTTGCGCCGGGGTGAGGGTTTGGCGCGGGAAGCGCAGCACGCCATGGCGGCCGAGTGCCGCGAGGATCTGCTGGAAAACAGCATCGTCCATCGGCTGGGCGGCGTCGAATTCCTCGATCGTGGCGCCGAGAATGGCATCGTTCGGGGTGATTTTGAGCATCTGGCATCCTCCGGCGATGGGGCCGGATGGCGGCGGCCCCATGTCTTGTTTCAGGTTTCAGGCTAAACGGTGATCGCCACACTGGGAAGGACGGGCTTTGGCTGTCGAAAAAAGAATCCCCCCATCCCCTACCGCCGGCTGGAAAGCCGCGGATCGAGCAGATCGCGCAGCCCATCGCCCAGCAAATTCAACCCCAGCACCGCCGATGTGATCGCCAGCCCCGGAAACACCGCCAGCAGCGGCGCCTTGAAAATATAGGTCTGCGCATCGTTCAGCATCCGCCCCCAGGATGGAAACGGCGGCTGCGTCCCGAGTCCGACATAGGCCAGCCCCGCATCCGCGATGATCGCCAGCGCGAACTGGATCGTGACCTGGACCAGCAGCACGGCCGAAATATTCGGCAGTACATGGCGCGCCATGATGCTGAACTCGCCCCGCCCCGTCGCCCGGGCCGCCATCACGAAATCCAACTCCCGCACCGCCAGCGTCGCGCCCCGCGTCACCCGCGCAAACACCGGAATATTGAAAATCCCGATCGCCAGCATCGCATTCCCCGCCCCCGGCCCCGCCAGCGCCGTGATCATCACCGCCGTCAGCAACGCCGGAAACGCAAATGCCAGATCCGTCAGGCGCATCACCGCGCTATCGACCCAGCCCCCCACCGCCGAGGCGAACGCCCCCAGCGGAATCCCGATCCCCGCCCCCACCAGCACCGCAATCAACGCCACCGACAACGACGACCGCGCCCCGGCCATGATCATCGAGCCCACATCCCGCCCGAACGGATCCGTCCCCAGCCAATGCTGCCATGACGGCGCGGCCAATTTGTGCACGATATCGATCTTCGTCGGCGGATACGGCGTCCAGACCAGCGAGACCAGCGCCGTCACCACGATTATTGTCGTGATGCTGATTCCGATCAGAAAGCTTGCATTCCGCCACGCCGGCTTCACTTTGCGCCCTCATGCGAAATCCGCGGATCGAGCCCCAGATACGCCAGATCGACCAGAAAATTCACCACGATCACCGCCCCCGCAAGCAACACCACGAGGTCCTGAACCACGATCAGATCGCGCTGCGCGATCGCCTGAAACACCAGCCGCCCCATGCCCGGCAACGCAAACACATTCTCGATAATCACCGTCCCCGCCAACAAAAACGAGAACTGCAACCCGATGATCGTCACCACCGGGATCAACGCATTCGGCACCGCATGGCGCCACAACGCCATCACCCCGCTCAGCCCCTTGGCCAGGGCGGTACGCACATAATCCTGCCCCAGCGTCTCCAACACCGCCGAGCGCGTCACCCGCGACAATATCGCGGCCTGCGGCAAGGCCAACGACAAGGCCGGCAATATCAAACACCGGAGCGCCGGCCAGAACCCCTTCTCCCACCCCACGAACCCCCCGGCCGGAAACACCGGATAGGCCACCGCAAACAGCAAGATCAGCAAAATCCCCAACCAGAAATTCGGCAATGCCACCCCGAACTGCGCCACCCCCATGATCGCCGCATCCGTCCCGCGCCCGCGCCGTGCCGCCGCCAAAACCCCCACCGGAATGGCAATCGCCGTCGAGAGGCAAATCGACAATACCGCCAACGGCACGCTCACCATCACACGCTGCGCAATCAACTCCGAAACCGGCACCGCATACGTATACGAAACCCCGAAATCCCCCCGCACCAACCCCCAGATCCACGCCCCATACCGAACCCAGGCCGACCGATCCAGCCCCATCTGATGGCGCAGCGCCGCAATCGTGTCAGGCCGGGCCGAGGTGTCCAACATCAAAGCCGCCGGATCCCCCGGCAAAACCTGCAACACCAGAAACACCACCACAGTGGCCAACCACAGCGTCACCACCAACCCCACAAGCCGGCGGATCAGGAACGCAGTCATGGCGTGGCGGAGGCGGGAGACGCAACCAGGCCCGGCGCGCTGCCCCGGACCCGGACAAGGTCCAGGGGCTTGGCCCCTGGTGGGGTCGAGGGGCAAAGCCCCCGCCTTGCGTCCGGTCTCACGCTCTCCGCCCTGCGATCACTCCGCCCAGGCAACGCCCGAGAGGTCGTTGGCGAAGATGGGTTGGTTTTCCCACAGGCCGGTCAGCTTGGCGTTCCACACGCCGGTTTTGGCGAGCGCGAAGAGGAAGACGTTGGGTTCGTCTTCGGAGAGTTTGCGCTGAAGTTGTTGCACGAGATCGAGGCGCAGTGCGGGGTCGTTCGATTCGTTGTAGCGGGTATAGAGGCTGCGGTAGGCCTGGTCTTTGTAGTTGAAGTAATATTTGTCGCGCGCGTAGATGCCGAGGTCGTTGGGTTCGACGTGGCTGATGATGGTGAGGTCGAAATCGCTGTCGGCGAACACCGGGCCGAGCCACTGGGCCCATTCGACGGGCACCAGTTTGGCTTTGATGCCGACCTGTTCGAGCATGGCGGCGATCACTTCGCCGCCGCGCCGCGCGTAGACCGGCGGCGGCAGTTTGAGGGTCATTTCGGTGCCGGGTTTGACGCCGGCTTCGGCGAGGAGTTTTTGCGCCTTGGCGGGGTCGTAGGGGTAGGCGCCGGTGAGGTCGATATAGCCGGTGCGGCCGGGCACGTAGTGCGAGCCGATGACTTTGCCGTTGCCGCCGAGCGCGTCGATCAGGGCGGCGCGGTCGATGGCGTGAGCGAGGGCGCGGCGGACGCGGACATCGGTAAAGGGCGCGCGTTCGTTGTTGATGGACATGATGGTCTTGCCCTGCGTCGTGCCGATGACGACGGCGAAGCGCTTGTCCTTGCGGATGGTGTCGAGCGATTCGGCGGCCGGGAACAGGGGGAAGGCGTCAAGGTCGCCGGCCATGACGGCTGCGGTGGCGGCCGAGGGATCGGCGATGAAGCGGAAAACGGCGGAGGCGAGTTTGGGGGCGGGGCCCCAATAGCCCGCGAAGCGTTCGAGTTCGACGCGATCGCCCTTGATCCAGCGCTTGAAGGCGAAGGGCCCGGTGCCGACGGGGTTGGTTTTGTTGGTGGCGGCGGTGGCGGGCGAGATCATCACCGCATCGCCCGCGCCCATGTTGAACAGGAAGTCTCCGGTGGCGCGCCGAAGTGTCACGACGGCGGTGAGCGGATCCGGGCAGGCGGTGGTGGCGATCGGCTCGAAGAAGCCTTTTTGAGAATTGGTGCTGTCGGTGGCGACGGCCCGTTCGTAGGTGAATTTGACGACCGAGCAGTCGAAGGCAGCGCCGTCGTGGAACTTCACGCCGCTGTTGAGGGCGAAGGTGTAAGTGAGGCCATCGGCGCTGATGGTCCAGCTTTTGGCGAGTTGCGGCGCGACGGTTCCGTCGGCGGCGATGCGGGTGAGGCCCTGGAAGATATTGGCGTAGGTGACTTCCTTGATGGCTGCCGCGGCACCGGCGGTCGGGTCGAGCACCGGGGGCTCGAGCGGCATGCCCAGCGTGATGCTGTCCTTGGCGGCGAACGCGGGGCCCGCCAGGATGGTGGTGGCAAGCAGGGTGGCCAGGATGCGGTTCATGCCGGGTGCCTCCGTAAAACGAGAGCCGCACTGCAACAGCGCCGGCGCGCCGGGTCAAGAGCGGTGTCGATGACAGCGGTGTCGATCACGCAGGGGGTGCTTGCGCCAGAGTGCGAGCGGCGACACACTTGTTCAATTCCGCACAGATGAGGCATTCGATGATCCTTCGTACACTGGTGGCAGCCGGCCTGCTGCTCGGCGCGAGCCCGGCCCACGCGTCGCGCGATGTGTTTGTGGTCGACACGGTCGGCAGCCCCGCTTCGCTGGACCCGCATGTCCAGTGGGACCCGGACAGTTATTTTGTTTACCGCAACGTGTTCGACAATCTTGTCACCCGCGACGCGACGGGCAAGATCGTGCCGCAGATCGCGACGTCGTGGACGTATACGTCGGACACCACGGTGGTGCTGAAGCTGCGCACCGATGTGGTGTTCCATGACGGCAGCAGGATGACGCCGGACGATGTGGTGTTCTCGATCAAGCGCGTCACCGATCCCGCATTCAAAAGCCCGCAACTCAGCCAGTACGACAGCATCATCGGCGTCGAGGCGGTCGGCCCCGACAGCGTGAAGCTCACCACCAAAGTGCCGTATCCGGTGCTGATGGCGCAGTTGACCAAGCTGTCCGTGGTGCCGCGCGCGGTGGTCGAGAAAATCGGCAACGAGGCGTTCAACAGCGCGCCGGTCGGCAGCGGCCCCTATAAGCTGACCGGCTTCGCCCGCGGTGTGCGCACCGAGCTTGCCGCGATGCCGGGCTATTGGCGCGGCGCTGCGCCGTTCCCCAAGGTGGAGTTCCGTCCGGTGCCGGATGGTGCGACGCGGCTGGCCAATCTGCGTTCGGGGCGCTCGGACATCACCCGGATTTTGCTGACCGATGACGCCGAGGCGCTGAAGGGCGATGCGCAGTTGCGCGTTTTGTGGACGCCGGTTGAGCGCGTGGCGATGATCGCGCTGAACGGGCTGACCGGCCCGATGAAGGACAAGCGCGTGCGCGAGGCGGTGGCTTATGCGATCGATCGCGATCTGATCGTCGAGGCGCTGCTGAAGGGCTATGGCAAGGCGGTCGATCAGATGATGCCGGCGGCCAATTTCGGCTTTATCCCGGGGCTGCCCGGCTTCAAGTATGATCCGGCCAAGGCCAGGGCGCTGCTGAAGGAAGCCGGCGTTGCGCCGGGGACCAAGATCACCTTCCCGACGGCGCCTTCGTTCGACCAGCGCGTGGTGCAGGCGATCCATCAGATGTTGGGCGATGTCGGGCTCGATGCGCAGATCCAGATGGTCGATATCGGGACCTATCTGCGGCTGCGCCAGGGGCGGCCGGAGGAGGCTGGCGATGCGAGCTTCTTTCGCTGGTCCTGCGGCTGTCAGGATGCCGATGGCGTGTTGTTCCCGCTGTATCATTCGTCGAGCCAGTGGTCGAAGACCAACCTGCCCGCGCTTGATGCGGCGATCGTGGCGGGTCGCAATACGCTCGACGAGGCCAAGCGCCTGGCGGCGTATCGCACGGCGCTGACGTTGATCCATGACGATGCGCAGGGCGTGCCGCTCTATCAGGACGTGATGATGTTCGCGGCCAAGAAAGAGGTGAAGTGGCAGCCGACGCCGAACGAGGCGTTTTTTCTGATGGACATGTCCTGGGTTCCTTGATCGGGCCTGCTTCGCCCCGCGTCATGCGGGGCGGAGCAGCAGGGCTTTCATGCGGTCGGTTGTGAGGGTGAGGCCGCTGGCGGTCTGGTGCAGGGTGCCGATGAAGGCGCGGGGGTCGGTGGGGCTCGATACCAGGAGAAGGTCGGTGTCGGCCCATTCGAGGCGCAGGCTGAGTGCGCCGATGTCGGAGCGGATGAGGAGGTGGTCGGCGTCGATAGTGGCATCGAGGCCGATGCTGCGGTTGGTGTAGGCGCCCGAGATATCGGGGGGGGACGCGGGCGGGGTGATGCGGCGATAGGCAATGGGGGTGCCGCAGAACGTGGCGGCGATGGTGGTGTCGGGGTTGATGGTGAAGTCGAAATGCATGGTCGGGCGTTCCGGGGCGAAGCGGCCGGGGGCGATGGCGTGCAGCGTGGTGGCGCCGCCGGCGGTGGTGAAGACCGGCGCGCCGTGGCGTTGGCCGAGGGCGAAGACTTCGCCGGTGCCGGGTGCGCGGTAGAGGCCCGGGGGGGCGGTGAGGCTGGTGTCGGGGAGGGGGGGCAGGACATCGTGCAGCGC
>CANFKS010000137.1 GCA_947447625.1 Rhodospirillales bacterium | reverse complement strand
TGCGCCCGCCAGACGTGCTTCTGCGGGCTGTTGCGACCCGCCACTACCGCCGAGAGACGAACACGGTCGGCAGGATTGACGTCGATGGTGATGCCGGTGCGCATCACACAGACTCGCACGGACCGAACGTCAGGGGAATCCTAAAACGAACTCTTCCGTCAGGTGCAATTCACTAGCATGGTATTTCAGCGATCTGCAACAGTCCGACAACGGGTGCCTACTCTTCCGCCTCTCGGTTGATTGGAAAACCTCGCAAGCGGACGATTTCCCCGGTGCAGGTTTTGCTTGCCACAGAGGGTCGGCTGAGGAGCTTGCCTACCGCAATCGCATCTGACGAAGAACGTGCGTTGCGCGTGACAAAAGGCCTGATATCCAAGGGGGAAAGAGCCTTCATCACGGCGGACGAGAGGGCGGTGAACAATCTGCCGGCCGATGCGCGCTCGAGGTCTTGGCAGATGTTGTCGGGCCTGTGCGCTGCAGGGCGCCCTTAGGACGTAGCGTGTCAACGCCGGCCCGCCGGTGACGGTGTTTGCCAGCACCATTTTCATCCACCTCCCGTCCTACCAAAACGCCCCATCAGACCGATGAACAATCCCCCCAGCACAGACCTCGCCTGGAAGCCGATCTTGCGCCCGGTGTCAGTGAAATAGAGGTCCGACAGCGGAACACGGTTGGGCGTTTCGTTGGCGTAGCGCAGGATACGGTCGGAAAAGTCTGCAAACAGGGCCGGATCGTCAGCGAGACAAGCAGCCCACAGCATCCATTCCGGCTTTGTGAGCGAAGAGCGGTCATCGAGCGGGCAGCCATAGAGATCGGCCTTGGCGCGATAGACCGCAAGTTCGCGGCGGTGCTCGGCCTCTGGCCAAAGGTTGAGGCCGAGCAGCCGGTCCCAAACCATGTTGTATTTGACGCTCCAACTTCCCGGCCGATCGAAGGCGAGACGGGTTGCATCGCCGTCCCGCGCGCGGACGAGCATCGAGGCTGCAAAGCGCTCAGCGATGGCGCGGAACCGGGTGGCGGTCTCGGTTTCGCCAAGGCCATCGGCCAGCCGCGCATAGCACGCAAGCCCCACGGTCGCCTTGGCCGCGAGGTTCACGTTGTCGCCCAGCACGCCCGAAAAGTCATCGGTGCAAAGCTGCGCGCCCGGGCTCTCGCCATGTTGTACGAGATACTCAGCCCAGCGCGAGAGCAGCCCCCAATGGGCGCGAGCGTCGTCGAGATCGTTGGTTGTAGCGGCCAACGCACCAACCAGTATCAGCATATTGCCGCATTCTTCGACCGGCATCTGGGTCTCGATGATCGGCTGGTGCGGGTTCTTGTCGAAGTTGCGGTAGGTTTGTCCGTTGGCCTTCGGATAAGTGCCAAGATCGTGGGCCGCGAACGGGAACGGCCATGCGGGGCTCGCGCAATAGGTGAAATACGGCACAATCATTGCCCGCAGCAGCGCCGGGTTGAAAAGCAGGAACAGCGGCGCCGAGGGATAAGTAACATCGACCGTGGCGATGCAGCCGTTGGAGAAATTCTCCTTGGAGAAATAGAGAGGCTCGCCGTCCGGCCCCGCAGCCAGTTTGTGCGCCGCAAGGGTGTGCCGCCACGACAGAGCCAGGAGGTCGGCATAGCCATCACCCGCGACAGTTGCCGCACGGGCGGCAAGCGCCCCATCGAAAGCCGCGGCGCGGGCGAGCACATCGTCCTGTTCGCGGAAGGCGTCCGCCAGCAGGCTCATAGGCCCCGCATTGTCCGATCGGCGCCACCAGGCCCGCAGTTTTTGTCCGAAATACTCGATCGCCCATTCGTCGTCATAGCCGACCAAGATTGTTTCGCGCGCAGCCTCCTCAGGCGTGATGGACAGGTCGAACGTCAGGGCGAGAACGGCGTCCGAATTGTAGTCCGTCTTCCTCGGGGCCGGCTTGAGACCATGCGCACTGGCCTGCCCAGTGGTGCGGAAGGCGTCACGACAGATGTCGATGTCACCAATCGTGCCAGTGACGCGGCCGGCGCGCCCAGCAAGCAGTGCGGTGCCCCATTCGATGCGGCGATGGTCTCCGGCCTCCTCGAGGATACGCTGGTCCTCGCCGCGGAACGTCAAGGCGAGGATGCCATCAGCTTCCACGCGGTCCCAGAACACGCGCTGGTGGGGCAGATTGACCGCGATTTCTCCGGTCATGTCGACATAGGCCCCGACCGCATGCGCCCGGCCATCAAGACTGCGGGCCGCGAAGTTCAGGTAGGTGACGGGCCGCGACAGCAGGTCGAGATCGTCGGCCAGTAGCGGGGTGACGAAATCGAGCTCAAGTTCCACCGGCCCGCACCGAAAAACATAGGCAGTGCGGGTGGCATGAACATCCAGCCGCTCCTGCCGGGCGGCGTTGGCGCACCATTCCGGCCCACCCATCACGCGATATGCAACACCGTCCACCCGCAGCACGGCATAGAGCGCCATTTTCGTACCGGTCCAATGCCTTGGCCAGTCGTCGGTCAACCGGTCCGCGCAGGACCAGATCGAGATATGGGGATCGAACGTGACGAGAGGCACGGCAGGCGGGCGGGTCAGACGAAGTGTCATGGGGCGGCTTCCAGGGTTTGCGCCGGCCCGCCAGGGGCTGCGGCGATGGCAAGGGTGCGGCGCGAAGCATCGAGCAGACGACGCATGCTGAGGGCGGCGGCTGCCCCGTCGCGGCTGAGGATCGCGTGGCAGACATCCTCGTGCAGTCGCAGTTCAGCCGCCGGGATCGGCGCTCGACGCTGGCTCAGGCCGAACGATAGCCTCAGCGCCGTGCTGATCGCCGCGCCAAGCGAAATAAAGAACACATTGCCCGTGGCAACGAAAATAGCGAGATGGAACGCAAGATCGGCGGCAATCCCGCGTTCGACATCCCAGCCGGGCGCAGCCAGTTCCGTAAAATGACCCGCAATCGCCGCATGGTCCCCCGCACTGCCGCGAGATGCTGCGAGCTGGCACGCCCGCGGCTCGAAACAGTCTCGGATTTCGTAGAGTTGGTCGAGCATCACCGCATCCACACCGGCAGCGACCCGCCAGCCCAAAACCTCGGGATCGAACTGGTTCCAATGCACCGTGGCGCGCACACGGGTCCCATTGCGCGGGCTGACGGCAACAAGCCCCTTGCCATGCAGCTGCTTGACGGCCTCCCGCACAGTGGTGCGGCTCACCCCGAGCTGGGCACACAGCATCGCCTCGGTGGGCAGCGTTTCACCCGGCGCAAACCCGCCAGCAACGATCCGTCCGCCAAGTTCGGACGCCACCGCCGCACATCGCTTGCCTTGGCCGACTATCACGCCGCATCCCCTCCGTCGCACCCGCGGTGTTGTCGAAAGGGTGCGCTTGACAAGGCTAGGAGACGAGCAATAGCGTCGTCAATCATCATACAAAACGGTGTCGCCGGATGGCGCCGAGGATGATACCAAACAAGAACGTCTTCCTGGGAGGAAGTGCTTGGCCGATCTCAGCCTGAGGCACGTGTCGAAGCGATTCGGCCAGGTGGAAGTCATCCGCGATTTGTCGCTGGAGATTCCATCGGGCGAATTTGCGGTATTCCTGGGGCCGTCCGGCTGCGGGAAATCCACCCTGCTGCGCATGATTGCCGGGCTTGAAACCCTTGGTGCAGGGGAGATCCATCTCGGCGGCGCCCGCATCGACACCATTGCGCCTGGCGACCGGGGCGTTGCGATGGTGTTCCAGCACTATGCGCTCTACCCGCACATGACGGTGCGGCAGAATATGGCGTTCGGCCTGCGCAACATCGCTACACCGCCCAACGAAATCGAACGCAAAATCGCCGATGCTGCAGAAATGCTGGAAATCGCCGAGTTGCTCGAACGCAAGCCCGGCCAACTCAGCGGCGGGCAGCGCCAGCGCGTCGCAATCGGCCGCGCGATCGTCAAACAGCCGCGCGCCTTCTTATTCGACGAACCGCTCTCCAATCTGGATGCCGCCCTGCGCAGCCGCACCCGCATCGAGTTGGCCCGGCTGCACCAGAGGGTGCGCGCGACGATGATTTTTGTCACCCACGATCAGGTCGAGGCGATGACGATGGCGACGCGGATCGTGGTCATGAACCAAGGGCGCATCGAGCAGATAGGCACGCCGATGGAAATCTATCAGCGCCCACGCACCCGCTTCGTCGCCGGCTTCATCGGCGCCCCCGCGATGAATTTTCTGCCCGTGGCCGCCGTGCGCGAGGAGGCTGGGCATTTGGTTGTCACGCTGCCGGGCGGCGCATCGGTAACAACCACGGTGCCCGCGGCCGGGCTGCGCTCGGGCGCAGCGCTGACGCTCGGGGTCCGTGCCGAGCATGTCCATCCCGGGAGCGGAGCGCCGGCGCGGGTCGATGTGATCGAGCGCCTGGGCGAGCGGACACTGGTCTATGCCAACCTCTCCGACGGCAGTACCATCGTCTATGACGAACCCGGCGATGTCGTGCTCCAGGTGGGCGAGACCGTCCACATCGCCATCGACGGTGCAGCGGCCCATCTGTTCGATGCCCAGGGGATGGCGCTGCATGGCTGAAGCTGAGGGCGGCATCGGCCCGAGCCACTGGACGAACGCCGCATTCGTGGCACCCTACATGCTGATCCTGCTGGGCATGCTGTTCATGCCGCTATGCCTTGGCATCTGGCTCGCGTTCCAAGATTACGACATGCTGGGTGGATGGTCAGGCGGCGTCGGGATTGAGAACTTCCAAAACCTGCTGGACGATCGAATTTTCCGCGGCACAGTGCGCAACACGCTCAAATTCGTTCTGATGACGACGCCAGCCTTCGTGGCGCTCGGATTGTTCCTCGCGCTTGCGCTGAACAACACGCTGCGCCGCAGCGCTCTCCTACGCGCGATCTTCTTCGGCTCGTCTGTGCTGTCGGTCACCATCGTCACCCTGGTGTGGCGCCTTGTCTACCTGCCCGACCGAGGCCTGCTCGCCAATGCGCTCGGGCTTTTCGGCCTGCCCGGTGTCGATCTGATGACGAGCCAGGTCTGGGCCCTGCCGGCGATCGCGATTGTTACGGTGTGGTGGATCATCGGCCTGCCGATGACCCTCTTCCTCGCTGGTCTGCAGCAGATCCCGCCCGAACTCTACGAGGCGGCGGCGTTGGACAACGCGGGACGCTGGCGCACCCTGACCGGGATCACGCTGCCCTCGATCCGCCGCACCATCGTCGTTGTCGCCGTCATCGAGGTGATCCTGCAGTTCCAGCTGTTTGGCCAGGCTCTGCTGATCACTGGCGGAGGGCCGGATAACTCAACGCGCCCGATGGTCCAGTTCATCTACGAGGCTGGCTTCCGCGACCTGCAACTCGGCTTCGCTGCAGCCGCCTCGCAGGTGCTCTTCGCCCTTATGTTGATCGCCGCCCTCGCCCAGTTCTGGGCCGGCCGGCGCAAGGGGGTGTGAGAATGCAGACCTACCAGCGCGGCAAATCGCTTGGCGATCGCGTTCTGCTCGCGGCCGTGATCGGCCTTGCTTTGGTGTGGCTCGCGCCGATCGTCTGGGTGATTGGCCTGTCCTTCAAGCCCAACGAGGTGCTGATGCACAGTACCGGCGGCATCCTGGCGCCGCCGTTCACGCTCAAGAACTACATCGACATTCTCGCCGCCAGTTCCGTGTTCAGCTGGATGCTCAACAGCACCATCGTCGCAGTCGGCCAGACCGTCCTCACCCTGTTGATTGCCTCCCTGGCCGGCTACGGGTTCGCGCGCACCAACTTCCCCGGCCGCTCCGTCCTGTTCGTGCTGGTGCTCGCCGCCCTCGCCGTGCCGGAGCAGGCAATCATCGTGCCGCTGCACACGATGTTCGCTGCCGCCGACCTGCACAACACCTACGCCGCCTTGATCGCACCCCGCCTCGCCTTCCCCTTCGGCGTTCTTCTGATGACGCAGTATTTCCGCGCCATTCCCCCCGAAATCGACGAAGCAGCCCTGCTCGACCGCGCCTCTCGGATCAAAATCTTCTTTCGTATCATTTTGCCGCTGTCGATCCCGGCGCAGGCCACACTGGGCATCTACACCTTCCTGCACGCCTGGAACGAGTATTTCTGGCCCTTGGTCTCGGCCACCAAACCCGCGATGTACACCCTCACCGTGGGCCTCGCCTCGATGCAGACCAACTTCGCGCAGACCGAGGGGATTGGCTTCCTGATGGCCCAGGCGGTGTTCGCGGGCCTGCCGGTGCTGATCCTCTATCTGTTCTTCCAGCGCCACATCATCGCGGCAGTGGCCGGAGGCCCGATCAAGTGAGGAGCAATCGGACGATCCGATCCCGGCGCTGCCGCCTTGCATGCCCAATCACGTCCAGTCCGACAACGCTTATATAAAAACGGAGGAACCCCATGCTCAGACGCGCTCTGCTTCCCCTCGCCACGCTGGCTGCCATCGCCGCCGCCCAGGGCCTCACCGCCCTCCCAGCCCAGGCCCAGCCCAAGACCGAGATTACCTTCGCCCGCTTCTTCGGCGCCTGCGAAGGCGACTACGGCACCTCACAGGACATCGCAAAAGCCCGCGGCGAATGCGGCGTCATGACCACCCTGGTCAACCTTTTCAACGCAACCAACAAAGACAACATCGTCGTCAAGCCCCAGATCATCGAGTGGGGCCCCTACTACCAGCAACTCAACGCCCGCATCGCAGCCAAAGACATTCCGACCATCGCAGTGATGCACGCGGCCCAACTGGGTGACTACACCCGCTACGTCGAGGAACTCGACGGCGTCCTGAAGGAAGCCGGCATCGACGCTGCTGACTTCACCCCCAATGCCCGAACCGCCGTCACCGTCGGCGGCAAGATCTACGCCATGCCGTGGGACACCCACTCTTGGCTGTGGCACTTCAACATCGGGCTCTTCAAAAAAGCCGGCTTGGTGGACAGCGCAGGCCAGCCCCTTGTGCCCAAATCGGTCGACGAATTCATGGCCCACGCGAAGCAGATGAAGGAAAAGACTGGGAAGCCCTACGTCATTATGGCGACCGCCGGCGCCGGCGATTTTGCCAACGGCGGCCGAGGCTACTACTCCTGGCTCTACGACCAGAGCGGCTCGATCTTCCCCGCCGGCTACGAAAAAGCCGATTTCAAGACCTCCGAATCCCTGGCCGCGTTCGGCGTCTTCGAACAACTCGCCAAGAACGACTACATCACGAAGGGCCTCGACGGCTCCGGCGGCCTCGGCGGCTTCATGAACGGCATCGGCGCCGTCTATATGACCGGGACCTGGCGCATCGATGACTTCCTCGCCGCCTCCACCAAGCCGGGCGGCGCACTGTCGGAGGGCTACACCACCCGCGTCTTCCCCAACCTGTTCAAGAACCAGGCGGTCTGGACCGACAACCACAGCTGGGTCCTGCCCAAGGGCGGCAGCACCACGCCGGCCACCCGCAAGGCCGCGCTGACGTTCCTGAAATTCCTCTGGGATCACAATTTCGACTGGGCCCGCGGCGGCGGACACCTGCCCTCGCGTCAGTCTCTGATGGCGGACTACGCCAAGCTCCCGCTGCGCCAGTACGTGGTTGATATCCCTAGCTTCGGCAAGGCGCTGCCACATGAGGTCCGCCGCCAGTTCGGCTTCCAGAACATGATCGGCGAGGAAGTCGCCAATATCGTCAATGCCGGCAAGACCGCCGCCCAAGCCGCCGATGCCGCCCAGGAGCGCAGTGTGGCATTGTTGCGAGGTCGCTAGGAAAGCAAGCGCTTCTTTTTGACAAAAGAAGCAAAAACATTCGCCGTTCACCTTTTGGTTCGGAGTTTCCGCCACGAAACTCCGAATCGGAAGACCAAACGTTTTTTGGTTCTTTTTTGAAAAAAGAACCCCTTCCTTCCCGCCCGGAGTTCTCCAAGATGCGCACTAGCACCGTCCTGCTCGACCGCGACTTCACTATCGGCCACACCGACCCCCGCCTGTTCGGCGCCTTCATCGAGCATCTTGGCCGCTGCGTATACGGCGGCATCTACGAACCCGGACACCCCACCGCCGACGCACAAGGATTCCGCCAAGACGTGATGGACCTCGTCCGCGAAATCGGCCCCACCATCATGCGCTACCCCGGCGGCAACTTCGTCTCAGGCTATAATTGGGAAGACGGCGTCGGCCCCGTCGAGAAGCGCCCCGCCCGCCTCGACTACGCCTGGTTCTCCACAGAGCCCAACACCTTCGGCACCAACGAGTTCATCGACTGGTGCAAGATGTCCGGCATCGAGCCCATGCTTGCTGTGAACCTCGGGACCCGCGGCCCGCAGGACGCCGGCTATATGGTCGAATACTGCAACCACCCCGGCGGCACCCACTACTCTGACCTACGCAAGAAACACGGCTATGAGCAGCCTCATAACATCAAGTTCTGGTGCCTCGGCAACGAGATGGACGGCCCCTGGCAGACCTGCGCAAAAACTGCCACCGAATATGGCCGCGTCGCACACGAAGCCGCCAAGATCATGAAATGGGTCGACGGCTCCATCGAGCTTGCGGCCTGCGGCTCCTCGGGCCGCAAGATGCCCACTTTCGGCGCATGGGAGGACACCGTACTCGACCATACATTCGACCACGTCGAATGGATCAGCCTGCACACCTATCTAAACAACTACGCCGGCGACACGGCCGCCTTCCTCGCCAGCCCCGACGTGATGGATAGCTTCATCGAGGAAGTCGTCGCCATCGCCGATTCCGTCGCTGCCCGCCGCCGTTCTAAAAAGCGCATCATGCTGAGCTTCGACGAATGGAATGTCTGGTACCGCACCCGCCGCCCCCGCGAGGCGCGCATCATCCCGGGCTGGCCGGTAGCCCCGCCTATCCTCGAAGAAGTTTACAACATGCAGGACGCCCTGGCCTTTGGCGGCGCCGCAATCTCGCTGCTCAACCACGCCGATCGCGTCCGCTCCGCCTGCATCGCCCAACTCGTCAACGTCATCGCCCCTATCATGACCGAAACCGGCGGCCCCGCTTGGCGCCAGACTATTTTTTGGCCTTTCGCCAATTTTACAAATTTCGGCCATGGCCACGTCCTGCGCGCAAAGGTTACGTCGGACACCTACGACACAGACTATTTCGACCCTGCAGGCATGGACGACGAAGTCCGCACTCCCGTCACCGACGTCCCCTACCTCAAACTTGCCGCCGTCGATGACGGCAAAGGCGGCCTCACACTCTTTGCCCTCAACCGGGACCTCACCGGAGAAATGCGGATGGAGGTCGATGCCCGCGGCATGTCCAACCTCTCCATCGTCCAGGCCACGACGCTGC
>CANFKS010000136.1 GCA_947447625.1 Rhodospirillales bacterium | reverse complement strand
GCTATCCCTCTAAAAGCAAACGAAGGCGTGTGTTCACCCGGCGTAAAACTCCACGGCGCCGGCTTCATCGTCACCCCTGCCCAGGCCGAACATCTCGGCCTCGGCACCCGCCCGGGCCTCGACCGCCACATCCGCCCCTACCGCAACGGCCGCGACCTCACCGCCCGCCCCCGCAACGTGATGGTCATCGACCTCTTCGGCCTGACCGCCGATGACGTCCGCACCCGTTTCCCGGAGGTCTATCAACACCTCCTGCAAACCGTGAAACCGGAACGTGACACCAACAACCGCGACACCTACCGCGACAACTGGTGGATTTTCGGTGAACCCCGCCGCGACCTGCGCCCCGCCCTGAAAGACCGACCCCGCTACATCGTCACCGTCGAAACCGCCAAGCACCGCATCTTCCAGTTCCTCCCCGCCGAAATAATCCCCGACAACAAACTCGTCGCCATCGGTTCCGATGACGCCTTCGCCCTCGGCATCCTCTCCAGCCGCATCCATGTCGCCTGGGCACTGACCAGCGACGCCACGCTCGAAGACCGTCCGGTCTACGTAAAATCCCGCTGCTTCGACCCCTTCCCCTTCCCCGCCGCCGACGACCTGCAAAAACACCGCATCCGCGTCATCGGCGAAGAACTGGACGCCCACCGCAAGCGCGTCCTCGCCGACCACCCGCACCTCACCCTCACCGGCCTCTACAACATCCTCGACCATCTCCGCGCCGGCACCACCCCCGCCGCCCTCCCGCCCCCCGACCGCCGCATCTTCGATGACGGCCTGGTCCTCATCCTCAAGGAACATCACGACCGCCTCGACGCCGAAGTCGCCGCCGCCTACGGCTTCCCCGCCGATCTCCCCGCGGCCGAAACCCTCGCGCGCCTCGTCACCCTCAACCACGCCCGCGCCGCCGAGGAGGCCGCAGGCCGCGTCCAATGGCTCCGCCCCGACTACCAGATCCCCCGCTACGGCTCCCCCGCCGACATGTTGGACCTGCGCGGCGGCGCCACCCCCGCCGGCATCCGCCTCCCCGCCGCCGCCAAACCCGCCTTCCCCGCCGACAGCCTCGCCCAAACCGCCCTCATCATCGCCACCCTCCTCAAAGCCACCACCCCCATCACCCCCGACACCCTCGCCATCCGCTTCAAACAAGGCCGCAAATCCCTCCCCCACATCACCGCAACCCTCGCCGCCCTCACCCGCCTGGGCCACCTCGCCACCCAGGACGGCACCGCCTTCACCTACCGCCCGCAAGCCTGACCCCAAAAAAAACCAACACCAAATATAACAAAATACACGACACATATATTGACATCACCCCCCACCACCCCCATCTCCCCCTGCAATGACACCCCCCGGCGCACACACCCTGGCCCCCGATTTCGCCACCCGCCTGGCCACCATCCTGCGCGCCCTCATCATGCTCATCGCCCGCGCCTACCTCAAACACCCCCGCGTCGCCCTCATCTTCCCCCTCATCCAGCGCCTCCAGCGCACCGCCCGCGTCATCACCGCCCTCATGCAGGGCCTCGCCGCCGGCCGCACCCCCCGCCCCGACCCGCGCCGCAACCGCACCCGCCCCGCCACCCCCCGCCCCAAATTCCCCACCGCCTATGGCTGGCTCCTGGCTGACCTCAAACACGAGGCCGCCATCATCGGCAACCACCTCGCCACCCTCCTCGCCGAACCCGACAGCGTGGCCCTCCTCGCCGCCCGGCCGCACGCCGCCCGCCTCCTCGCGCCCATCTGCCGCGCCCTCGCCCTCGGCCCCGCCCCGGCCAACCCCCGCCCCCCCAAGCCTTTCCCTGTCACGCCCCCTGACCTCTCCATCCTCTGGCCCTTCCGCACCCCGCTCCCCCAATTCCGAAAACGCACCTGACCCGCCGCTGCCCAGGCACGCCCCAATCGTTCCACCTAGTTAATTATCAGCCCCCTTGCACGCCCCCGAATCCAACGGCACCCTCCGCCCATGAAAACCATCGCACACGCCGCCCAAGCCCTCGCCACCGGCCAAACCACCGCCCGCGACCTGGTCGAAACCAGCCTCGCGCGCATCGCAAACCCCCAGGGCGAAGGCCCCCTCGCCTTCGTCACACTCTACGCCGAGCAGGCCCGCGCCCAGGCCGACGCCATCGACACGCTGCGCCGCGCCAACCGCGCCCCCTCCCCCCTCGCCGGCATCCCGATCTCCGCGAAAGACCTGTTCGACATCCAGGGCTCCCCCACCCCGGCCGGCTCCAAAGTTCTCGCCACCGCCAAACCCGCCGAAGCCAACGCCCCCCTCATCCAACGCCTCCTCGATGCCGGCCTCATCATCATCGGCCGCACCAACATGACCGAGTTCGCCTATTCCGGCCTCGGCATCAACCCCCATCACGGCACCCCCGCCAGCCCCTGGGACCGCGCAAACCGCCACATCCCCGGCGGCTCCTCCTCGGGTGCGGCCGTCTCCGTCGCCGATGGCATGGTCTTCGCCGCACTCGGCACCGACACCGGCGGCTCCTGCCGCATCCCCGCCGCCATGTGCGGCATCGTCGGCTACAAACCCACCGCCCGGCGCGTCCCCATCGCCGGCGTCCTCCCCCTCTCCACCAGCCTCGATTCGATCGGCCCGCTCGCCAACTCCGTCGCCTGCGCCGCCACCATCGACGCCATCATCGCCGGCCAACCAACCTCAACCCTCGCCCCGGCCCCGCTCGCCGGCCTGCGCCTCGCCGTGCCGCAAAACTATTTCCTCGATGATCTCGACGGCCCCGTCTCCGCCGCCTTCGACCGCGCCCTGCGCCGCCTCGAAAAAGCCGGCGCCATCATCATCCCCACCACATTCCCCGAAATCGACGACATCGCCCCCGCCAACGCCACCGGCGGCTTCTCCGCCGCCGAAGCCTTCGCCTGGCACCGCCACCTGCTCGCCGAAAAATCCGCCGAATACGACCCCCGCGTCGCCATCCGCATCCAACGCGGCGCCACCATGCTCGCGGCCGACCTCGTGGACCTCCTGCACACCCGCGCCGCCATCATCGCCCGCTTCAACGCCGCCACCCGGGATTACGACGCAATCCTCACCCCCACCTGCCCCCTCATCCCGCCGCGCATCGCCGACCTCGCGGATGACGCGTCCTACGGCCGCGCCAACATCCTGCAACTCCGCAACCCCACCGTCTTCAACTTCCTCGACCGCTGCTCCATCAGCATCCCCTGCCACGCCGCGGGCGAACCCCCGGTCGGCCTGATGCTCACCGGCGAAACCATGGGCGACGCACGCCTGTTCCGCATCGCCGCAGCGGCAGAACAGGCGCTCGCCATGTAGACGTCAGATCCCGGCGATCACCGCATCCACGGCATCGCCAAGCCGATCGACGATCATGTCGATCTCCGCCGCCGTGGCATTATACGGCGGCGCGATGCAGACATGATCGCCATTGGTCCCATCGATCGTCCCGCCCATCGGATAGATCGCCAAACCGCGCTCATACGCAGCCCATTTGATCCGCTCGTTCACCTTCAGCGCCGGATCGAACACCGCCTTGCTGCCACGATCCGAAACCAACTCGATCGCCTGAAACAAACCGCGTCCCCGGATATCGCCGACATGACGATGATTGCCGAACCGCTCCGTCAACCCCGCCGTCAACTGCGCACCGCGCGCCACAACATTGGGCAGCAAATGATCGTCCCGGATCACCTTCTGCACCGCCAACGCCGCGGCACACGCCACCGGATGGGCCTGATAGGTCTGGCCATGCATGAACGCGCCAGACCCTTGGCGAAACACATCGACCACTTTCTCGCCGATCAAAATCCCGCCAATCGGCTGATATCCGCCGCCCAGCCCCTTGGCGATCACCTGGATATCCGGCGTAACCCCTTCCTGTTCCCAGGCATGCATCGTCCCGGACCGGCCCATGCCGCACATCACCTCGTCCAGCACCAGCAGCGCGCCATGCCGGTCGCACACCTCGCGCATGCGCTTGAAATACCCCGGCACCGCCGTCGAACAGCCCGTGGTCGCGCCAACGATGGTCTCGGCGAAAAACGCGCACACCGTATCCGGCCCGAGTCGCTGAAACTCCGCCTCGAGTTCCAGGCCAAGCCGGTCGACATACTGCTCGTCGCTCTCGTCGTCGCGGCGGAAGCGATAGGAAAAGCACGGGCTGACGAGGCTGAACGCGTCGGACAGCAGCGGCTCATACGGCGCACGCCGCATCATGTTGCCGCCGGCCGACAGCGCGCCGAGCGTGGTGCCGTGATAGCCCTGCCGGCGCGCGATAAACTTGGTGCGCTGCGGCTGGCCCTGTTCCAGAAAATACTGCCGCGCAAGCTTGATCGCGGCCTCGTTGCCTTCCGAGCCCGACGAGCAGAACCAGGCATGGCTCAGCCCGCCGGGCGAGCCATCGAGAATGATCTCGGCCAGCTCCTCGGCCACCGGGTTGGTGAACAGCGCGGTATGCACATAAGCCACCTTGGAAAGCTGCTCGGCGATGGCGGCATTGACGCGCGCATTGCCATGACCGAGGCAGGCAACGGCCGCGCCGCCGGAGCCATCGATGATTTTCTTGCCGTCGGCCGTGTAGAGATAGATCCCCTCGCCGCGCACGGCCATGACGGGATCGGTGAACAGGGTACGGTGGAGGAATCGGCTCATCTTGAAGGCTCCTTGCGACAATTAAGCGCGGTCAGACGTTTTATCCGTGTCGATGCTGCATTGCGGCCGCACCATTCTTGACACACCGGCCCCCCGACGTTAGCAAGCCCCCGCTTCCCGGCAAGGTGTCTTGTCGAAGGGACGAATGATATGAGTGGAAAGAAGGGTGGAAGCGGCGGCTCCTTTGAGGAGCGGTTGTCGACTGCCCGGCGCAAGCGGGGGCTCGAAGCTCCGCCGTCGAAGGCCGGGAAACCGGGTGGCGACGGTCCATCGATGATGGGGATTGGCTTGCGTGTCGGCGTGGAACTGGTGTCCGCACTGGCCGTTGGCGTTGCCATCGGTTGGGGTTTGGACAGTTTTTTCCACACGAGGCCTTTCCTCTTGATGCTGTTCGTGCTTCTGGGGGGTGCTGCTGGCCTGTTGAATGTTTGGCGCCTCTTGGGGCCAAAGTCCGACAGCCAAAAAAACTGACGAGCCCAAGGGACGCGACTGGCGCGGCCCGGTAGAACGAAGGACCACCACTGTGGCGGCCGGACATACGATCGACGCGCTCGGGCAGTTCGAGCTTCACTCCGTACTGGGCCCGGTGGGCGCTTCGGTGGGTTTCTCTGAATCGACCCTGATGATGGTGGTCTCCAGCGCGCTGACGCTGCTGCTGCTCGGGGTCGGCATGAGCGCCAAGGCCGTTGTGCCAGGGCGTCTGCAGGCACTGGCCGAGATGATCTACGATTTCGTGCACACCATGTGCATCGAACAGATCGGCGAGGAGGGGAAAAAGTTCTTCCCGTTCATCTTCACGCTGTTCATGTTCATCCTGCTCGGCAACCTGCTGGGCCTGCTGCCGTTCTCCTTCACCTATACCAGCCACATCGCCGTGACCTTCGGCCTGGCCGCGATGGTGATCGTGCTCGTAACCGGGGTGGCGCTGGCCATTCATGGCTGGCACTTCTTCAGCTACTTTTTCCCCGCCGGGGCTCCGATCGCGCTCTCGCCGCTGATCGTCACGGTGGAAATCATCTCCTACCTCTCCCGTCCCGTCAGCCTCAGCATCCGTCTGTTCGCCAATATGGTGGCCGGGCACGTGATGTTCGAAGTGTTCGCGTCGTTCATCGTGATGATGGCCGGCGCCGGGGTGGTCGGATATCTGGGTGGCATCGGCCCGCTGGCGCTGAATGTCATCCTGATGGGCTTCGAACTGCTGGTGGCCTGCCTCCAGGCCTATGTGTTCGCCGTCCTGACCTGCATCTACCTCCACGACGCGGTGCACCTGCACTGACGTCAGTACTGCTGCATTGCTACAACGCAGAATATCTTCCACCTACTCAGAAGGACTGATCCCATGGAAGTGGCCGCCGCAAAGGCTCTCGGAGCCGGTATCGCCGTCATCGCTCTTGCCGGCGTCGGCATCGGCATCGGCAACATCTTCTCCTCGCTGGTTTCCAGCGTGGCGCGCAACCCGTCTGCTCGCGACCAGGTTTTCGGTCTCGGCATTCTCGGGTTCGCGCTGACGGAAGCGGTGGCGCTGTTCGCGCTGCTCATCGCGTTCCTCATCCTCTTCACCTGATCCGGGAGGGCGCGGGCATGCGCTCGATCGCCGCGATATCGGGTTTGGCGGGCGTTCTTCTGACCTCTTCCGCATTTGCGGAAGGGGCAAAGAAAGGCATGCCGCAACTCGATTTCCACAATCCGCTGACGATCAGCCAGGTCGTCTGGCTCGCGATCATCTTCACCGTGCTCTATGTGCTGCTGTCCAAATGGGCGCTGCCGCAGGTCGCCGGTGTGCTTGAAGCGCGTGCCAGTGCCATCGCCGCCGACCTTGATGCCGCTCGCGGCGCCAAGCAGGCCGCCGATGCCGCGATCGCCGAGCTGACCCAGGCGACAATCGCCGCGCAAGCCACCGCGCGGGGCGAAATCGCCACGGCCACCGCCGCCGCCAAGGACGCCGCTGACGCTCAGTCCGCCATCCTGAACGCCAAGCTTGAAGCGCAGCTCGCTGCCGCCGAAAAGCAGATCGATGCCGCCCGGGCTTCTGCCGTTGGCGCGCTTCGTCAGGTTGCGACCGAGGCCACCGCGGTTGTCGTCAGCCGTCTCACCGGCCTTACCGCCGATGCGGCGGCCGTCGAGCAGGCCGTCGGTTCCGTGCTTGCCGCGCGCGCGGCCTAAGGAGAGGCTCTTATGGAACATCACGAGAGCTTCTTTTCCGACCCGCGCAGCTTCGTCGCGATCGCGTTCGTCATCTTTTTTGTCCTGTTCGGAAAGAAGCTCTGGGGTGCGCTCACCGCAATGCTGGACAAGCGGGCCGATGACATCCGGGCCGAGCTGGCCGAGGCACAGCGTCTGCGCAGCGAGGCGGAAGCCATGCTGAAGGACGCCAAGGCCCGTCGCGAGTCCGCCTTCGCTGATGCCAAGGCGCTGCTTGAAGGTGCCAAGGCAGAAGCCGGGCGCGTCGCGGCCGCCGCTGCCGCCGACGCCGAGCACTCCGCCGCACGGCGCGAGCGCCAGGCGCTGGATCGTATCGCGGCCGCTGAAAAGGCTGCTGTGGACGAAGTTCGCATCGCCGCGGCCGATATCGCCGCGGCTGCTGCCGAGCAGGTGATCCGCTCGACGCTGTCGGCCGATGCCGGCGCGGCGCTGGTGGACAAGGCAATCACTGGGCTGACGACGGCGCTGGCAGCCAAGGCCGCCTGATCCGACGACACGCAGAGTAAAAAAAAGGCCCGGTGGTCACTGACCATCGGGCCTTTTTCAATGGTCGGGTGGAGCCTTGAAGGGCAAGGGAGGGCTTCTTTTTTTTGAAACCACGAAGCCCTTCCTCACCTCAAAACAATCTCCTGGTAGCCGCCGGCCGCGACTGTGTCGCACCAGGCGCGATAGGCCGGCGCGCTGCCGCTGTAGCGAGCGATGATTCGGGTTTGTTTGCCTTCGACGTTGGAGTTCACCCCGGTGAACCAGGAGCTGATTTCATTGGAGAGCAGGCCGGTGCCGACGGTGATGACATGCCGGGTCCAGGACGCGACGGCGTCAGGCGTGGCGTCGGCATAGGTCAGCGTGTGCGCCTGCATGTGGGCGACGAGGCCGGTGACCCAGTCGACGTTGTATTCGATGCTGCGGGGGATATTGCCGAGCGCGGTATGCGGGCCCATCAGCATGAACATGTTGGGGAAGCCCTCGACCATGACGCCGATGAAGGTTTGCGGGCCGTTGGACCAGGTGTCGCGCAGGGATTGGCCGCGGACGCCGCGGATGTCGATGCGGTCGAAGCTGCCGGTGATGGCGTCAAAACCGGTGGCGTAGATGATGATGTCGAAGTCGTGGTCGGCATCGGAGGTTTTGATGCCGGTTTCGGTGATGCGTTCGATCGGCGTGTCGTTGATGTCGACAAGGCTGACGTTGGGCTGGTTGTAGACCTCGTAGTATTTGGTTTCGAGGGGGACGCGGCGGGTGCCGAAGCCGTGGTTTTTGGGGATGAGTTTTTCGGCGACGGTCTGGTCGATGACGCGTTCGCGGATTTTGCGGGCGACGAATTGGGTGATTTCGGCATTGGCGGCGCGGTCGGTCAGGATGTCGCGGAAGTTGCCTTGCCAGATGCCGAAGCCGCGTTCGGCGTAGAGTTTTTCAAAGAAGGCCTCGCGCATCTCGGGCGTGACGTCGAAGGTGCTGCGCGGGTCCGGCGTGTGGAGGAAGCAGGCGAAGGTTTCCTGGCAGCGGGCGAACATGGCGGGGTAGTTGGCTTTGATCTGCGCCTGGGTCTCGTCGTCGATCTTGCCGTTGTGCAGGGGGGCGCACCAGTTGGGGGTGCGTTGGAAGACGGTGAGATGGAGGGCGGTTTTGGAGACTTCCTGGATAGTCTGCACGCCGGTGGAGCCGGTGCCGATGACGGCGACGCGTTTGCCGGTGAAATCAACCGGATGATGCGGCCAGTTGGCGGTATGATAGGCGGTGCCTTTGAAGGTTTCGACGCCTGGGATGCGGGGCATGGTGGGGGCGGAGAGCGGGCCGAGGGCGGTGATGAGGATTCGGGCGGTGTGCGGTGGGCCGTTATCGGCGGTGAGGGTCCAGAGATTGGCCGCGGCGTCGTAGTGGGCGGATTTGACGCGGGTGTGGAAGGTGATGTCGCGCTTGAGGTCGAATTTGTCGGCGACGAAGTTGATGTAGCGCAGGGTTTCGGGCTGGGGGGCGAAGTGTTCGGACCAGGCCCATTCCTGCAGGATTTCGTCGGAAAAGGAGTAGCCGTAGGAGTAGCTTTCGGAATCGAAGCGGGCGCCGGGATAGCGGTTCCAATACCAGGTGCCGCCGACGCCGGAGCCGGCTTCGAGGATATGGGCGTTGAGGCCGAGGCGGCGGAGGCGGAGGAGTTGGTAGAGGCCGGACATGCCGGCGCCGATGATGAGCGCGTCGTGATGGGTCGCGCTCGGCGCGGTGGTGGGGCGTGATTCGAGGGTGGTGTTCATGTGGCGCCTTGGCTCCCTGCGGGTTGAGGCGATAGTAGCGGTTCAGGCGCCGCCGTCGACGGCGAAACGGGAGGTTTGGATGGCACAGGATTCGTATCCGGCGGTGTTCATGCGGGGCGGGACGAGCAAGGCGCTGTTTTTTCATCGGCGCGATCTGCCGGCGGCGCGGGCGGACTGGGATGCGATTTTTCTCGCAGCGATCGGGGCGCCGGATCCGCATGGACGGCAGTTGAACGGGATGGGGGGCGGGGTTTCGTCGCTCTCGAAAATCGCGGTGATCGGGCCGCCGAGCCGGGCGGATGCGGATGTGGATTATACGTTCGCGCAGGTCGGCATCACCGATGCGGTGGTGGGGTATCGGGCGAATTGCGGAAACATCTCCTCGGCGGTGGGGCCGTTTGCGGTGGATGAGGGGCTGGTGGCGGCGGGAGACGGGATGGCGGAGGTGCGGATCCACAATACGAACACGGGCAAGATCATCGTGGCGCGATTCAGGGTGGAGGGCGGGCGGGCGGTGGTGCGGGGGGATTTCGTGTTGCAGGGGGTGGCGGGGAGCGGGGCGCCGGTGCGCCTCGCGTT
>CANFKS010000135.1 GCA_947447625.1 Rhodospirillales bacterium | reverse complement strand
CGACAGCGCCCCGAACATCGAGGGCACGCCCACGCCCGGCAGCGAATCATCGGATGAGCGGGATTTCCGCTTGCCGAGATACGCATGCCCCGTCCGCTCCCGGATCGCTTCGCCGGCCAGTGTCGTCAGCGCCGACATCGCCGCCGCGTTCTCCAGCACCGAGGCACCGACGCCCCCGGTCGAATCCACATTCACATGCGCAACACAGCGCCGGTCGAGGTCCGCCCAATGCGCATCGACATACCAGACCGAGCCCGAATACCGCCCGTGCGAATGCCCGGACCAGAAGCAGATCCGCAGCCCCCGAGCCCACGCGTGCCGCCGCGTCGCCAGCAGCCGTGCCGCCTCCAGCATCGTCGCATTGGCCGATCCGTTGTCCATCACCCCGTGATACCAGGTGTCATGATGCCCCGATAACAACACGAAGGGCTGCTCGCTATCCCCCTCCCCATCCGGCGCCGCCATCTCCGCCACCAGGATCGGCGTCTTGCGCCAGGATGTATCGACCTCGGCATGCAGCACCACCGCGGGCTGCTCTCCCTTGGCCAGCCGGGCCCTGATCGCCATGCCGTCATCATACGACACCGAACACGCCACCGTGCGCGGCATGTCATGGATCGTCTCGTTCGTCGGGCTGCCCCATACCGGGGAGATGCACATCTCATGGATGTATTCATGCGGCGAGATGTGCAACTGGCCGATCGCCCCGGCCCGCGAGGCCAGCCGCGCCGTCGCCGGATTGGCAATCCCATGCGCCAGCACGATCGCCCCCCCGCAATCCTTCCCCGCGAACCCCGCCGCATCGCCGTCGCCCACATCGACCAGCCGCCCGCGCGCGCCGCCCTCGGGCGAAGCCTGCCCGTGCGAATGGGTAATCGCCGTCAGCACCACCCCATCGACCTCCACCTTCGCCGCGCCGGGCAACGAGATATAGGCGTCATGCAGCACCAAATCGGTGCGATACCCGTAGCCATCGAGCCGCGCGCGCACATGGAGCAGGCTCTGCGCCTCCTCCGCCGTCCCGGACAGTTTCACCCAGCGGGCGAACGCCCGCAGATGCCCCATCATTTCATCCCCGCTGACGGCGCCAACGAGGTCGATCAGTGCTGGATCGGCCATGCTCTCTCACTCCCCTGCTCCTCCCCACCCTATCCAACCTGCAGCACAGGAGTAAGTCCCCACAGCCCAAACTTCCATCCAGGTGCAGCCGATCCCTCACCCGCCAGGCCGCGTTCCTTGGCATCCCCCCCGACCCGTGGCACTCTTCTTTCCCGAGACGAAAGGGCTCCCCCGTGCGGCAATTGTTGTTGATGCGCCATGCCAAATCGCTATGGGACGACCCCAAGCTGTCCGACCACGCCCGCCCGCTGAACGCCCGCGGCCGCAGCGCCGCCATCGCCATGCGCGATGTGATGCGCGATATCGGCCTCGAACCCGACCTCATCCTGGTCTCCTCCGCCCGGCGCACCCTGCAAACCCTCGCCGCCCTCGAACCCTGGATCGAACCCCCCATCGTCGAAGCGATGGACGGGCTTTACCTCGCCACCGCAACCGCCCTCCTCACCACCCTCAACAGCACCCCCGAAACCGCCCGCTCCGTCCTGCTGATCGGCCACAACCCCGGCCTGCACGACCTCGCTTTGGCCCTGGCCGGCCCGCTCGATACCGCCAACGCCGCGATGCGTGCCCTCGCCGAAGCCTACCCCACCGGCGCGCTTGCCGAATTCACCGTTCCCGGCCCCTGGGGCACTCTGGCCGCGGGCGGCGCCCGCCTGGTTCGCTTCGTCGCCCCGCGCGACCTGCCAGAGCACGGCTGATCCGATGCAGGGGGCGCCGATCCGCCTCGTCCTCAGCCTCCCGCCGTCCGCCATCCGTCCGCTCGTCAAACACCTCGCCCTGCGCCCCGGCCGGCGCATCCCCGTAACCCTCATCTGGCACGACACACCCGACGGCAGCCTCGCCACCACCGGGCGCACCCTCACCGAATGCCATGACGGCCGCCGCATCGCCTGGCGCGCCGCCGATCTGTGCGCCGAGCCGATGCACCCCGCCGGCAATGACGGGCCGGTCCGCGCCACATCCCCCACCCGTGACGCGCTGATGGTCGACCTGCCCGCACCATGCGCCCCGCTCGCGCGCTTCGTCGGCCACCGCCGCACCGCACGGCTCGGCGCCTGCACGCTCTCTTTCCTCGACGGCACCCTCCACGCCGGCCGCCGCCGCATGCCGCACGCCCGGCTCATCCTCGATGGCCCCGCCGCCGCCCTCGCTGCCATCGACCTGCCCGGCACAGCCCTGCCCGACGAACCCCTCGCCGCGACCGCCCTGTCTCTCGCCCTCCGCCTGCCCCCGCCCCCATCCCCACTCCTGCCCGACATCACCTTTGGCCTCACCGTCGATGACACCATCGCCCGCCTCCTTGCCCATTTCGGCGCGCGCATCCACCGCCTCGCACCCCACGCCGCCGCCGGCCCCGAGGGCGTCCACCAGATGCGCGTCACCATCCGCCGCGCCCGCTCCGCCCTGCGCCTGTTCCGCCGCATCGCGCCCACCCCACCCTCAGCCCTGGCTGCGCTCTCCGCCGATTTGAAATCCCTCGCCGCCATCCTCGGCCCCGCCCGCGACTGGGATGTTTTCATCGACGGCACCGCCCGCGCCGTTGCCGCCGCCGCCCCCGACAACCCCGCCGCTGCCAGCCGCCTCATCCGCGCCGCCCGCCACGAGCGCGCCACCGCCGGGCGCAGCATGCGCGAACACCTCGCCAGCCCCGCCTTTCATGCCCTGATGCGCCGCATCGCCCTCGCCGCCCTCGCCCGCCCCTGGCACCACGGCGCCGATCCCGAACGCCTGCACATCCCGATCGCCGCCTTCGCCAGCCACACCCTGCAACGCCAGTTCAAACGCCTCATTGCCCCCGGCGACAGCCTCGACACCCTGCCCGAACCCCGTCTTCACGGCATCCGCATCGAAGCCAAGCGCATGCGCTACACCGCCGAACTCTTCGCCCCCTTGTTCGACCCCAAACGCCCGCCCCGCTTCATCGCCCGCCTCGCCGACCTGCAGGAATGCCTGGGTCACCTCAACGACGCCGCCGTCGCCGCCACCCTGCTTGACCGCCTCGGCCCGGCCGGCCGCAGCTTCGGCGGCGGCGTCGCCCGCGGCCTCCTCGCCGCCCGTGGAGACCTTCATCGCCCCGCCATCGCCCGCGCCTGGCGTCGTTTCCGCACGACCAAGCGCTTTTGGACCTGACCGGCGCCAGCCCCGAACCGCCGCGATGCGACTCGCGTTCAAATCGATGCGACTCGGATGTTGCGCTCACCTGCGGGGCGCGCTAGTCGTCATCGCGGATCTGATCGCCCAAACCTGATCACCAGGAGAAGCCGCGTGTCGCTCCGCCCGCCCCGCCGGATCTTCCGCGCCTCCAGCCGCGCCGCGCCCCGGATGCCGCTTGCCGTCTGGGCCGGCCTGCTCGGCGCCACCTTCGGTGTCCTGGTCATCCTGCTCGGCGCCCCGGCCGAACTGTTCGGCCGCGTCCCGCCACTCGCCGGCGAACTGCGCGCCACCCCCGCTCAAACCGCCGTCGTCGATGGCGAAACCCTCGTGCTGAACGAAACCATCATCCGCCTCGACGGCATCGCCGCTCCCGCCCGCGGCCAGGTCTGCCGCGCTCAAGACGGCAACCAAACCGATTGCGGCGCCGAAGCCGCTGCCGCCCTTGCCACCCTCGTCCGCGGCCGCGACATCACCTGTCGCCTTGTCGGACGAGACCGCGAAGGCTTCCCCCGCGCCATCTGCCGCGCCGGCGAACAGGAACTCAACCGCGCCCTCGTCGCCGCCGGCTGGGCCCGCGCGCGCGCCGACATGCCCGGCCTTGCCCCCGAGGAAGCCACCGCCCGCGCCACCGGCCGCGGCCTGTGGCGCGCGGGCTGGCTCTGACCCCCGCGCCGTGAGCCGCACGCAACCCCGATCCCGGCCGGTTGCTGCATGAGCGAAGGTTGCGCAAGACCCAAGGCGGGAATAGGTTCCGCCATGACGATCATCGAGCGCGACTGGGTGCGCCGGGAAGGAAAGACGATATGAACGCGACGGCAAAACCGGATGGCAAGACAATCACCGTGACGGTGGAGGGCACCAACAAAACCGCCACCCTGCCGATCATCTCGGGCACGGTCGGCCCGGACGTCGTTGACATCCGAAAGCTCTACGACCAGCTCGGCGTCTTCACCTACGATCCCGGGTTCGGCGCCACCGCCTCCTGCGAAAGCAAAATCACCTATATCGACGGCGATGCCGGCGTCCTGCTCTATCGCGGCTACCCTATCGAACAACTCGCGGAGCAGTCGAGTTTCCTCGAAGTCGCCCATCTGCTGCTGTGGGGCGACCTGCCCAACGCCACGCAGAAAAAAGACTTCGAACTCGGCATCATGCGCCACACCATGCTGCACGAGCAGATCCGCCGCTTCTTTGACGGCTTCCGCCGCGATGCGCACCCGATGGCCATCATGTGCGGCGTCGTCGGCGCCCTGTCGGCCTTCTACCACGACAGCCTGAACATCAACGACCCGGAACAGCGCCGCATCTGCGCCTTCCGCCTCATCGCCAAGCTGCCCACGATCGCCGCCTGGGCCTATAAATATTCGATCGGCCAGCCCTTCATCTATCCGCGCAACGACCTCGGCTACGTCGACAACTTCCTCTACATGATGAACGCCGTCCCGGCCGAGGACTACAAGGTCAACCCCGTGCTGTCCCGCGCCATGGAGCGCTGGTTCATCCTGCACGCCGACCATGAACAAAACGCCTCGTCCAGCACCGTCCGCCTCGCCGGCTCCTCGGGCGCCAACCCCTTCGCCTGCATCGCCGCCGGCATCGCCAGCCTCTGGGGCCCGGCCCATGGCGGCGCCAACGAAGCAGCCCTGAAAATGCTGGCCGACATCGGCCATGTCGACAACGTCCCGCAGTTCCTGCACGACGTGAAAGACAAAAACAATCACACCCGCCTGATGGGTTTCGGCCACCGCGTCTACAAAAACTACGATCCGCGCGCCAAAATCCTGCAAGGTTCCTGCCACGAAGTCCTGGCCGAAATGGGTATCAAGGACGATCCGATGCTCGACCTCGCCGTCGAACTCGAAAAAATCGCCCTCTCCGACCCCTACTTCGTCAGCCGCAAGCTTTACCCCAACGTCGATTTCTATTCGGGCATCATCCTCAAGGCGATGGGCCTGCCGACCAGCATGTTCACCGTGCTGTTCGCTGTCGCCCGCACCGTCGGCTGGATCAGCCAGTGGAAGGAATTGATCGAAGATCCCTCCCAGCGCATCGGCCGCCCCCGCCAAATCTACACCGGCGCCCCGGCCCGCGACTACGTCCCGCTCGACGCGCGGGGCTGAGGGATCAGGCAACAAGTCCAGGGGCGCCGCCCCTGGACCAGGCTGGGTCCATTGCATGCCTTCGCGACGGGCCTGCCCACAGACCCGCTGCAATCAGAGAGGGGGCCTACTCGGTGATGACAACCACCGAGTAGGCCCCCTCTCTGATTGCAGACCATTCCTTAGAGCGGGATGCCTTCTGATTGCGAAGGCATCCCGCTCTAACTCTTTGTTTGATCGCCTTATTCAGATTTTTGGTGATTCCACTAAAAATCATCAGGCTCTAATGAATGCGGTCCAGGGGATGATCCCCTGGCAGGGTCGAGGGGCAGCGCCCCTCGCCTTGCTCTTCTGTCCCCTCAGTGCCGCAGCAGCGCCCGGATCGTCTCGAGTTCGCGCAATGTGGCGCTGAGCATACTGCGCAGTTGGGCGCATTCGGCGTTGGCTTTGGCCAGGGCCGTCCCATCGGTGGCTGGGCGCGGTTTGGCGGGTCCTGTCGTGACGGGTGCGATGAGGCCTGGCATGGGCAGTTGCGACGGCGCGTCGTCGCGTGCTCCGCTCCGTTCGGCCTCGGCCGCGGCTTGTTCATCGGGCGTTGCCGGCGGAATATTATCGGCCAACCGACCGCCGCCTTCGCGCAGCAAGCGCTGCACCCCCTTGATGGTGTAGCCTTGAATATAGAGCAGATCCGAGATGCGCCGCAGCATCGCGATATCGTCAGGCCGGTAATACCGCCGCCCACCGCCCCGTTTGAGCGGCTTGACCTGCGGAAATTTGGTCTCCCAAAACCGCAACACATGCTGCGGGATATGAAGTTCGTCCGCTACCTCGCTGATAGTACGAAACGCGTTCGGCGCCTTGCGCGCCTTGGCCGACGCCTCGCCATGCTCACTCGCGAGCATCTGCGCTGCCTCGCTCATTCGTCGTCTCCGTCGTCTCCGGGCGGCGTGACATGGTTCACATGCGCCTTCAAAACCTGGCTCGGCCGAAACACCAGAACCCGCCGCGGCAGGATCGGCACTTCCACCCCGGTCTTTGGATTGCGCCCGATCCGGCGGCCTTTTTGGCGCACAGAAAAGGTTCCGAACCCACTGATTTTAACAGATTCACCTGACGATAATGCAACCGAAATGCGCTCGAGCACATTCTCCAGCAGATCGGAGCTTTCATTGCGGGAGAGACCGACCTGCACATAGATCGTCTCGGTCAACTGGGCGCGCGTGACTGTGTTCATGCCCCCATGCTATTCATCCCGATGCGACTCGTCAACATAACACAAAATCAAGCTCTTGCCCGTCTGATATTGCCCCCCTCGAGAAGCCGCGCGCCCCATCATCCCACGAACCGCCGCCGCGGCATCTGGCATCCCGCATCCGCGCTGCATTAACCCGCGCTTCACTTGCATCATCCACGTATTCGAGTGCGCAAACCCAACGCAGACGCCTGAACACGAGGGCAAGCCTTGCGCCGCATGGGCCAGCCGGGGCATATGTGCGCCGCACAACGGCCCCGCAAGAGGGACCAGCAAGATGGGCCAACCGGCTCCGGCCGGCTGGATGACCGTGAAAGGATTTTCGCATGCGCCTGGCGGTGCTCAAGGAACGCGCGGCTTTCGAAACAAGGGTCGCGGCCACAGCCGATACGGTCAAGAAACTCGGTGCGCTCGGCCTCAGCGTGGTGGTGGAAACCGGTGCGGGTTTGTCCGCAGCCATATCTGATGCCGAATATCAGGCGGCGGGCGCTGAAATCGCCCCCGATCCCGCAACCGCCCTCGCCGGCGCTGGCGTCGTCTTCGCCGTTCAGGTGCCGGAACCCGCGATCCTGGCCCATGTGCCCCGCGGAACCCTGCTGGTCTGCATCGCCAACGCCTTCGGCACGCCAGGCCTCGCCGGCTCGCTGGCCGCCGCCGGAATCGACTGTGCTGCGATGGAACTCCTCCCCCGCATCACCCGCGCCCAGTCGATGGATGTGCTGTCAAGCCAGGCCAACCTCGCCGGCTACCGCGCCGTGATCGAATCCGCCGCCACTTTTGAACGCGGCTTCCCCATGATGATGACCGCCGCCGGCACCGTGCCCCCCGCCCGCGTCTTCGTCATCGGCGCCGGCGTCGCGGGCCTGCAGGCCATCGCCACCGCGCGCCGCCTCGGCGCCATCGTCTCCGCCACCGACGTCCGCCCCGCCGCCAAGGAGGAAATCAAATCCCTCGGCGCCAGCTTCGTCGGCGTCGAGGATGACGAGACCGCCGCCCAGAAAGGCGCCTACGCCAAGGAAATGTCTGACGCCTTCCGCCGCAAGCAGGCCGAACTGATGGCCACCACCATCGCCAAAAACGACATCGTCATCACCACCGCCCTCGTCATGGGCCGCCGCGCCCCCATCATCGTCACCGCCGACATGGCCAACGCCATGAAACCCGGCAGCGTGATCATCGATCTCGCATCCGATGCCGGCGGCAACTGCGAATTGACCGTCCCTGGCCAATCCATCACCACGCCGGGCGGCGTGCGCGTCGTCGGCTGGCGCAACTGGCCCGGCCGCATCGCGGTGGCCTCCAGCGCCCTGTATGCGCGCAACCTGCTGACCTTCCTGACCACTTTCTGGGACAAGGAGGCCCAGGCCCCCAAACTTCCCGACACCGATGACATCATCAAGGGCACCATGCTCACCCGTGGCGGTGCCGTGGTGCATCCGCAATTCCAGCCCGCCGCGGCGGCCTGAGGAGAACGCCGATGACCCTGACCGAACTTGCCGCCCAGGCCGACGCGCTGGCCAGCGCCGCCCGCGCCCTGGCCGCCGCCTCGCCCGGGCTGGGCGAAGCCGTGGAACCCTTCGTCTTCCTCTTCACCATTTTCCTCATGGCCTGCTTCGTCGGCTATCACGTGGTCTGGAACGTAACGCCCGCGCTGCACTCGCCGCTCATGGGCGTCACCAACGCGATCTCCTCGGTGATCGTCGTCGGCGCCATGCTCGCCACAGGCCTCGCCCAATCCCCCTGGGCGATCGGTTTCGGCTTCCTCGCCGTCACTTTGGCCTCCGTGAACATCTTCGGCGGCTTCGTCGTCACCCAGCGCATGCTCTCGATGTTCAAGAAAAAGGCGCGCTGAGCCATGAACGCCTCCCTCACCTCGCTCGTCTATCTCGTCGCCGCCGTCCTCTTCATCCTCGCATTGCGCGGCCTGTCGCATCCTGAAACCTCGCGCCGCGGCAACCAGATGGGCATGGCCGGCATGGCCATCGCCATCCTCGCCACCCTGGTGCATCACGGCATGTCGATGTCCGGCATCGGCCTGATCATCCTCGGCACCGCCATCGGCGGCGGCGCCGGCACCTTCATCGCGCTGCGCATCCAAATGACGGCGCTGCCCCAACTCGTCGCCGCCTTCCACTCCCTCGTCGGCCTCGCCGCCGTCTTCGTGGCGGCTGCCGCCATGAATGCGCCCGAAGCCTTCGGCATCGGCGTCGCCGGCAACATTCACGCCCAAAGCCTGGTCGAGATGTCCATCGGCCTCGCCATCGGCGCCATCACCTTCTCCGGCTCCCTCATCGCCTTCGCCAAGCTCCAGGCGCTGATGAAGGGCAACCCGATCACCTTCCGCTACCAGCATCCGCTCAACCTTGCCCTCGGCATTCTGCTCGCCGTGCTGATCGTCCTCTTCGTCGCCACCGGCAGCCAGACGCTGTTCTGGGCCATCGCGCTGCTCGCCATCGCGCTCGGCTTCCTGCTCATCATCCCGATCGGCGGCGCGGACATGCCGGTCGTCGTCTCGATGCTGAACTCCTACTCCGGCTGGGCCGCCTGCGGCATCGGCTTCACCATCCAGAACCTCGCCCTCATCATCACCGGCGCCCTGGTCGGGGCCTCCGGCGCGATCCTGTCCTACATCATGTGCAAAGGCATGAACCGCAGCATCTTCAACGTCCTGCTCGGCGGCTTCGGCACCGACAGCGGCGCCGGCCCCGCCGCCGCCGCCCAGGGCGATCGATCCGTCAAGGCCGGTGCGGCCGATGATGCGGCCTTCATCATGAAGAACGCCTCCAAGGTCATCATCGTGCCCGGCTACGGCATGGCCGTCGCCCAGGCCCAGCACGCGCTCCGTGAAATGGCCGACACCCTGAAAAAGGAAGGCGTCACCGTCAAATACGCCATCCACCCGGTCGCCGGGCGCATGCCCGGCCACATGAACGTGCTGCTCGCCGAAGCCAATGTCCCGTATGACGAGGTCTTCGAACTCGAAGAAATCAACTCCGAGTTCTCAACCGCTGACGTGGTCTACGTCATCGGCGCCAACGACGTCACCAACCCCGCCGCCAAAACCGATCCGTCGAGCGCCATCTACGGCATGCCCATCCTCGAGGTCGACAAGGCCGCCACCGTCCTCTTCGTCAAGCGCTCCATGGCCTCGGGCTATGCGGGGGTCGACAACGAACTCTTCTTCCGCCCCAACACCATGATGCTGTTTGGCGACGCGAAGAAGATGACCGAGGAAATCGTCCAGGCCCTCGGCCACTAGAACGCGATGCCTTCCGATCGG
>CANFKS010000134.1 GCA_947447625.1 Rhodospirillales bacterium | reverse complement strand
TCGCCCCACAGCACGTAGTCGACGAAGCCCTCCCCGGTGCCGTAGGGCATGCCGGTGACGGGATATTCCGCAACATTCGCCCCGTCCGGGTTCCAGCCGGCCTCGCGCAGCAGCAGGTCGATGAAATGGTCGCGGGTGGCGGCCTCGTTGTAGTCGTGGGTGTCGGGCTGCGCGGCATTGGCGGCACGGGCGGCGGCGACCTCCTCGCGCAGGCGCTGCAACTCGGCATCGAGGTTGGCGCGATCGGCGAGGACTTCCGCGAGTTTTTCGTCCTTCGCCCGCAGCTCCTCCTCGCGCTTGCGCAGCTGGTCCATCGTGAGCCGGGCGATCTGCGCCATCGGCCGCGGCAGCTTGGCTGGGTCGAACGCCAGGCCGTCCACCGGCTTGGCGCCCTTGGCGTAGGTGCGGGCGAGCCAGAAGCCGATATGGAACAGCTCCTGCACCGCGGTGCGCGCCTCGGCCTCGCTGAAGGCGCCCTCGCGGTGGACGGCCTTGTTGCCGGTGTCCTTGAGGAAGCGCGCCTTGTAGAAAATCGCCTCGCCGACCGCCTCGCGGAAGCTGGGATCATGGATCAGGGCGCTGAGATTATCCTGGTAAGGCAGCTTCAGCCGGCGATCGAACTTGTAGAGCCAGGCGACGGCCTGTTCGAGGGCGCGGCGGGCGTAGAAGGCCGCGGCGCGCGGGTCGGCGGTGGCGAGGGATTCGGCACGCGTTGCGGCTTCGTGGATGTCCGGCCATTCCGCTTGCAGAAAGCCGAACTGTGACATGGCGGTCAGAGCTCCCCGTTGAAGGCGCGGTGCTGGAGGGAGGCGAAGAGGGAGTCGAGCTTATTGGATTGCTCTCGAAGTGACGTTTTGAGTCTATCAACGCAACGGAGCCTTGCTACAAACGTATCCTGAAGCTGCCTCGGAGGGCAGGGGATACGAAGGTCTCTCAAAATCGCGAGGTTGATGTTTTTCTGTGCCGACTGAGGCGCGTCCTCCTCAAGCTTTCGCTGGATAAACGCCATCCAAGTCTGAACGTACTCAGTACAGACGAGTCCGCCTGGCGTGAAACCAACGACGCTATCGGGGAAGCAAGATTTGAACGTTAGAATACCGGTCTTTCCGATATTGGCTGCGATCGTGATGCACAGTGTGCCGTCCGGCCACATTCGGCTCTGCCGCAATCCGGTCTCGGAATATGTGCTACTATAACTGCGAATGTAGCCATCACAATTTGCGACGTCACCGGTCTGGATGAGCGGGTAAGGGCCGTCAAGCAAACTCGGGTCGTTGCGTGGTCGATGCTTCGAAACGCCTCTCTCCAAATCACCGAGATCGCCTAGAGATTTCATTGTCCAGCCAAGCGGGTTCGCTCGCGGGTCCCCAAACATCTCCACGAAGATCGCCTGCGCCATCTCAGCGAGTTGCGCCAGCGCCGCCCGCCGCTTCGCCCGCAGCGCGTCGGCCTGATCGAGGATGGCAGCGATGCGGCGTTGCTCGGCGAGTGGTGGTGCCGGGATTTCCACCCTCACAAGGTTCTGCCCAATTATTTGGGGTTGCGACGACCCTGTCGTCACATCAGAAAAGCCGCGTGAGGCGAAGAAGTAATAGAGGAACTCCAGATCGAATTTTCGAAGATCGATCTTGTCCAACGCCATCGCGTTTCCATTCGCGTAGGAACGCGGCTCAGTAATGTGTACGGTTCCGCAAGAGCCTCGGCATCCAATGAGAATCGTTGGCGCTGTATGAGTGAAGGTCGAGGCAAAGCCGATCCTTCCGTTGGCGCCATAAACTGGGTATCCAGCCTCGGTCATCTCGGCGCGCGAAAGAACGGGATACTGCTTTGGACGAGCAATATCGCCCAACCTGACCAACGGCCACGCGCTCACGAAAGCATCCCCTCCAGCGCCTTCATCCCGTCCCTGATCTCATCCTCCAGCACCGCCAGATCGGCCAGGATGTCCTTCGGCGCGCGGTAAGTCACCGTGTCCCGCACCACCTCCTTGTAGCGGTTCAGCGACAAGTCATACCCCGCCGCCGCGATTTCCGCTTTCGGCACGACGAAACTCTGAGCCGTCCGCGCCCGCTCCCGCTCGGCCCCGTCGCGCTGCCGCCACCGCGCCAGTACATCCGGCAGGTTGTTGCGCCCCTGCGCCGCCACATCCAACACCGCCGCCGGCACCGGCCCAAGCTGATCCTCGGCCAGCAGCGGCGTGCGCTTGTCGTCGAGGCTGAACCCGTCGGCCTGCATGTCGTAAAACCACACGCCGCGGGTGCCGCCGCTGTCGGTGCGGGTGAAGAACAGGATGGCGGTGGACACGCCGGCATAGGGGCGGAACACGCCCGAGGGCAGCGACACCACGCCGTCGAGCTTCTGCTCCTCCACCAGCATCCGCCGCAGCTCCTTGTGCGCCTTGGAGGAGCCGAACAGCACGCCGTCCGGCACAATCACCGCCGCGCGGCCGCCGGGCTTCAGCAGGCGCAGGAACAAGGCGAGGAACAGCAGCTCGGTCTTGCGGGTTTTCACGATGTCGGTGAGGTCCTTCGCCACCGTCTCGGCATCGAGCGCCCCGGCGAAGGGCGGGTTGGCCAGCACCAGGGTGTAGCGCTCGGCGTCCTCCGCATGGTCCTGCGCCAGGCTGTCGCGGTAGCGGATGTCGGGGTTCTCCACCCCGTGCAGCAGCATGTTCATGCTGCCGATGCGCAGCATGGTGCTGTCGAAATCGAAGCCGTGGAACATCGCGTGATGGAAGTGCTGCCGCGCCGCGTCGTCGCGCAGGATGTCCGGGTGGTTGTCGCGCAGGTATTCGCCGGCAGCGACGAGGAAGCCGCAGGTGCCGCTGGCGGGGTCGACGATGATGTCCTTCGCGGTCGGCGCCGTCATCTCCACCATGAGGCGGATGATGTGCCGCGGCGTGCGGAACTGTCCGTTCTGGCCGGCGGTGGCGATCTTGCCGAGCATGTACTCGTAGAGGTCGCCCTTGGTGTCGCGGTCCTCCATCGGCACGTGGTCGATCATGTCCACCACGCGCGCGAGCAGGGCGGGCGTGGGGATGGTGAAGCGGGCGTCCTTCATGTGGTGCGAGTAGGTGGAGCCGTCGGCGCCGAGGGTGCGCAGGAAGGGGAAGACGTGCTCTCCGACGATGACGAACATCTCGGCCGGCGCGGCGTTCTTGAAGCGGGCCCAGCGGAGGTCCTCGTAGGGGCGCTGCCGCGGATCGAGGCCTTCGGGGAAGATGGGCCGTTCAAGCGGGCGCTTGAGGCGCAGCGCCTTGCGCTCCTCCAACGTGTGCAACTCGTCCAGCCGGCGGATGAAGAGGAGGTAGGTAATCTGCTCGATGACTTCGAGCGGATTGGAAATGCCGCCTGTCCAGAAGGCGTTCCAGATCTGGTCAACCTGGCTGCGGATTTCGCCGGTGAGCATGGGTTCCTTCGGTAAGCCGGAGCTTTGTCGGGGGGGGAATGAACTAGAGTAGATCAGACTGTCACAGGGCGAGGCCGTCGACTATCCCATGCACCGCCTGCGGTGCGCCGTCATTATTTCCATATCACCATGTTATTACAACGATTTACTAAGTCCCGCGTAGAAGCATTTCCCGGCTTCGTCCGATGGGATCTTGCCGCGCCCGTACTAACGCGGGCGAAAAATGCTGCGATCGTACCTTTGAGTGGCCGCAGAGGTACGGCCGCTCACAGCCAATCCCTTTGCTCGGCGCTGAGGTCCTGTCGGTTGGCGTCCACCTCGTAAGTGGTCGCAATGCGTTCCAGGCAGGCCGCCATTCTAGGCCAATCGAACCGCAGGGCCTTGGCGTCGTGGCGATAACGCTCAGACAAAGCACGCTCCTGTGCGCCGCCATCATGCGGCATTCGGACTGTTGCTCCGCGCCGCTTGTACACTCCGACCTCCAAACCCCGTTCGAGGTCACGGCTTCGAGTCACCTCAACGATCTCGCGTATCGGCTCAGGAGGCCAAGGTAAATCTGGCAGGCGCTTTGCGGCCGACAGGATTTCTCCGATCTTGGTATCGCCGATATCGCCGCGTCCAGCCTCCACCAACAGTTTGCGGGCGCGCTTCACCCAGTTCTCCAGCGCCACCGAATCGATGATGCCTTGATCATCTGCGCCGGGGACGTGCGCCCAGTCATGCAGGACGTCATATGCCTGGCTCGCCAGATTTCGGGCCGTTTCCAAGTCCTCGTGTTCGGGCTCGACGACCCCGCTATCCTCGGCCGGGAGGTAGATCAACTTGAGCAGATAGGCGAAAAACTCAGGGTCGCGAGCCAGCGCGCGATGCAGGGTGCGCGGGGGTCGCTGCGAATGGCGCAGGGCCTGGAAGTAAGTCCACTCGAGCCCAACGACTTCCTGCTCGGAAACCTCCGGATCTTTCTCAATGTAATCGAGGATGATGCCCACCCAGTGGCTAAGCATGACCGCGGCATTGCCCTCCGCCCGCTCCTCAGACTTAGCGGCCGCGCGAAGTGCGCGAACGAGAAGCCCGCCCTTCGGCCTGATCTTGATGTTATGGCCGAGCCAGCTGATTGCGTCTCGGCTACGGCCGACATTCAGGAGGTGATCGACCACATAGGTCGGATCGGCATCGTCGGGGACGCGATAGACTGAAATAGTACGCCAATAGGCGTCTGTAAGCCCAGCTGACCGCGCCTCGATTTCAGCCCAGGTAGAAGCGGTCGGCGGAAAATGGTGGACGATTCGCATCTCTGCCCGCTCGCCCCACGACTCGGCGATGGCTCGACCCCACAGTGCACGCACCCAAGCGTCGCCGTGGTTGCCAGCGTGCTGCTTCAAGTCGAAGAGGATGCCCAAGCCAACATCCGTTTCAACAGGCACGTCAGCCAGGAGGCCCCGCGTCATCAGCGCGTGCTTCAAGTCGTCCGGCACCGTCGTCGTGGCGATGGCGACGCCAAGTTCGTAGTGCATAGTGATCGTCGAGGCAAAGGCGAAGAGGTGATCTGGCGACAGGGCTGCCAATAGGTCTCCGGCGGCTTCTGCTTGTCTAGCCGCCAGCTCTGTTTGTTGCTTGTTCCAAGCGACATTCGGTCGAAGCTCACTGGCACCAGGCCGAAAAAGCCAGCGCACTCTGTCTTCAACGCCTGTGGGCTGGAGGAGGCCGAACACCTTGTCAAGCGGCTTTAGTTCCTTCTCTGGCATGGCCCACGGCGCGTCCTTGAAGCCGCGATGCTGCTGCAAGAGAATACGGAGCTTGTCGCGGATCGCCTCGATTTCACCCTGGTCATTGAGGGCGCGGGCATAGGCACTAAGCTGCTTTGCAGCGGCGGTGCGCCATGCCGGGTCGAAGTTGGACCAAAGGTCGAGCAGCGCTCGCCAGCGCTCTCCATTGTCACCCACATGCTGCAGCACCCGTTTGCCGATAGCGCTAGCCGCTGTCGCCACCGACGGCCAAGTGATGGCCTCGGGTTCATCGGGCGTGAAGTCCCGCCAGTTAGGTTTGGACGATGGCTCCGACGTGTCATGGGACCGCGGTGCCAGGGCGAGCAACAGGTTCCAGCCAACCGCTGGATATTGCCGGGCGATGCGGTCGATAACCTTCAGGCGCTGCGGCGGCGTGGCGTAGGTCTGTGGCGACCAAATCACGAAGATCCGACGCAGGGAGGCGGAAGGACGGTTGCCCCACTTGCCGCCGGGATCGACCTCGTCCAGATGGGCAAGCAATAGCGCCGAACGCATCAGGTAGTCTGGACTGCGCGCGAGCATCTCCAGCGACCACAGAAGGCTTGAGAGATATTCCGTCGGATGCATCATCCCCTCGTCGCTGCGGAACAGCGACATAACTGACGGCTCGTCCCCTTCCAGCGCCGCTTCCAGGGCGTCCAAGAATGCCTCCGGTGCCGCCTCGGCGATATTGTGGAAGTCGCGGGACAGCGACCACCATAGCGCCGGCGGCGCCTCTTCCAAGAGGTTGTGGACGGCTCGGCCCACCCGACTCGCTACGTCAGTGATTAGTTGCGCACGATCCGGGTAAACGGCCAGAGCAATCATTGCTTCGGTCAAGCCGCGGCGAAGCGCCTCAGACGGCTCCTCACCGAATTCGCCTTGCTCCTCATAGTAGATGTTCTTTGGACGGTTCGAGTACCGGGGATTGATTGCGCCCAGGACGGTGTGGAACGCCACCTCGAATCGAGCCTGTTGGCCAGCCGTAACCTGGCCGCCGATCTGAGTCCAAAGATCACGAAGCGATACGACCTTCCAGACTTCTCCTGTCCGGACGAGTGGGCCGCCCAACGCAGTGAGGGGCGCGAGCGCCGCCTCTACGTTCTCATACGGGCAGCCTGCCAGGTCGCTGATGATCTTGCGGTCTCGGGCGGATGTCTCGACCCAGGCGCCTGCGAACATGGCGGCAATCAATTCCGGCGAAGCCGGCGCAGCCCAGGACGCACGATAGTTGGGGGCGGCAGGCATGAGCCGACGAAGCACCGTGATGCTACGCCCCGACGCGTGGGCGAAGCGATGGGCGTCCACCTCGTCGAGGCCGGCGCGGGTCAACGCCATCTGCAGGTCGAACTTCCAAGGCCGCGGGAGTCGGCGCGCCCCGACAAGGTCATTAGCGGCTGGCCCGTAAGCGGCGAACACGTGGTGTCCATCATCGACCAGACGCCGGGCGAGCCCACCCTCCGGGTCGGTCAGGACGATGGTCAAAGGCGTACCCAAGCCCACGAGTTGTCGCGCTGTGTCCGGGGTATCGGCCACCACGCACCGGCTCCAGTAAGCCAATCTATAGGGCTCGGGTAGTGGGCTGATCGCGGCGTAGAGGAAGGCTAGCGCCTCGTCCGGGGCCTCGGCCTGTACAGACAGAAGTTGCGGCGGGCCTCGCAGCCATTTCAGCACAGCCGTCTGGTCTTCATCACGGCTCATCAGGACGACATCGGGCGTGAGCGGCGTCTGAGTGGCGCGGACCCATTCCTCCCAGACTTCTTCCAAGTTTCGCAGCCCCCGCGGCCGGCGACCTATCTTCACTGAAAGCCACTGCGCCACCGCCGGGTAGATTTCGAGCCAATGCACCAGGTCATCGCCATCGATTGCGACGACATCTGCCCAGACTCCGAGCGCTTTCTTCTCCGCCACCCACTCATCTTTACCTACGAATCGCTGGGGGGTGACAAAGACAAAAGTGGCTTTGCTTGCAATTAGCCCAAGGGGATTTCCCGAGCGCTTAGCGAAGTCCGAATTTGCCTTGGCACGGATTGCAGTTCGCTGGGCGCCGATCTCCCAGACTGATTCCCCATGAGGCACGAAGCGGGAACCGGCCGCGATAGTGCAGATCCCGTCCCAGCCGGGGTATTGGATGCTCTCGTCGGAAGGGAAGCGTACCGTCGCGGCCGGTCCGTGTGTGGCGTAGATCAGCCGGCTCAACAGCTCGGGCATGCCGGCCTGGCCGTCGCGCCGCTCGCCCCACTGAGACAGATGCGTCGCATTTACCCAGCGCACGAGTGCGCCGGGTCGGGGGAGCAGCGTTGCCGGCGGCAGCATCGCCTTCTCCACGACGCCGCCAGCGATGAACTGCAACCCCTTCGTCTCAAGCGCCTCGCGGATAGCTAGTGCATTGTTGGACATAGGCGTACGAACGCCGCGCTCGAAGTCGGCGACCGTCGAAGTGGCCACGCGGGCTTCGGTCGCCAACTCCCTTTGCGACCACGCGAGAAGGGAGCGTGCGGCCTTAATCTGCTCTGGCGAAAGGGACGCCATCTCTGATGTCATATTATTCCTCTGACATCAGGCTAGAACTCCAAGAAAATTTCGTCAAGCCTTGGACTTTCTGGCGCGAGAGTGGTTCTTCCCACGAGGTCAATCCCGCGACAAACCACGGGCCGCGACGGCCCACGCGACGGCCCACGCGCCGGAAAATGCACGCCATACATCCTACTTTGATCCGCTCACTGGACTTGCCTGGCCGCAATATTGCGATATCATAACCATTCCTCTGCTTCTCCCACTGCATCGGAAGACCCTCTGGCAGCACGGGCACCCCGAGGTCCGCCGGCTGTCGCCCGTCCGGGATCGCCTCCCGGCGCCAGCGGTGTCAGCATCAGGATGCGCGACGCGTGGACCAGCAGTTGGGAATACGCACCGGCCGCTGGCCGGCTAAGGCCCGTCTGCGCCCTCCTCGATACGGGCAACGCCAAGCTCAGTCGAATGCAGGGCATTCACCTTCCCGACCCATGCTGCAAGTGATAGAGTGAGACTACACCCTTTGGATCAAAGTGACGCATGCGGCTGAATGGCAAGTTCGTCACGCAGCTCACTGCTGCTGACATTCTGCAGCTCAAGGTAGACGGTCGCGCCGAGGATCAGAACCTCGACTTTAAGCGCGATGCCTATCCTGCGACCGATGGTGGCAGGAAGTCGCTGCTCGATGACGTCATCGGCTTTGCAAACGCGTCCGGAGGTGTGATTTTGATCGGCGTTGCAGAGAATGGTGACAAGGCCAGTGAAATTCCAGGTGTCGAGTTGGAGAACGTCCGCGAGCCGATGGAACGGTATCGGCGCGCTGTCGAAGCCAATACAGAACCATTGCTAACCGGGATCCAAATCAGGGAGATTCAACTCCCGGCGGCCGGACGGTTCGTCATTGCCATTGGCATTCCCAGCAGCCCGGCACGCCCCCATCGATCCAAACCGACCGGTTACACCTCTGGCCGTTGGACAATTCGCCGCAACACGAACGTGAGCGACATGACTTACCACGAACTCCGGAGCGGATTTTCTCGGTTGGATGAATCGGCGCGTGGCCTTCGAGCATTCCACGCCGACCGCTGCAAATTTGCTAATGATTTTGTCACTAGGAACAACCTGACTGGCATGGGCGGTCATCTCGTGCTGCACGTAATCCCACTTGGCCCGAAAGGTATGCCGTTTGATCTTCCAAAGGCTCTTACACTTCGTCAGCAGTTCGTATTGCCCGGTGAACATATGGGCATGATCGGTTTGCAGCCCGACCTTGATGGCGTCATAGCGTCGGCGCGGCTTGGTGACGAAGGAAATTGGGGCTGGGGTTGGGTAAAAGTCCGCCGCGATGGATGGGCCGAGGGGGTCATGGGGAATTACGCAAGATTTGACGGCATGGAAGGTGACAAGGGGCGAAAGCTGACCTTCAATCATCCGTGGTTTGAACGCAGCATTCGCGACTCGGTCAAAGGCTATATCGAGGGGCTCGTCCAACTCGGGTTCAATCCGCCGTTCGCAGTAGCCGTCAGCTTGCTCAACGCCCATGAGTGCATCATCGATCGACTGCGGGCACGTCCAAAAGCGCTCGGCCGACCAGTCGCTACCCTTGAGCCGGTGATCGTCCAAGAATATGCGGCTGATCGGCACTACGACGTCCAGTTGCGGCCGCTTTTCGATCAGTTGTGGAACGGATTCGGGTTCAACTCATGCCTCTCGTTCGACGATGCAGGAAATTGGAGAGGAAGCGCTGAACCCGTGAATCTCTTAGACCCGCTGGGTCAATCAGGGAGGAAATCGCGATGACTGTGTGGAAACCGGTGGCGCATGCTGCCGCCTTGCCTCCCGTCGCGACAAACCGTCTATGGCTGGTTCGGGGTGTGGCAGGCGATAAACTATCATTTCGTCATGCTCGACCGCGAGCGGATCGGGCGCGAGGCCATGCCAGCAACACCCGCTCTCTGCTCCCCCCACTCCACCGGAAACCCCTCGCGCAACACGTGCACCCCGAGGTCCGCCGGCTGCCGCCCGTCCATGATCGCCTCTACGATATCCGGCGCCAGCAGCGTCAGCATCAGGATGCGCCCGAGGTAGCCGCGGTCCAGCTTCTCCGCTGTCGCAAACGCGTCCATTGAACACCCCAAGTTTACGTCGACGCCGATGTATCAGCGCGCTGAGCATCGCCCTCCGTGCCAACACCGATGAGACATCGACCCCCCGGAAGTTTACCCTTGAGGGCGACAGGTAAAACATCGAAATGGTCATGCCCCGCACGACAGCCCCAACTCCCCTATCCGCCGGTGGCGCTGA
>CANFKS010000133.1 GCA_947447625.1 Rhodospirillales bacterium | reverse complement strand
GTCGCGGCCGGCGCGGTGATGACCAACGCCCATGTGGTGCGCTTCTGCACCAGGATGACCGCGCGCAACGCCGCCGGGCAAACCGTCGAGGCCCGCCTGCGCGCGGCCGACACCAGGCGCGACCTTGCGATCCTTGTCGTCCCCGCCGATTTCGGCCCGCCCCTTGCCTTCCGCGAATCCCCCCCGGTGCAGCTCGGCGAAAGCGTGATTACCTATGGGTTTCCGCTGAGCGGGCTGCTCTCCTCCGGCCCCAGCCTGACCACGGGCAGCATCTCCGCCCTGTCCGGGCTGCGCGACAATCCAGCGCAGTTCCAGATCAGCGCCCCCGTGCAGCCCGGCAATTCCGGCGGCCCGCTGCTCGATGCCCAGGGCAACGTCGCAGGCATCGTCACCAGCAAACTCAACGCCGCCGAGGTTGCGAAAATCACCGGCGGCGACATTCCGCAAAACGTCAATTTCGCGATCAAGGCGAGCGAGGCGCTGGCGTTTCTCGACGAACAAGGCCTGCGCCCCTGGCGCGGCGCCAGCGGCGGCCCCGAGCGCCGCGCTTCCGAGATCGGCCAGATCGCGAATCCATCGACCGTGTTCTTGTCGTGTTTCAGATAGGCCTCACCTCAGAGGGGCCGCCTCTCCGTTAGCCCCTCCTCCGCACGCCCCTCCTCCGCACGCCCCTCCTCCGCACGCCCCTCCTCCGCACGCCCCTCCTCTGCGCGCCCCTCCTCTGCGCGCACCGCCGCATAGACCGCCGCCCAGGCCGCCGCGAGCAGCATCGCCGTCACCAGAAACACCCAGTGCAGCCCGAACGCGGCACCCACCACCCCTCCGGTCAACGGCCCCAGCGAATTGCCCAGGAAATAGGCGGACTGGGTCAGGCCGAACGTATAGCCCCGCGCGTCCGGAGAGGTCATCTTGGCCACCATCGTGTTGGTCATCGGCACGATGGCGCCGACGAACAGGCCGACCGCGAAGCGCTCCGCCACGAACACCCAGTAGGAGTCGGTGAAGGCCTGCGGCGCCGTCATCAGTGCGGCGCCCGCGATCGCCAGCAGCAGCACCCGCCGCTCGCCGATCCGATCGCTCATCCGCCCCAGCAGCGGCACCGCCACCACCCCGGCCAGCCCCGAGGCCGAAAACGCCAGGCCCGACAGCGTCGCGATGTCGGGCCGGTTGCCGATCATCTCCTGGATGAACAGCGTGATGATCGGAAAGATCGCCTGCACCCCGAATTGCGACAGCAGCAGCACCATCACCAGCGCCGCCATCGCCGGCACCCGCGTCAGGATCCGCAGCCCCGCCAGCATCGAGGGGCGCTGCGCGGCCTGCCTGGGCGGCGTGAACCGCTCCGGCACCAGGAACAGGCACACCACGAAGGCGAGCAGCGAGATCGCCCCCGCCACGAAAAACGGCTGGCGGTAGCTTCCGGTGATATCGGCCAGCACGCCGCCGATCACGGGGCCGATCAACGAGCCGGTCAACTGCCCCGTCGACAGCCAGCCCAGCGAACTGCCGAGCCTGCCCCGCGGCACCTGCGTCGTCACCAGCACCACCGCCGCCGTGCTGAACCCCGCCAGCGCCCCCATCACCACGCGCAGGCCCAGCAGATGCCACGGCGATTGCGCGAGGCCCATCAGGATCGTGAGGATGCCGATGCAGGCCGATGCCCGCAGCACCATCGGCTTGCGCCCGTAGCGGTCCGACATCCGCCCCCAGATCGGGGCGGCGAAGGCCGCGATGAACGAGGTGACCGCCGCCAGCCCGCCCGACCACAAATCAAGGGCTACGATGCCGTGCACGCCGACCTGCGGCAGGAACAGCGGCATGACCGGGCTGAGGATGGTGAAGGACAGCGACATGATGAGTTGCACACTCACCATCGCCCAGAGCGTGATGCGCCAGCGCGGCGACACATCCCCATCCGCATCCGCATCCGGGCCAGCCCGTGTCCCTGGGTCGGCCCGTGTCCCTGGGTGGGCGCCGGGGCGCGCCATGCGACGCGCCCGCGCCCCCGCTCAGCCCCGGGTGTCGGGGGCGCGCGCGTCGAGGGCGGCGAGGAGTTTGGGCGGCGATATCGGCAGCGCCGTCATGCGCAGCCCGGTCGCAGCCTCGACCGCATTGGCGATGGCCGCGAGCGGCGGGCAGATATTCGCCTCGCCCACGCCCTTCACGCCATAGGCATGCGCGGGGTTCGGCACCTCGACCAGCAGCGGCTCGATCGGCATCCGGTCCGACGCCACCGGCACGCGGTAATCGAGGAACCCCGCATTCTCGAGCCGGCCGTTCCGGTCGTAGATGTATTCCTCGTTGATCGCCCAGCCGATGCCCTGCGCCACGCCGCCCTGGACCTGCCCCTCGGCATAGCCGGGATGGATGATCGTGCCGACATCCTGTGCGGCGACAAAGCGCAGGATGGTGATTTTTCCGGTCTCGGGATCGATCTCCAAATCGCAGAACTGCGCCGAGAAACCGGGCGCCTGGGTGGAGGGATTGACCGTCCCCGCGGTGGACAGCGGCCCGCCCGTGGCCGCCGCCCTGGCCGCGATATCCTTCAGCGACAGCGGATCGAAATTGCCGACATTGGCCCCGGCGGGCTTGGCCTGCCCGTCCTCCCAGATCACGCCCTCGGGATCGACGCCCCAGATCCGGGCGGCGCGCAGGCACAGTTCCTTGGTCATCGCCCTGGTCGCCACATCGACCGCCATGCCGGTGGCGAAGGTCACCCGCGAGCCCCCGGTCACATGGGTGTAGCCGACCGAGCCGGTGTCGGCCACGATCGAGCGCACCTGGTCATAGGCGATGCCCAGCGTCTCCGCCGCCATCATCGCCATCGCCGCCCGCGAGCCGCCGATATCGGGGCTGCCCGTTGCCACCAGCGCGGTGCCGTCGGCATTGACCTGCAGCGTGGCGCCCGATTCGCCGCCGCCATTGAACCAGTAGCCGCAGGCCACGCCGCGGCCCTGGTTGGGCCCGAGTGCGGTGCCATAGGCCGGATGCGCCTTCAGCGCAGCCAGGGTCTCGGCGAAGCCTGCGTGGTTGAGCGTGCCGCCCGAGACATAGGCCGTGCCGATTTTGGCGACGTTCATCAGGCGCAGTTCGATCGGATCGATGCCGAGCCGCTTGCCCAGCATATCCATCACCCCCTCGACCCCGAAGGCCGCGATCGGCGAGCCCGGCGCGCGATAGGCCGCCGCCTTGGGCCGGTTGCTGACCACGTCGTAGCCGACCACCTTCAGATTGGGGATCGCATAGGAGGAAAACGCGCACATGCAGGCATTGATCACCGGCGAGCCCGGAAAGGCGCCGGCCTGGAAGCGGAACTCCGCCTCGCCCGCCACCACGGTGCCGTCCCGCATGGCGCCGATCTTGATGCGCATCGAGGCCCCCGAGGTCGGCCCGGTCGCCTTGAACACCTCCTCGCGCGACATCGTCAGGCGGACCGGATAGCCCGCTTTTTTCGACAGCATCAGCGCGACCGGCTCGAGATAGACCACCGTCTTGCCGCCGAACCCGCCGCCGATTTCGGCCGGTATCACCCGCAGATCGCCCTGCTTCATGCCGCAGAGCTGCGCCGTCAGCGCGCGCACCGCGAAATGCCCCTGGCTCGAGCCCCAGATCTCGCCCTGGCCATCCGCCTCGTAGCGCGCCACGCAGCCATGCGGCTCGATATAGGCCTGGTGCACGGCGGCGGTTTTGAAGTCCTGTTCGATCACCACATCGGCCTTGGCGAAGCCGCCCGCCACGTCGCCGATCGCGTAGGTGCTGATCTTGGCGATGTTGGACGGCTTCAGCGGTGCCGGTTCCACGCCGCGGGTGATCATGTCCTCGAACAGCAGCGGCGCATCCGGCGCCATCGCCTCGTCCACATCGATCACATGCGGCAACACCGCATAGACCACCTCGATCAACCCCAGCGCCGCCGCGGCGACCGCGGGGCTGATGGCGGCGACCGCGGCGACCGCATGGCCCTCGTACAGCACCTTCTCGCGCGCCATGATGTTGCGCGTGGTGTGCCAGAAATTGATCGCCACCCGATCGGCCCCGTTGTAGGCGAACACCTGCTCCGGGAAATCGGCCGACGTGACCACCGATTTCACGCCCTGCAGCGCCAGCGCCCTGGAGGTGTCGATCGAGACGATGCGGGCATGGGCATGGGGGCTGCGCAGCACGCGGCCATAGAGCATGCCGGGCAAGGTGAGATCAGCGCCGTATTGCGCCCGGCCCGTCACCTTCGGCACCCCGTCCGGCCGGACGGGGCTGGTGCCGACGACGCGGAACTTGCGGACCTGCTCGGTTACATTGACTGAATCGTTCACGGCCACCTCGGTGTGCTGCATGGGTGTTCTGAGGATGACAAAACTCGCTTGCCGCGACGCGGATGGCAAGGCCCCGCGCCATGCTTGCGGGGTTTGGGGCTTGCGGGGTTTGGGGCTTGCGTGGTTTGGGGCTTGCGGGGTTTGGGGCGCGCGTGGCTTGGGGCGTGCGTGTTCGAGGGCGCGGTGATGGGTTGCAATTAGCCCCTTGTTGTCGGTTGAACTCCTCCGCTAGCATCGCCGCGGCACGGGGCAGCAAGCCGCGGCCGGGGAGGATGACGAAGCATGCAGGCCTATCTGGTCCGCCGTCTGCTCGCGCTGATTCCGACGCTGTTTTTCGCCAGTCTGATCGTTTTCACGACGGTGCGGATGATCCCGGGCGACATCATCGACATGATGATCGCGCAGAACGACATCGGCTCCAAAGTCAGCCGCGATGCGCTTGAGGCGGCGCTCGGCCTCGATCGGCCGATGCTTGCGCAGTATTTCAGCTGGATCGGCGGCATTCTGCTGCGCGGCGATTTCGGCAGCTCGCTGTGGCAGCACAGCCCGGTCGGCGAGGAGATCTTCGCGCGCCTGCCCGTCACCTTCGAACTCGGCATCATGGCGCTCGTGGTGGCACTCGGCCTCGCCATCCCGATCGGCATCGTCTCCGCCCTGCGCCAGGACGGGCTGGGCGATATCATCGGGCGCTCCTTTTCCATCCTGATGCTCGCCGTCCCCGGATTTTGGATGGGCACGATGGTGATGGTGTTTCCCTCGATCTGGTGGGGCGTCTCGCCCGAGGTCAAATTCGTGCCCTTCGCCGAGGATCCGCTGGGCAATCTGCTGCAACTCGCCATCCCCGCCGTGATCCTCGGCACCTCGCTCTCGGCGGTGACGATGCGGATGACCCGCACCATGATGCTCGAAGTGCTGCGCCAGGATTACATCCGCACCGCCTGGGCCAAGGGCCAGAACGAGCGCGGCGTGGTCATCCGCCATGCGCTGCGCAACGCGCTCATCCCGGTCGTCACCCTGATCGGCCTGCAGGCCCCGATCCTGATCGGCGGCGCGGTGATCATGGAGCAGATCTTCGTCATCCCCGGCATGGGGCTGCTGCTGCTCGAAGCGGTGGGGCGGCGGGATTACCCGATCATCACCGGCGTTTTCCTCATCGTGGGCGTCGCTGTGGTGCTGATCAACCTGCTGGTCGATCTCAGCTACGGGCTGCTCGATCCCAAGGTCAGGTATCGCTGATGGCCGCCGCCAGCGATATCGTGTCGCCCCCGCGCAGCGCGCTGCCACCCCGGCGCCACCCGTTCATCGCCGGGCTGCTCCGCCTGGTGCGCGAAAAACCGCTGGGCGCGATCGGCCTGGCGATTGTTCTGGTGTTTTTGATCTGCGGCATTTTCGCCGATGTGATCGCCCCCTACGGCATCAACCAGATCAGCCCCGTCAACCGCCTGAAGCCGCCCTCCGCCCGCTTCTGGTTCGGCACCGACCATCTGGGCCGGGACATGTTCTCCCGCATCCTGTTCGGCGCGCAGCTTTCCGTGATCATCGGGCTGTCCGCGGCCAGCCTCGCCACCGTGATCTCGCTCACGCTCGGCATCGTCAGCGGCTATTTCGGCGGCAAGATCGACATGCTGCTGCAACGCCTGGTCGATGCGTGGATGAGTTTTCCCGAACTGATCATCCTCATCGTCGTGGTCTCGGTGGTCGGCCCCGGCATGGTGCAGGTGATCTTCATCCTGGGGCTCACCTTCGGCATCGGCGGCTCGCGCATCATCCGCGGCGCCGTCGTCTCGACGCGCGAGAACATGTATATCCACGCCACCCAGTCGATGGGCGCCTCGACCCTGCGCGTGCTGCTGGCCCACATCCTGCCCAATATCATGGCCCCCGTGCTGGTGCTGTTCAGCACGCGGGTGGGCGCGGTGATCCTGGTCGAATCGGGCCTGTCCTTCCTCGGCTTCGGCGTGCCGCCGCCTGCGCCCACCTGGGGCGGCATGCTGAGCGGCTCCGGGCGGACCTACATGTATATGGCGCCCTGGCTCGCCCTCGCGCCGGGCCTGTGCCTCACCCTCGTGGTCTACGGCATCAATGTGCTGGGCGATGCGCTGCGCGATCTGCTGGATCCGCGGATGCGGGGCAGTCGGTAGGATGCGGCGAGGCAGCAAGGACCGCTTTTTTGAAAAAAAGCAGCCAAAAACTTTCAACACACGGGATCGGAGTGAACAATGCGCCTGACCTTGAAGAGGACGCGTTTTTTTGCTGGTTGTTTTGCAAAACAAGCAGCCCTCGCCGGCCTTGCCCTGATGCTCGCCGCCCCCGCTTTCGCGCAAAAACCCAATTACGGCGGCAATCTCGAAATCGGCACCGTCTACCCCACGATTTCCGCCCTCTCCTTCGACCCTGCCGACTTCGCCTGGAAACTCAACCACGACGCCGGGCCCTATCTTGAAACCCTGTTCTCCGGCGACCTGTCGAAAAGCGTGCGCAACGGCGGAAAATTCAACTTCAAGCCCGACGCCTGGCTGCCGAGCGAGGCCATCCGCGGCGAACTCGCCGAAACCTGGTCCTGGCAGGAGAACCCGCTCGCTTTGGTGATCAAGCTGCGCCAAAGCGTGATGTGGCCGGAGAAACCGGGCGTCATGAAATCCCGCCCCTTCGTCGCCGAAGACGTCGTCTATAGTTTCAACCGCCAGAACGCCTCGGCCAAGCGCTTCCCGGATTATTACGAATACATCGCCAAGGTCGATGCGCCCGATCCGCACACGGTGATCTTCCACTTCAAGGAATACAACGCCGATTGGGACTACCGGTTCGGCTGGGGCTATTATTCCCAGATCATCCCCAAGGAACTCGTCGATGCCGGCATTTCCAACTGGAAAAACGCCACCGGCACCGGGCCGTTCCAACTCAGCGAATATCTCCAGGGCAACGCCCAGGCCTATTCGAAAAACCCGATCTATTGGGACAAGGAAAAAATCGACGGCGCCGACTACAAACTCCCCTTCGTCGACAAAGTCACCTACCGCATCATCAAGGACGAGGCGACCCAGCACGCCGCCCTGCGCACCGGCAAGCTCGACATTCTCGAAACCATCCGCTGGCAAGCCGTCGAGCAGTTGAAAAAATCAGCCCCTCAGTTGAAATGGGCGCGCTGGCTGAATTATTCCGGCACCTATCTCGCCATGCGGGTCGACACCAAGCCGTTCGATGACATCCGTGTGCGCCGCGCCCTCAACATGGCGATCAACAAGCAGGAGATCGTCAAGGAATATTACGGCGGCAATGCCGAACTCTTTGCCTATCCGCAGCACCCCGACTATATCGGCTACTACCAGGGGCTCAGCGAAATGCCCGCCTCGGTCAAGGAACTCTTCGAATACAACCCCGAAAAGGCCAAGAAGCTGCTGGCCGAAGCCGGCTACCCCAAGGGTTTCACCTTCAAGACCCAGGTCTGCTCCTGCTCGCCCGACAACATGGACCTGCTGCCTTTGATCGCGGGCTACCTCGAACAGATCGGCGTCAAAATCGAAGTCCAGCCCATGGAATACGGCGCCTTCCTCAGCGCCATGACATCGCTGAGCAATGCGCCGGGTTATTTCATGTCCAACGGCCACACCAACCCGACCCGCACGCTGCACAAATCCTACACCCCCGGTCAGGCCTGGAACCCGGCGCAGTACAACGACCCCGCCTACAACGCCAAGATGGATGCCGTCTTCCACACCCGCGACGAGGCCACGCGGCAGAAGATGATCAAGGAAATGACCATCGAAATCCTCGACAAGGCCCCGCATATCTGGCTGCCCGTGCCTTATCTCTACACCGCCTGGTGGCCCTGGGTGAAAAACTACGACGGCGAATTGCGCGTGGGCGCGGTCAAGCCCGGCCCGATCTATGCCCGGCTGTGGCTCGATCAGGACATGAAAAAGAAGATGGGCCACTGATGCCGCTGCTCTCCGTCAAGGGCCTGACCACCACCTTCCGGACCGATCGCGGTGTGCTCACCGCGGTCGATGGGGTGTCGTTCGATCTCGAAGCCGGCGAAACGCTGGCGATCGTCGGCGAATCGGGCTCGGGCAAATCGGTCACCGCCTTGTCCCTGATGCGCCTCATCGCGCAGCCCGCCGGGCGGATCGCGGCCGGGGAAATCCTGTTCGAAGGCCAGGATCTGCTGAAACTCCCGGAGCCCGAGATGCAGGCTGTCCGCGGCAACCGGATCGCGATGATTTTCCAGGAGCCGATGACCAGCCTCAACCCATCGCTCACCCTGGGCGTGCAGGTCGGCGAACCCCAGGTGCTGCATCGCGGCGCCACCTGGGACAAGGCCATCGCCCGCGCCGGAGACCTGCTCGACAGGGTTCGCCTGCCCGATGCCCGCGCCCGCGTCAATGCCTATCCGCATCAATTCTCGGGCGGCCAGCGCCAGCGCGCCATGATCGCCATGGCGCTGGCCTGCCAACCCAAACTGATCATCGCCGACGAACCCACCACCGCCCTCGATGTGACCGTGCAGGCGCAAATCCTCGCCTTGCTCAAGGAACTCGCGCGCGAACAAGGCACCGCGCTGATCCTGATCACCCATGACCTCGGCATCGTCGCCCGCTATGCCGACCGGGTCGCGGTCATGTATGGCGGGCGCATCGTGGAGACCGCCGCGGCGCGCGACCTCTACCGCACGCCGCAACACCCCTATACCGCGGGGCTGCTGGCCTGCATCCCGCGCCTCGATCAGGTGACCGGCCGGCGGCTCATCCCGATCGAGGGCCAACCGCCCGACCTCGCGCGCATGCCGCCGGGCTGCGCCTTCCGCCCGCGCTGCCCCCGCGCATCCGCCGCCTGCGATGCCGCCCGCCCCGCCCTCGCCGAAGTCGCCCCCGGGCACTGGAAGGCCTGTTTCCGCGATGCAGCCTGAACCCCCGCTCCTGAGCGTCGATGGCATCAAAGTCCATTTCCCGATCTTCAAGGGCGTGCTCGCGCGCCGCCAGGTCGGCGCCGTCAAGGCGGTCGACGGTGTTTCGTTTTCGGTCGATCGCGGCGAAACCCTGGGCCTCGTGGGGGAATCCGGCTGCGGCAAATCGACCACCGGGCTTGCCGTGCTGCGCATGCTCGCCACCACCGCCGGCACCATCCGCTTCGACGGCACCGACATCACCCGGCTCAACCGCGCAGCATTGCGCCCGTTCCGCCGCCGCATTCAGATGATCTACCAGGACCCGTTCGGCGCGCTCGACCCGCGCATGACCGTGGGCCAACTCATCGCCGAACCCATGATCGTGCACAACATCGAACCCGGCCGCGCCGCCCGCGACAGCAAGGCGCGCGACCTCCTCGCCATGGTCGGCCTGCGCCAGGACATGGCGGATCGCTACATCCATGAGTTCTCCGGCGGCCAACGCCAGCGCATCGGCATCGCGCGGGCGCTGGCCATGCAGCCGGATCTGCTGATTTGCGACGAACCGGTCTCAGCACTCGACGTGTCGATCCAGGCCCAGATCGTCAATCTGTTCCAGGACCTGCAATCCCGCTTCGGCCTCACCTACCTGTTCATCGCCCATGACCTCGCCGTCGTGCGCCATATTTCGGACCGCATCGCCGTGATGTATCTCGGCCGCATCGTGGAGATCGCCGGGCGCGAAGCCCTCTACGATCATCCGCAACACCCCTACACCCAGGCCCTCCTCGCCGCCGTGGCCATCCCCGACCCCGACATCGAAGCCACCCGCCCGCATATCGCCGTGCAAGGCGAAGTGCCCTCCGCGCTCAACCCGCCCGGCGGGTGCCGGTTTCATCCGCGCTGCCCGCGCGCCGTCGATCGCTGCAAAACCGAGGAGCCCGTGCTGCGCGATACCGGCAGGGGGGGTGAAACAGGCAGGGGGCAATCCGTGGCCTGTCACCTCGCCTGAAAGGCCTGT
>CANFKS010000132.1 GCA_947447625.1 Rhodospirillales bacterium | reverse complement strand
TCTGGAACCACCTCAACCGAACCGCCACCCGCCTCGAAACCCTCTTCGCCCGCTGGCAAACCAACACCATCCCCAAATCCCGCCCCAAAACCCACCCAACCCCGCCCCGCACCCCCCGGCCCGACAGCCAACCCCGCCTCCCCAGAGGCGAGGCCTGGCTCGCCCGCGCCCTTGATCATCACGACGCCCGCACCCGCGCCACCCAACTGGAAACCCTCCTCGCCACCCCGGATTGCGCCCGCTTCCTCGCCGAAATCCCCCGCGCCCGGCGCCTCCTGCGCCCCCTGGCCCGCGCCCTCGGCATCCAAATGCCCGGCGATCCCCCGCCACCGCAGCCCAAACCCGCCAAACCGCACCCAAGCCAAACCCCGCACCCCGCGCCCGCGTCCCGCCTCGCCCCACCCACGGCGCACCTGAACCCGCCCGTCTTTTCAAAATGGCGCTAACCCATGCTCCTTCCGCACGCCCTAAATGTTACGATATCGAAATCACAACGCCCGCCACCCGATATCGCTCCGGCAGAACCCCTCGGGCCAATCGAGCCGCCCCACCGCCGCATAGGCCGCAGCCCGCGCCGCCGCGAGATCCGAACCCTTCGCACACACCGTCAACACCCGCCCCCCGGAGGATACCAGATGCCCATCCAACACCTCCGTCCCGGCATGAAACACCATCGCCCCCGGCACGGCGGCCGCGGCCTCCACCCCCCCGATCCGCGTATGCTTCACCGCCACCCCCGGATACCCCTGCGCCGCCATCACCACCCCGATCGCCGGCTCCGCACTCCAGCGGATCGCGAAATGCGACAACTCCCCGCTCACTGCGGCCTGCAACGCCAGCAACAAATCCGAGCGCAACCGCAGCATCAACACCTGACACTCCGGATCGCCGAACCGCACATTGAACTCGATCAGCTTCGGCCCATCATCCGTCAACATCAGCCCCGCAAACAAAATCCCCCGAAACGGCGTCCCCCGCCGCGCCATCTCCGCCAGCGCCGGGCGAATGATCCGCGCCATCGTCTCCTCCTCCAGCGCCTTCGTCAAAGCCGGCGGCGGCGAATAAGCCCCCATCCCCCCGGTATTCGGCCCGGTATCCCCATCGCCCACCCGCTTGTGATCCTGCGCCGCCCCCAACGGAATCGCATCCGTTCCGTCGCACAACGCGAACACCGAAACCTCCTCCCCCACCAGACATTCCTCGATCACACACGCCCGCCCCGCCTCGCCGAGCGACCCCCGCTCCATGAACGCCGCAATCGCCGCCTCCGCCTCCGCCACCGTCTCGGCGACCACCACCCCCTTGCCCGCCGCCAACCCATCCGCCTTCACCACGATCGGCGCCCCCCGCCGCCGCACAAACGCCCGCGCGGCAGCCGCATCCTCGAACCGCTCCCACGCCGCCGTCGGCAAGCCGGCCGCATCGCACAATTCCTTGGTGAACGTCTTGCTCCCCTCCAACTGCGCCGCCACAGCACTCGGCCCGCAACACGCAATCCCCGCGTTGCCCATCGCGTCCGAAATCCCCGCCACCAGCGGCCCCTCCGGCCCCGGCACCACCAGATCGACCCGCTGTGCTACGGCAAACGTCACGAGATCATGAATATCCATCACCCCGATCGCCACAGTCTCGGCCACCTCCGCCGTCCCTGGATTGCCCGGCGCGCACCACAATTTCGTCAATGCCGGCGACGCGCTGATCGCCCAGCACAACGCATGCTCCCGCCCGCCCGACCCGATCACCAGCACCCGCATATCAGCCTCCGCTTAACCTTGTCCGCCCCTTAGCATAGGGTATCGCAATGTCCGACCCCGTCCTGTCCAATCTCCCCGAATTCACCGTCTCCGAAATCTCGGGCGCGGTGAAACGCACCCTCGAGACCACCTTCGGCCGCGTCCGCGTGCGCGGCGAAATCACCGAATTCAAACGCTACCCCTCCGGCCACCTCTATTTCTCGCTGAAGGACGAAGGCGGCAAGATCGCCGGCGTCGTCTGGAAATTCGCCGTCCCCCGCCTCGGGCTCGACCCCGAAAACGGCATCGAGGTGATCGCCACCGGCAAGATCTCCTCCTACCCCGACCGCTCCAACTACCAACTCATCGTCGAGCGCATGGAATTCGCCGGCGCCGGCGCCCTGCTGGCCAAAATCGAACTGCTCCGCGCCCGCCTCGCCGCCGAAGGCCTGTTCGAATCCGCCCGCAAACGCCCGCTCCCGATGCTCCCCGGCGTCGTCGGCGTCATCACCTCCGAACAAGGCGCCGTCATCCAGGACATCAAAACCACCATCGCGCGCCGCTTCCCCCGCCACATCCTGCTCTGGCCGGTCCCGGTGCAGGGCGAAGGGGCCGCGCAAAAAATCGCCGCCGCCATCGCCGCGATGGACGCCATCCCCCGGGGCGGCGCCATCCCCCGCCCCGATGTCCTCATCGTCGCCCGCGGCGGCGGCAGTCTCGAAGACCTGATGGCCTTCAACGACGAAGCCGTCCTGCGCGCGGCGGCCGCCTGCACGATCCCGCTGATCTCCGCCGTCGGCCACGAAACCGACACCACCCTGATCGACTTCGTCTCCGACCGCCGCGCCCCCACCCCCACGGCCGCTGCCGAACTCGCCGTCCCCAGCCGCGTCGAACTCGCTGCCACCCTGTCCAGCCAAACCGCCCGCCTCGCCGGCGCGCTCAACCGCCTCACCGGCGAACGCCGCCTCGCCCTGCAACGCGCCGAACGCGGCCTGCCCGATCTCCCCACCTTGCTCGGCACCGCGCGTCAACGCCTCGATGACCGCACCACCCGTCTCGCCCTCGCACTCCCCAACCTCCTCGCCGCCCGCCGCGCCGCCTTCCAGCGCAGCGCCGCCGCCGTGCCGGACCTCCCCGGCATCCTCGCGGCGCGACGCGCGGGATTGCACTTGTCGGCCGAAAAACTCCGCTCCGCGCTGCGCCACGCCGTCGCCCTGCGCGGGGCTGCGGCGGGGCGCATCCTGCCCCGCCTGTCCGACGCCCCGCTCGCCGCCCGCATCCGCGAATCCCGCGCCCGGCTCGAAGGCCTGGCGGCGCGGCTCAAATCGGTGTCCTACGAAAATGTCCTCGCCCGCGGCTACGTCCTGGTCTCCGACGCCGCCGGCCATCCGATCACCGCGGCCACCGCCGTCAAACCCGGCGCCGATCTGCGCCTGCGCTTCAGCGACGGCGAAATCCGCGCCACCGCCGCCGGCGGCAAGGCCCCGTCGCGGCAGGGCTCTCTTGCTCTGTAACGCCCAGATTGCGCCCGGCATCGCCCCCGGCACCGCACTCACCCCACCGGTCCGCGCGCCGATGATACCGAATGAGCGATCGCGGTCCTTATCGTGTGATGTCCTTGGGCCATCTTCGGTGCAGCCACAGCCATTCGCAGGGCCTGGCGCGGATCCAGGCTTCGAGCCGGTCATTCACCATCTGCGTCAACACTGCAACCTCGTCATGCCGCGCGCCACGCGCGGGCACCACCAGCGCCGGTTCGATCACCACGCGAAGCCGCGCGGGGCCGAGCCGTTCAACCCGCACCGGCACCAGCGGGCAGCCGAAGCGCAAGGCGAGGGCGGCAGGGGCGCTGGCGGTCATCGCGCGATGGCCGAACAGGGTGGCTTCGATGCCGTCGTTCATTTTCTGATCGGCCAGCACGCCGAGTTGCCCGCCATCGCGCAGATGCAGCATCGCCGCCCGCGCGCCGGCGCGCCCCTTGGCGAACCAGGCGATCCCGCTGCCACCGCGCAAGCTCTGGATCAGCCGATCGACCAGCGGATTGCCGGCGGCGCGATAGAACACGCCGGGCCGCGGGCCGAACTGGGCGAGCACCGGCGTCAAGGCTTCCCAGTTCGCCTGATGCGCGCACACGAAAATCACCGCCCCCCCGGCGCGGAAAGCAGCGAGGCGTTCGGGTTCGCAGACGATTTCAATGCCCGGCCCGCTGTCGGTGGCGCCGAGATGACGGATATGGGGAAACTCGCAGGCGGTACGGCCGAGATTGTCCCACACGCCGCGGATGATCCGAGCCCGCCCGGCGGCGTCGATCTCGGGCATGGCGCGGCGCAGATTGGCATCCGCGACGCGGCTCACCCGCAGCCAGGGGCCGATGCACCGCGCGATGCGCCCGCCGAGCGTGGAGGCGGTGGCAGGCGGCAGCCGGGCGACCAGGCCGATCAGCGCACGGACGAGGCCGGCCTGGAGGCGCAACCTGAGCGATACCGGCATCAGAGCGGCTCCAGCATCGCATCGAGCACCGCATCGAGCCCGGCCGGATCGTCCCAAACGAGGCGGACATCGGCGATGCGGATCTTGGCGCGCTGGTCGGCCGTGAGGCGGATGGCGTCCTTGGGCGTGGTGACCGCCTCGGCGCCGAGGCGGCGGGCGGCGTGCAGGACTGCGGCGAATTCGCTGTCGGTGAAGCGGTGATGATCGGGGAAATCGCGGATACCCGCCACATCGGCGCCGGCGGCGCGCAGCGTGTCGTGGAATTTGCCGGGGCGGCCGATGCCGGCGAAGGCAAAGAGGCGCAATCCGGCGATTTCGCCTTGGCATTCGAGGTGGGCGTGCAGCACCGGGATCATGAGGGATCGCGCAATGCCGTGATCGTCCGGCCCGATGATCACGGCCGCCCGGCAGCGCCGGGCGGCGGCCGCGAGCGGTTCGCGCAGCGGTCCGGCCGGGATGATGCGGCCATTGCCGATGCCCGCGGCGCCGTCGATCACCAGGAGGGATCGTTTTTGCACTGTCGGGTTCTGCAGACCGTCATCCATCACCAGACATGTCGCGCCGCCCGCGATCGCCGCTTGCGCGGTGATGGCGCGGTCGGGGCCCATATAGGTGGGGGCCATGGCGGCGAGGAGGCGGGCTTCGTCACCGGTCATGGCGATGGGCTGGCGGGTGGGGTCGACGCGCCCGGTCAGGCTGCCGCGGTAGCCGCGGGTGAGGAAGGCGACGGACAGGCCGCGGGCGATCAGGCGGGCGGCGAGGTCGAGTGCCACGGTGGTTTTGCCGGTGCCGCCGGCGGTGGCGTTGCCGATGCAGATCACCGGCACCGGGGCGCACCAGCCGGGCCGTGCGACGCGGCGCGCGGTGGCGGCGGCATAGAGCCGGCCGATCGGGGCGAGGGCGCCGGCCAGGAGGCCGTTGCGGCGCCAGAAATCCGGGCTGCGCATCTAGCGGGCCGCCATCATGCCGGCGAGTTCGGCGGCGACGCGGGCGGGGAGGTCGGCGAGGGCGGAGGCGGCGGCGATCCCGGCCTGGCCCATGGCGGCGCGGCGGCCGGGCCGGGCCAGCAGGTCGGCCACGAAGGCGGCGAGACCGGCTGCGTCCTGCACCTGGTGCAACGCGCCGGCGGCGGCGAGTGCGGGGACGATGTCGGCGAAATTGGCCACCGCCGGGCCCACGGCGACGGCGGCGCCGAGGCGGGCGGGTTCGAGCGGGTTTTGGCCGCCGGCGGCGCCGAGGCTGCGGCCGACGAAAACGATGGGGGCGAGACGGTAGAACAGGCCGAGCTCGCCCAGCGTATCCGCCACGTAGATGCCGCCGGCCGCGGGCGGGTCTTGCCCGAGGGCGCGGCGGGTGACGGGCAGGCCGGCCATGGCGGCGGCAACCTCGGGGCCGCGTTCGGGGTGGCGCGGCACGATGATGCTGAGCAAGCCCGGCACCGCGGCTGCGAGCCGGTCATGGACGGCGCGCAGCGCGGCATCCTCGCCGGCATGGGTGCTGGCAGCGAGCCAGGCGGGGCGGCCGTCGAGCAGGCGGGTGAGGCGGCCCAGCTCGGCCGGGTCGGCGGGGAGGGGAGGGGCTGCGTATTTGAGGTTGCCGGTGAACCGCGATGCTGCCGCGCCGAGGCTGTGCAGCCGGGCGGCATCCTCCGGGGCGCGGGCCATCACGCGATCGAAGGCGCCGAACAGGCGGCGGGCGAGGCCGGGCAGGCGAGACCAGCCTTGATGGCTGCGGGCGGAGAGGCGGGCGTTGACGAGGGCGAGCGGAATGCGCCGGGCCATGCAGCCCGCGATCAGGTTGGGCCAGATTTCGCTCTCGACGAAGCCCGCCGCATCCGGCCGCCAATGGTCGAGGAAAGCGGCGGTCCAGGCGGGAACGTCGAGCGGGACGAAGCGGTGGATCACGCGCCGGTCGAGGCCGAGTTCGGGCAGACGGCGGGCGAGCAGGGCGGCGGAGGTGACGGTGCCGGTGGTCATCAGCACGGTGATGGCGCAGGGCAGGGCGGCGAGGACGGGCAGCACCGATACGCTCTCGCCCACGCTGGCCGCATGCAGCCAGAGCAGGCGGCCCGGGGGGCGGGTTGTGGCGTCGATGCCGCGGCGTTCGGGCAGGCGGGCTGCGATCTCCTTGCCGCGCGCTGCGCGCCGCGCGAGCATCAGGCGCAGCGCGGGGGCTGCCAGGGTGGTGGCGCCGCGATAAAGGGCGAGCAGGCTCATTGGGCAGCGGGATCGGCCGCGACCTGTTCGGCGCGGGTTTGGGCCGCGGTGATGGCGCTTTCGATGTCGGGCAATGCGGCTTCCCAGCCCTCGCGCGGCACATGGACGGGCGGGCCGCAGACCAGGGCGCCGCGGCCGAAGGGGAGGGGGAAGATCAGCCGGTCCCAGGTGCGCAGCCGCTTGCTGTGGGCCAGCATGGCGCCGACCGGGATGATCGGGGCGCCGGACAGGCCGGCCAGTTGGGCAACGCCGGCGGCGGCCGTGCGGGCGGGGCCGCGCGGGCCGTCCGGCGTGAGGGCCGCGACGTGGTCGGCTTCGAGCACGTCGAGCAGTTCGCGCACGCTGGCGCTGCCGCCGCGCGAGCGGCCGTCGCGGCTGGAGGAGCCGTGGACCACATCCATGCCCAGCGCCCGCATGATGCCGCCGAGGAGTTGGCCGTCCTTGTGGCGGCTGGCGAGGACGACGACGCGCAGGCCGGGGATCTGGCGCCTGGCATCGGCGAAGAGCTTGGGGAGCAGCGGCAGTGCCTCGTGCCAGAAGGCGACCACCACACGGGCGCGGGCATGCGCGACATGCTCGCGCCCCTCGAAGCGCCAGCGCGTGGTGCGGATGACAAAGCGCAGATAGGCGGCGATTGTCCGGGCCAGGGCGGCCTGCGCCGCGGGGTGTTGCAGCAATGCCTTCATCGCACGATCAGCCTGCCCGCGTGCCGAGCAGGAACAGGCGCTGGAAGGGCAGCAGGGTCATGCCATCGGGGCGGCGCGGGTATGCGGGGCGGATCGCCTCGGCATAGGCATCGAGGAAGCCCTGGCGCTGCCGGCCCTGGAGCTTGTCGAGGAAGGGTTTGAGGCTGGTGCCGCTGGCCCATTGCACCACCGCATCCGCCCCGGGCAGGACATGGAGATAGGTGGTCTGCCAGATGTCGAGGCTCGCGAGATGGGGGCGCAGCAGGTCGTAATAGGCGGCTGGGCTGAGGATGGGGGGGGCTGCGTCGACATCGATGAGATGTTCGGCCCAGGGGCCGTTGGCCGCCACTTCGTGTTGCAGGGCGCGCAGCGGGGCGGTGTGCATCGCGGGCATCTGCACCGCGATGACGCCGCCCGGAGCGAGCAGGCCGAGCAGGCGGGGAAACAGGGTGTCGTGGCCGCCGAGCCAGTGGAGTGCGGCGTTGGAGTAGAGCAAATCGAGCGGGGCATCGGGCGTCCAGGTGGCGAAACTGCCTTGGACGAAGCGGCAGGTGGGGGCGGCGGGGCGGGCCTTGTCGAGCATGGCGGCGGAGCCGTCGAGGCCGGTGACGGCGGCGCCGGGCCAGCGCTGCGCGAGAATGGCGGTGACGTTGCCGGGGCCGCAGCCGATGTCGGCGATCCGCGCCGGGGCGTCGAGCGGCACGCGGCCCATCAGATCGAGCGCCGGGCGGAGGCGTTCGTCGGTGTAGCGGAGATACTGGGTGGGGTCCCATTGCATGGGTCAGGGTCCGGGGTTCGGGGGGGCGATGGGCCGCTCGATGGCGGCGGGGGGAGGCATCATGGCAGGCGGGCCAGAAGGTGGACGAGCCGCCGCGTTAAGGGGGCGAACAGGCGGGGCGTGAAGCGGGTTGCGGCGGCGCGCTTGCCGATTTCGGCCAGCGTTGGATAGGGCACGATGAGGCCGGCCATGGTGGCGAGCGGGATGTCGCGGGCGAGTGCCAGCGTCCAGGCGCCGATCATTTCGCCGGCATGGGGCGCCAGAATGCCGGCGCCGAGGAGCCTGCCCTTGCGCGAGACGACGAGGCGGATGAGGCCCTCGCTGCGCCGCTCGGCGATGGCGCGGTCATTGTCGTGCAGCGGCCAGGAGAGGATTTCGGGATCGTGCCCGCCGGCGCGGGCTTCAGCTTCGGTCAGGCCGACCTGGGCGAGTTCGGGAGCGGTGAAGGTAACGCGGGGGAGGGCGCGGAGGTCGAGTTTGGCGGGAAGGCGGAACAGCGCGCGGCGGATGACGATGCCGGCGTGGTAGCTGCACAGATGGGTGAAGGCGCGCGGGCCGATGCCGGCGGGGTCGGCGATGTCGCCTGCGGCGTAGACGCGGCGGTTGGTGAGGCTGCGCAGGCCGGCATCGGTGGCGATGCCGGCGCGGGAGGCCTGGATGGCGGCGGCGGGGAGATCGAGGCGCTCGATATTGGGGGTGCGCCCGGCGGCGACGAGAAGATGGCTGCCGGTGATGCGCCGTCCGTCGGCAAGCACCAGGCTGGGGCCGGGCTCGGCGGCGGTGACGGCGGTGCCTTCGATGAGGGTGATGCCTTGGGCCGCGAGGATGGCGCGCAGAGGGGCGACGAGGGCGGGGTCTTCGCGGGCGGCGATGCGGGTTGCTTCGATGAGGGTGACGCGCGCGCCGAGGAGGGCGAAGGATTGCGCCATTTCGAGGCCGATCGGGCCGCCGCCGAGGATCAGCAGGTGGTCCGGCTTGATGCGGGCTTCGAACAGGGTTTCGCTGGTGAGATAGGGGAGGCTGGACAGGCCGGGGATGGCGGGCGCTGCGGGCCGTGCGCCGGCGGCGATGACGATGCGGGTGGCGCAGAGGGTCTGGCCATTGACTTCGATGGTGTCGGGGCCGGTGAAGCGGGCCTCGCCGAGGATGACATGGGCGCCCAGGGCGGTGAAGCGTTCGACGCTGTCGGAGGGCGCGATGGCGGCGATGACGGCGTGGACGTGGTCGTGCACCGCGGTCCAGTCGATGGTGGGGGTGGCGTGGATGCCGAAGCGGCTGGCGGTGCGGATATCCTCGGCGGCATGGGCGGCGGCGAGCAGGGCCTTGGAGGGGACGCAGCCGGTGTTGAGGCAGTCTCCCCCCATGCGATGGCGTTCGATGAGGGCGACGCGCAGGCCGAACTGGGCGGCAACCGCGGTGACGGAGAGGCCGGCGGCGCCGGCGCCGATCACGGCGAGGTCGTAGCGGGGGGGGCGTGCGGCGGTCATCCCGGCCGCCTCCTGGCTTTCCAGATGGCGGGAACCAAGGCGAGGGCGGCGAGGCCGAGGAGGGGGAGCAGGATCGGGGGGGAGAGGATGAGGGTCAGATCCGGTTGGCCGCCGGCGGCGAGGATGGTGCCGAGTCCGGCGCCGAGCGAGGCATAGACCAGGCTGGCCGGGATGATGCCCAGGAAGGTGGCGAGCGCGAAAGGCGCGAGGCGGGCGCCGAGCAGGGCCGGGGCGAGGTTGATGAGCCAGAACGGGATCACCGGGATCAGGCGGCAGGCGAGGATATAGGAGAAGGCGTTGCGGGCGAGGCCGTCGCGGAACCAGTCGAGCCTGGTGCCGACCTGGCGGGCCAGCATCGGCGCCAGCGCCCCGCGGGCGGCGAGGAAAATGATGACCGAGCCGGCGGTGGCCCCGGTCACGGTCAGGGCGCTGCCGAGAATCGGGCCGAACAGCAGCCCGGAGCTGACGGTGAGGACCACGGCACCAGGGAAGGAGACCGCGACGCATCCGGCGTATAGGGCCACGAAGCCCAGGGCCATGGCGCTGGGGTGGTTTTCGATCAGGGCCTGCAGCCCGGCCTGGCGGGCGGCGAGTCGGCCCCAGTCGAGCTCGTCGCGCAGGCCGAGCGCGGAGGCGCCGGCGAGGAGTGCCAGGATCGGGAGAAGGGGCCAGAAGCGGCGGAGCGTGCGCATGGCTCCTCTGTAGCAGGGTTGTATGGCTTGCGCAGGGGGATGTGTGGCTGGCAGACGGGCCTGGGAGGCGGGCCTTGGGCAGGGGAATCGGGTGAAATTTTCATGCTGCGATCAAGCTGACCAGGAAATCATCATCCCATGCTGCAACCTTGCGCCTCAGGCGCAAGGAGTCCTTGGTGGATGCGGTTCGCAGCAGATTGTGAGCCATATGCTTGACGGTGGTGAAGT
>CANFKS010000131.1 GCA_947447625.1 Rhodospirillales bacterium | reverse complement strand
GATGCCTTCTGGAAGGCAAAGGCATCCCGCTCTAACTCTTTGTTTGATCGCCTGATTCAGATTTTTGGTGATTCCACCAAAAATCATCAGGCTCTAGAGCGGGATGCCTTCTGGAAGGCGAAGGCATCCCGCTCTAACTCTTTGTTTGATCGCCTGATTCAGATTTTTGGTGATTCCACCAAAAATCATCAGGCTCTAGCTGCCATCGAAAAACTGTCATCTGGATACCCTATCCTACAGGGACACCCAGGGGGTGTTCGCTCTCAAACTTGAATCCGCCGCTTCTTTTTTTCAAAAAAAGAAGCGCTTGCTGCCTCAACTATCCACCCGCGTCTGCGCGGAGAGTGCGAGGGTGGACGCCAGGCGTTGCAGCCGGCGGGTGACGCTTTCGCCTTCGAAGACGCCGCTGCCGGTGCTGAGGCGCAGTGTCAGGATGCTGCCGACGTCGAGGCAGGTGGCTTGCAGGAGGGTCATGGTGCCGGCGGAGAGGGTGTAGGCCAGGCGCAGGGCGTGGCCGAGGATTTCGGCGCGGCGCTGGTCGGCGGTGGTGAGGAGTTGGCGGGCGGGCGCGAGGAACGCGGCGTCGGGTTCGGCTTCGTAGCGCAGCGCGAGGGCGAGGGAGAGGAAGGCGCGGGCATGGTGGTCGAGGCCGACACCGGGTTGGCGGAAGACGCGCAGGAAGGCTTGTTCGGCGCGGTATTCGGGGTGATCGCGGTGACCGATGTCGCTCATCCAGCAGGCGGCTTCGCGCAGGCGGCGGAAGACGTCGGGTTCGTCGGGGAAGAGCGGGTCGGTCCAGGCGATGAGGGCGGGGGGGAGGTCGGGTTCGCGGCCGAGGCGGCGGGCGTAGTCGTGGCCGGCGGCGAGGAGGGGGTCTTCGTCGCGGATATCGGGGGGCAGCAGGTCCATATACCAGCCCTCGCGCAGGCCGTTGGCGGAGAACACGACCCGGCGGGCACCGGAGATGCGGAGCAGGCGGCGCAGGACGACGGCGGCGTAGGGCAGGTCATCCACCCGTTTGCGGGAGCCTTCGGCCATGCGTTCGAGCACGCGGCGGGGGGCTTCGGCGACGGTGGTGGTGAACTGGCGGGCCTCTTCGGCGGAGATCGTGTAATGGTGAACGATGCTGAGCGGGTAGCCGGAGCGGGCGATATGCATGCGGGCCAAGGCGCGCCAGGCGCCGCCGACGGCGTAGAGGTCCGGGGCTGCGGCGGTGGCCAGCCAGGGGACGGTGGCGAGGTCCTGTTCGGCGAGGAGGCGGGCGCGTTCGACATCCTGTTTGGCGCGGTCGGCGAGGCGGATGACGCCGAGTTTGAGGGTTTGTGCCTCGAAGCGGCGGCCGCGGGCGAGGCGGACGACTTCGAGCGAGCCGCCGCCGATATCGGCCAGCACGCCGTCGGCGCCGGGGATGCCGCAGAGGGTGCCGGCGGCGGCGAAATCGGCTTCCTGTTCGCCGCTGAGGATGCGGATCGGCACGCCGGGCATGCGGGTTTGCAGTTCGGCGACGAAATCGGGGCCGTTGGACGCATCGCGCACGGCGGCGGTGGCGAGCACCTCGAAGGGGTCGGCGCCCATCGCGCGGGCGATGGCGGTGTAGCGCTGCATCACCTGGAGCGCCTGGATGACGCCCTCCTCGTTGAGGCGGCCGGTGGCTTCGAGGCCGCGGCCGAGGCGCAGGACGGCTTTTTCGTTGAACACGGCGATCGGGTTGCGGCCGAGCCCCTCGAAGACCACGAGGCGGACGGAGTTGGAGCCGAGATCGACGACCGCGGCGCGGCGCGAATCGCCGCGCGGCGCCAAGGCCGCGATGTCGGGGGCGAGATGCAGGGTCACGTCAGTCCTGTGAAATGCGGTCATGCCGTTTGCTGATGGGAACCGGCAGGGGGGTGGCGCTGCCATGCGCCGCCGAGCCGCGGCCGGACAAGGATGGGTTCGTCATGAAGTAGTCATGCGCGCTGACCCGCTTTTTCGCGCCCCCGGCGGCCATGCGGCGCCAGACGCCGTCGGGGCCGAGTTCCCAGGACTGCATGGTGTCGCGCAGGTTGACGGCCATGATCTGGTCGAGCACCTGCTCGTGGACGGTGGCGTTGTGGATCGGGACCATGGTTTCCACCCGCCAATCCATGTTGCGGGTCATCCAATCGGCCGAGGAGATGAAGACGCGGGCCTGGCGGCTGGGCAGCGGGTGGCCGTTGCCGAAGACGGAGATGCGGCTGTGTTCGAGGAAGCGGCCGATGATGGATTTGACGCGGATGTTTTCGGACAGGCCGGGCACGCCGGGGCGCAGGCAGCAGATGCCGCGGACGACGGCGGTGATCTTCACGCCGGCGGCGGAGGCTTCGTAGAGTTTGTCGATCAGCACCTGGTCGACGAGGCTGTTCATTTTGAGCCAGATCGCGCCCGAGCGGCCTTCGCGGGCGAACAGGATTTCGCGCTCGATGAGTTCGAGCAGGGCGGGCTTGATGGTCAGGGGCGAGAAGGCCAGCGCGTCCATTTTGTCGGGCTTGGCATAGCCGGTCATGTAGTTGAACAGCTTGGCGGCATCGCGGGTGAGGTCGGGGTCGCAGGTGAAGAAGCTGAGGTCGGTGTAGATGCGTGCTGTGATGGGGTGATAGTTGCCGGTGCCGAAATGGGCGTAGGGGCGCAGCGTGCCGCCTTCGCGGCGGACGACGAGGCTGATCTTGGCGTGGGTTTTCAGTTCCGCGAAACCGTAGACCACCTGAACGCCGGCGGCTTCCATGACGCGGGCGAGGCGGATGTTGGCCTCCTCGTCGAAGCGTGCGCGGAGTTCGACCATGGCGACGACGGATTTGCCGGCTTCGGCGGCCTCGATCAGGGCCTTGACGATGGGGCTGTCGCGGCTGGTGCGGTAGAGCGTCTGCTTGACGGCGACGACATTGGGGTCGGCGGCGGCCTGGCGGAGGAACTGGACCACCACGTCGAAGCTCTCGAACGGGTGATGGACGACGATGTCCTTGGCGCGGATGGCGGCGAAACAATCGCCGCCGAAATCGCGGATGCGTTCGGGGAAGCGCGGCGTGTAGGGCGGGAAGAGCAGGTCGGGCCGGTCATCGCTGATCAGTTGGGACAGGTCGGACAGGCCGAGCACGCCGGCTTCGACGTAGATGTCCTGGGCGGAGGCGTCGAGTTCGTCGATGACGAAGGCGCGCAGATCGTCCGGCATGTCCGACGCCACGGCGAGATGGATGGCGATGCCGCGGCGGCGGCGCTTGAGGGCGGTTTCGTAGGAGCGCACGAGGTCTTCCGCCTCGTCCTCGAATTCGACATCGGTGTCGCGGATGAGGCGGAACAGGCCTTGGCCGAGCAGGCGGAAGCCGGGGAAGACGCGGAGCAGCGAGAGGCGGACGAGGTCTTCGAGCAGGACGTAGCGGATCGGCCTGGCGGCATCGGCGGTGGGCAGGCGGATGAAGCGTTCGACCTGGGCGGGCAGCGGGATGAGGGCGCGCATGCCCTGGCCGTCCTCCTCGCGCTGCAGGCGCAGCGCCATGACGAGGCCCATGTTGGGGATGAAGGGGAAGGGATGCGCCGGGTCGATGGCCAGCGGGGTGAGGACGGGGAAGACGCGCTCCATGAAGTAGGCGTCGAGCCAGTGGCAGTCGGCGTCATCGAGTTTGTCGAGGTTGGTGACGACGATGCCGGCGTCGGCGAGGCGGGCGCGGACGTGTTTCCAGGCGCGCTGCTGCTCGCCCATCAGGACGCGGGCTTCGGTTTCGACTTCGGCAAGCTGTTGCGCGGGGGTTCGCCCGTCCTGGGAGGCGGCGGTGAAGCCGGCCTTGGCCTGGCCGACCAGGCCGGCGACGCGCACGGAGTAGAATTCGTCGAGGTTGGAGGCGGAGATGGCGACGAAGCGCAGGCGTTCGAGCAAGGGATGGCGCGGGTTTTCGGCCTCCTCGACGACGCGGCGGTTGAAGGCGAGCCAGGAGAGTTCGCGGTTGATGAAGCGGGCCGGGTCGCCGAGCGCGATCGGCTCGGACAGGGACGCGTCCTGCGCCTGGGCGGCGCCGGGGATGTGCATCGCGCGCGCGTCATTGGGCGTGGTCATCGGGCTCTCCATCGCGGTGGGCACAGACTACACGATCAGGGGGTGATGCGGCGAGAGTGGCGCGGGATTGTCATCCGTTTCGTTGGTCATGAGATCGGCGAGCACGGTTTCGGCGAGGCCGCGGGTGATGGCGCGGCCGGCGGCCAGGGCGGCGCGGTCGAGCCGGGCGGCGGCGAGGCGCAGCATGGCGGGGGTGCGCGGCAAATGGAGCAGGAGATAGGCCTGGACCGGTTCGGTGACCGCGAGTTGGCGTTCGAGCAGGAGATGGCGAAGCAGAACGCGCAGCAGATCGTCCTCGGCAGGGCCGATGCCGGCGGCGGTGATGGCGCGCAGGCGGCTGGCGAGGTCGGGCAGGGCGGTGGGCCAGCGCGCCGGCGGCAGGCGGGCCGCGAGGAGGACGGGCCGGCCGGCTTCGGCGGCGGTGTTGAGCAGATGGAGCAAGGTGTGCTCGGGGGCGGCGGCGGCGTCGTCGATGGCGAGCGGGGCATCGGGCAGGCCGGGGATCAGATCAGGGTCGAGGTCGGGGCCGCGCAGGATGTCGGCGCCTTCGCGCTGGGCCCAGGCGTGCAGCAGATGGGTCTTGCCGCAGCCGGGCGGCCCCCAGAGCGCGAGGCGGCGGAGCGGCCATTGGGCGGTGCGGTCAAGCCAGAGGCGGGCTTCGACGTTGGATCGGGCCTCGATCAGGTCGGCCGGTTCGAAGCGGGGCGGCGGGTCGAACGGAAGGGCGAGCTGGAGGGCTACTCCGCTCATGGCCGGCGTCCGGCGCGCGCGACATAGGCCCCGCCCGAAATCAAGGTGGTGGCGGCCACCGCCCAGATGAGGATGCCGAGCACGATGTCGGCATGGTGGCCGGAGCCGGCAAGCAGGAGGGCGACGGCGACGAGGGCGATCTGCATCACGGTGTTGAGTTTGGAGATCAGCAGGGGGCGAATCGGCGGCGGCTGGCCGAGCATGTTGAGCACCAGAACGCCGCCGACGATGAGCACATCGCGGAAGACGACAAGGATCGCGAGCCAGTCCGGCAGGACATGGACGACGGACAGCACGACATACATCGCCACCAGCAGCGCCTTGTCGGCCACCGGGTCGAGCACGGCGCCGAGATAGGTGGGGCCGCGGCGGCGGGCGAGCCAGCCGTCGATGGCGTCCGACACGCCGGCACCGAGGAACAACCAGAATGCCTCGGAGAACAGCCCGTGCAGCACCAGGTAGATCGCGGCCGGCACGGCGCAGAGCCGGGCCACCGTGATGAGGTTGGGCAGGGTCAGGATGGCCGAGGAGGGGCCTGGTGGGGTGCGGCTGCCGTCAGGCATGCGCCATCACCGCCGCAGAGCGCATTGCGCGCGGGGGGAGCCTATGGTTCTTACCGTCCGCATTTCGCGGGCTCGCAACAGCCAATCCATTGTCCACCGTGCCGGGGTCCTCGTATTCCTGGCCATTATACACTGAGGGCAGCCATGGCCAGCATGACCTATCGCGCGGCAGGTGTTGATATCGACGCAGGGGACGCGCTTGTCGAGCGTATCAAGCCCTTGGCCAGGGCGACCAGCCGTGCCGGGGTGATGGGCGGGCTCGGCGGTTTCGGCGCCGTGTTCGACCCGAAGGCGGCGGGCTACAACGATCCGATCCTGGTCTCGGCGACCGATGGCGTGGGCACCAAGCTGCGGATTGCCATCGATACCGGGCTGCATGACACGGTGGGCATCGATCTGGTCGCGATGTGCGTCAACGATCTTGTGGTGCAGGGTGCTGAGCCTTTGTTTTTTCTCGATTATTTTGCAACCGGCAAATTGTCGGTGGAGCAGGCGACGCGGGTGATCGCGGGGATCGCCGAGGGGTGCAGCCGGGCCGGATGCGCGCTTGTCGGCGGCGAGACGGCGGAGATGCCGGGGATGTATGGCGAGGGGGATTATGATCTCGCCGGGTTCTCGGTGGGGGCGGCGGAGCGCGGCACGCTGCTGCCGCAAGGCGTGGCGCCGGGGGATGCGCTGATCGGGCTGGCGAGTTCGGGGGTGCATTCCAACGGGTTCTCCCTGGTGCGGCGGATCGTCGAGACCACCAATGCGGGATGGGCCACGCCCTCGCCGTTTTCGGCCGGCACCGTGGCGCAGGCGCTGATGGAGCCGACGCGGATCTATGTGAAATCCCTGCTGGCGCTGCATCGGGCGGGGCTGCTCAAGGCGGCGGCGCACATCACGGGGGGCGGATTGCCCGGCAATGTGCCGCGCGTGCTGCCGGATCGCACGCGCGCGGTGATCGATGCCGGCCGCTGGACGCTGCCGCCGGTGTTCGCCTGGCTGGCGCGAACCGGCGATGTGGCGGCCGAGGAGATGCTGCGGGTGTTCAATTGCGGGCTCGGCATGGTCGCCGTGGTGAGCGATGCGGCGGCGGCGCGGGTGGTGCTGGAGGGGCATGGCGAGACGGTGTTCGACATCGGCCATATCGAGGCGCATGAGGGCGAAGCCGATGTGCGGATCGCTCTGCCGGAAGGCTGGGGCCGCTGAGGTTGAGCGGCATGAAGCGCCGGGTCGGCATTCTGATTTCGGGCCGGGGCTCGAACATGGTGGCGCTGCTGAAGGCGGCGGCCGTCCCCGGATTTCCGGCCGAGATTGTGCTGGTGCTGGCCAATGCGCCGGATGCTGCGGGGATTGCCACCGCAGCGGAGGCGGGCGTGGCGACGGCGGTGGTCGATCATCGGGCATTCAAGCGCGACCGTGCGGCCCATGAGGCGGCGATCGCGGCCGAACTCGATCGCGCCGGGGTCGAGATCGTCTGCCTCGCCGGCTATATGCGGCTGCTCACGCCGTTTCTGGTCAAGCGCTATGCCGGGCGGATGTTGAATATCCATCCGTCGCTGCTGCCGAGCTTTCCAGGGCTCGACACCCATGCCAGGGCGATCGCGGCCGGTGCCAGGTTGCATGGCTGCACCGTGCATATCGTGACCGAAGGGATGGACGAAGGCCCGATCCTGGCACAGGCCGCCGTGCCGGTGCTGCCGGGCGATACGGAGGATGACCTTGCCGGGCGGGTGCTGGTGCAGGAGCATCGGCTGTATGCGGCGGCGCTGTCCGCCTTCATCACCGGGGCGGGCGTGGCGCCGGATGGGACGGCTTGTCTCAGCAACCCCTTGCCTATCGCCGCCAGCCTCTCCTAGATAACGCAACGCCGTTCAGCAAAACGAGATCCATCCATGGCCCATGCCCACTCGACCGTCGAAAATCCCGTCTCCGAAGACGCTTTCGTTGCCGACCGGCAGCGCATGTTTGACGGGTTCTGTAGTGCGACGACGTATTCCGTCGTTGGCACGATCGTGCTGCTCGCGCTGATGGGCTTCTTTCTGCTCTAGCAGCGTGATGATTTTTGGCGGAATCGTTAAAAATCATCAGGCGATCAAACAAAGCGTTGGAGCGGGATGCCTTCGCCTGGCAGAGGCCATCCCGCGCCAGGACTGACGCGCAGGCATCAAAAAAGGCGCCGTCCCAGTGGTTTTGCCACTGGGACGGCGCCCTTTTTTCCGTCAGGCGTTTGACTTAGCCGACGATTTCGCTGCCGGCGAAGAAGTAGCCGATCTCGATGGCGGCGTTTTCGGCGCTGTCGGAGCCATGGACCGAGTTGGCTTCGATGCTCTCGGCGAATTCCTTGCGGATGGTGCCGGCGGCGGCGTTGGCCGGGTTGGTGGCGCCCATGATTTCGCGGTTGGCGAGGACGGCGTTTTCGCCTTCCAGCACCTGCACGACGACGGGGCCCGAGGTCATGAACGTGACGAGTTCACGGAAGAAGCCGCGCTCGCTGTGCACGCCGTAGAACGACTCGGCCTGGGCGGTGGTCATCTGGATGCGCTTCTGGGCGACGATGCGCAGGCCGGCGGCCTCGAACTTCGCGTTGATCGCGCCGGTCAGGTTGCGGCGGGTGGCGTCGGGTTTCAGGATCGAAAACGTGCGTTCAATCGCCATGGCGGGCCTCATCTGGTCTGGGGTGGATATGGCGCGGGGCTTTAGAGCAGGGCACACCTGACGACAACCCCTTCCCCGGCAAAGCAGAGTGCGGGTAAACCCCTCCCCATGAGTCTTCTGATCATCAGTGGCGTATCCATCCGCATTGCCGGGCGTCTTTTGCTGGACGAGGCCGACCTCACGGTCGACCCCGGACGGCGCATCGGGCTTGTGGGGCGCAACGGCGCGGGCAAGTCCACCTTGCTCAAGGCGATCAGCGGGGAATTGGCGTTCGACGGCGGTTCGATCCGCCTTGCGGCCCGCGCCCGGCTCGGCCAGGTCAAGCAGGAGGCGCCGGACGGGGATATTTCGCTGCTCGATTGCGTGCTGGAGGGCGACCAGGAGCGCCTCGTGCTGCTGGCCGAGGCGGAGGACCCGAATGCCGATCCGCATCGTTTGGCCGAGGTGCATGATCGTCTCGTGACAATCGGGGCGGATGCCGCGCCGGCGCGGGCGGCGACGATCCTGGCCGGGCTCGGCTTCGATGTGGATGCCCAGGCGCGGCCGGTCAATTCGTTCTCGGGCGGCTGGCGGATGCGCGTGGCGCTGGCCACCGTGCTGTTCTCCGCGCCCGATATGCTGCTGCTCGACGAACCGACCAACCATCTCGACCTTGAAGCGACGATGTGGCTCGAAACCTGGCTCTCCAAATTCCCCGGCGCGGCGCTGGTGGTCTCGCATGACCGCAACCTGCTGGATCGCTGCGTGGACAGCATCGCCCATCTCGATCGCGGGAAGATCACCCTCACGCCGGGCGGCTATGACGAATTCGTCCGCATCAAAACCGAACGCGCCGCGCAGCAGACCGCGATGGCCGGCCGCATCGCCGCGCAGAAGGCGCATATGCAGTCCTTCGTTGACCGCTTCCGCGCCAAGGCCACCAAGGCCCGCCAGGCGCAGGCGCGGATCAAGGCGATCGAGCGGCTGCCGGTGATCGAGGCGGTGCTGGAGGATCACGCCACCCGCTTCGCCTTCCCGGAGCCCGCCCAGCTTTCGCCGCCGATCCTGTCGATCGACCGGGTTTCGGTCGGCTATGGCGGCCCGCCGATCCTGCGCAACCTCACCCTGCGCGTCGACATGGATGACCGCATCGCCCTGCTCGGCGCCAACGGCAACGGCAAATCCACCCTCGCCAAGCTGATCGCCGGCAAGCTCGACGCCACAGCCGGCGAGGTGCGGCGCGGCCCGAAGCTGCGCGTCGGCTATTTCGCGCAGCATCAGACCGACGAGCTGGTCGAAGGCGAAACCCCGATCGACCATATGGAACGTGCCTTGCCGAAGGCGACGCCGTCACAGGTGCGGGGGCAACTGGCCCGCTTCGGCCTCGATGCGGATCGCGCGAACACGGAGGTGACCGCCCTGTCCGGCGGCGAAAAGGCCCGTCTGCTGCTGGCGCTCGCCACCCGCGACGCGCCGCAGCTGCTGATCCTCGACGAACCCACCAACCATCTGGACATCGACGCGCGCGATGCCCTGGTCCGCGCCCTGTCCGATTTCTCGGGTGCGGTGCTGCTGATCACCCATGATCCGCATCTCGTCGAACTGGTGGCCGACCAGTTATGGATGGTGCATGACGGCACGGTGACGGAGTATGACGGCGACCTCGACGATTATCGCGGTTTGTTGGCGGATCGGGCGCGGCCGGCGCCGAAAGCCGATCCCGGCAGCAAGCGGTCCGACCGGCGGGAGCGCGCCGATGCCCGCGCCGCGGTGGCGCCGCTGCGCAAAAAAGTGAAGGACGCCGAGAGCCGGATCGCCAAGCTGGCGGCGGAGCGGATGACGCTCGAGAAGCTGCTGGCCGATCCTGGCCTCTATGCGCCTGCCCGCAAGTCCGAGGTGGTGGCCGCGCAATCCAAGCTCACCGCCATCAAGCGGCTGGAACATGCCGCGGAAGCCGACTGGATCGCTGCCGAGGAGGCGCTGGAGGCCGCGACCGCCTGAGTGTCGCGGCAGTTAGAGCGGGATGCCTTCTGATCGCGAAGGCATCCCGCTCTAACTCTTTGTTTGATCGCCTGATGATTTTTGGTGCTTCCACCAAAAATCATCAGGCTCTAGAGCCGGCCTGGATCAGCCCCGGAAGGTCGGATCGGCCGCCACTTCGATGAGCAGCGGATGATCCGATGCGAGACCCAGTTTCAACGCCTCCACAAAATCCGCAATCGTGTTCACCGCCACTGCCGGCACGCCCATCGAGGCGGCAAGGCCGGTGAAGCTGATGGCGGGTTCGCTCAGTTCCATGCCGACATAGCGCCCGGTCTGCGCCGCGGCCCCGCGCGAGGCGGCGGCGCGCTGCTTGAGGATGCGG
>CANFKS010000130.1 GCA_947447625.1 Rhodospirillales bacterium | reverse complement strand
TGATCTGGGTCTATGGCCTCGACAACGACGGCATATTGGCATTCACAGATGATGGCATTGAGGAAGTTCAACGGCTGCTCGACGAATATCGGCACGACACCACGTCAAAACCTTGACCTGGCTCCGCGTGCTACGCCGGATGCTTACGAGGTTGATGCATCGGGCGGCAAGGCCGCGGTGGTCGCCCGTCGCCATGGGATGTTGGAGAGCGTGCCTTATGATTGGCGATCGGCGCGCTTCGGCCGTGGCCGCGCCCGAGACATAACCGGCGGCACAGTCAGTTGCGTCCGCCGACGATGCACCATGGTGCTCGAAATTCCGAGGGCCGCGCAGACCGGGGCGGTCATGCCGCCACCCCGGGGGAGGACCACGACGACCTCGGTCAAGGCGCGCCGTCGTTCGGCGTCATTGGGATGCCCTGGAGGTCCGCAAGTTTTGTTGGACCTGGATGATCGCCTCGGCGTGGGTGAGAGCCCGCGTTAGATTGGCGACACGCCTTTGCAACAGTGGCACTTCCTCCACCGGTGCGTTGGGTTCGGTGGTCCTGAGGCCGCGTTTGGCCGGCCCCAGCGCGCCGAAGGCACCGGCGTCGCGTCGGCGGCCCCAAGCCCAAAGAGTTGAGGAATAGATACCTTCACGGCACAGTAGGGCACCGATCCCCCTGGTTTCGGCGGCGTGATCGCTGGTGGCGAAAATGTGCAGCTTGTCCCGAGCAGTGAACGCCCGCCGACGCGGGCGGTCCGATAATTCGGGAGATGCCGAGGCCGGCGCCGCCACCACCGTCGGCCGATGGCTTGCGTCGAGGCGGCACCCGCCTCGGTATTGAGGAGTGGGTGGAGCATGGGCATGGCAGAGGTGATCCTTCCCCGTCCTCAGGGTCCAAACTCCCGGGGGGCAGATGTCTTCCTGTTGTTGGCACGGAGGGCGATCCACTGATCCAAACCGGAGCGAGGCCACCTCTGCTCGCCTGGCAACCACTCAAATTCCGTAGTGCGGTTATGGACTTAGGCTTCCCCTGGGCTGCGGTTTAGGGCAGGTAGAAGGCATGATCGCGCATCTCGCAAGTTTGGCCACACCGCTTCTCCGTTTGATCGACCCTGAACATGCGCACGGAATTGCGCTGCACGCCCTCAGGCTGGGATTGGCGGGCCGAGCGTCGAGCCCAGACGATCCGCGCCTCGGTGTCAGAGTGCTTGGCCAATTTTTCCGCAATCCAATTGGCTTGGCGGCCGGCTTTGACAAAAATGCGGTTGCCCTGGGTCCGCTGGCTCGTCTCGGTTTTGGTTTCGTTGAGGCCGGGACAGTGACCCCCCTGCCGCAACCAGGCAATCCCAGGCCGCGTCTGTTCCGCCTAACCGAGGACAGCGCGGTCATCAATCGCATGGGCTTCAACAACGAAGGTCTTGACGTCTATGTCGCTAATCTAAAGAAATTTTCTCGCGGTCTGGTCCCGGTTGGCGCCAATGTCGGGATCAACAAGGTTGGTGCGGATCCTGAGCGTGACTATCCCGCCCTTATCGCGGCCGTAGCAGCCCATGCCGACTATATCGTGATCAATGTTTCGTCACCGAATACACCCGGCTTGCGAGACCTTCAGGGGGAAGCACGACTGCGCTCGATCCTCGGGGCGGTCGGCGCCGCCGTGCCTGTGCGCCCTCCTTTGTTTGTCAAGTTGGCGCCGGACCTTGCGCCCGAGACGATCCGAACGGTCGTTGAAACGTGTATTGCTTCGGGCGTCCAAGGATTGATCATCTCCAACACAACCATCGCGCGGCCTAAAACCCTCAGATCGGCGCAAGCCATTCAAGCGGGAGGCCTTTCGGGGGCACCGCTGTTCGCTGCCTCGACGGAGGTTCTGCGACTGGCGGCGCGCCACGCCGGCGGCAAACTGACCCTGATTGGCGTCGGTGGTGTTGCCAGTGGCGCGCAGGCGCTCGCAAAAATAAAGGCCGGAGCCAGCCTGGTCCAAATCTACTCCGCGTTTGCTTACCAAGGGCCTGCCTTGGTCGGAAGGATCAAGCGCGAACTCCTCGCCGCCCTGGAAACCGAGGGGTTTGCCTCGGTGGAAGCCGCCATTGGCGCTGACTTGAAATGAGCATGATGGAACATCTCGACCACTTCGCCCCCCTCGCCGCGCGCTATGATGGCTTCATCCTCGATCTCTGGGGTGTCATTCATGATGGCGTTACCCCTTATCCAGGAGCGGTCGACTGCCTGGCTCAGCTCAAGCGTCTCGGCAAGCGGACCGTGCTGTTGTCAAACGCACCCCGGCGCGCTCATGTCGCCCAAGCCGCAATGCGGGGTATGGGGATCGCCGACGATCTGTACACAGGCATCCTGACAAGTGGGGAGGCGACCCATCGTATGTTGAGCAATCGCCTCGATCCCTTCTTTGCCCGATTGGGAACGAAGATTTACCACCTCGGCCCGGATCGTGACCGGAATGTGTTCGAGACCCTTCCGCTGACGGTCGTCGACTCCCCCATGGATGCCGATTTTGTACTCAACACCGGGCCCGACGATCTCGGGAGTACCACGGATTTGGAATCCTGGGAGGATGTGCTCAAAGCCTGCCTGGCCGCTAAGCTCCCCATGGTTTGTGCCAATCCAGATCTGGAGGTGATCAGAGGCGGGCGTCGTCTGATTTGTGCGGGTCTGCTCACCCAGCGCTACGAGGAGCTTGGTGGCACTGCGCGGTGGATCGGCAAGCCCGATCCGTCGGTCTACGATCCTGTCATTGAATTGCTCTCAGTTCCGAAACCTCGTATTCTCGCGGTTGGCGACGCGCTGCGCACTGACATCGCAGGGGCGACCGCGGTCGGCCTGGCCTCGTGTTGGATCCTGGGCGGCATTCACGCCGAGGAATTGGGCTCGGATCCTGCAGTGATCGACGCGGCGGCCGCGACGGCTGGGCTATCCCCTATTGCCTGCCTGCCTGCCTTTGTTTGGTAGTTTTGCCCGGAGGGGGGGTAAACAGCGTCCAATCGTTTCCACCCTGGGCCGTGCGATCACCCGGCCCGTCTCTGACGCATGGCTTTGTCCCGTTGGCATTTTTGCTTGGTGACCACATCTGCCGCGAACTCTGACTGCCCGGTGATTCCCCGCGTGATGAAAGCCTGATTCTCTTCCTCCGTATCGGCGGCACGCCATGGAGGAGGACGCAATGTGCTATGCGGTGATCATTACGCGCGCATCCAGGGGTTGCTGAGCAAATCCGACCTGTCGGACCATACCGAAACGCCCGAATTATGCCTCCGAAGGGAGTGCGGAACGCGATACTGGAATGCCAAGCTGACCGATTCGTCCCCTGATCGGGCCGGGATCGCGTGATCACTCTCCAAGGTCCAAATATCGAGGCTTTTTGACAGGCCGCGAAGCAACGCCGATGATGGCGTCGAAAAATTGCGCACATCGACGGTGTTCGCGTGCTTCATCCGCCCATGTGGTCGGGGGGGAATCCTCCGCTTCCGGGATGATGCGCGTGACACAGCTTGGCTCAGCCAGAGCGGGATGCCTTCTGATAGGCGAAGGCATCCCGCTCTAACTCTTTGTATGATCGCCTGATTCAGATTTTGGCGACTCCGCCGGACATCATCAGGCTCTAGGGACATTTGCCATGGATCTCTCAATTCTCATTCTCGCCTGTGCAGGCTTCGCGGGCGGCGTGATCAACGCGCTCGCAGGCGGTGGGACGCTGGTGACATTCCCAGCCCTCATCGGCCTCGGCTTACCCTTGAAGTTGGCGAATGCCACGAGCCAGGTGGCTCTGTGGCCGGGTCGCTTGACATCCGTTGTGGCGCAGCTGAGCCACCTTCGTAAACTGGGCCCCAAGGCGTGGAGCAGCCTGGCGATCGGAATGCTCGGCGGGTTCGCCGGAGCCCAACTCCTGATTTTCATGGACCCCAAGCTGTTCCGCGCGCTGGTACCCTGGCTGCTTTTATGCGCCAGCGTGATCTTTGGGCTCTCTCCGATGATCACGAAATGGCTCCTGGCGCGGGAGCGCGGCCAGAAGCCGCTCGCCATGCAGGCGATCGGACGCGTGTCGGAATTTGCCTTCTCAGTGTATGGCGGATTTTTCGGTGCCGGTCTTGGCGTGTTCCTGATGGCCGGCTACGCCATCGCGGGCATAGAGGACGTCAAGCAAACCAATGTGCTGAAGAACATGATGGGAATGGTGATCACCACGACCTCCGCGTTGACGTTCATCGTACGAGGCGAGGTCGCGTGGGGCTCTGCCACCCCGATGTTGATCGGCGCGCTGGCCGGCGGTTATGCGGGTGGAATGCTCGCGCGCGTCATCCCCGATGCAGCCCTGCGGGTGTTGGTGACGGCCGGCGGCCTGTTTCTGGCAGTCTGGTATTTCGTCTACTGATCCGGATTTTCGACAACGTGAAAACGATCCGCTCCTGACAAGACCCACACCGCGCCGGCCTTGCCCGGATCCTGCGGGGGCGCCAACCGGTTGGATCGCACCCAGCCCCCGCTCAAACGCTTGGTTTGATCGTCTGATGGTTTTTGGCAGGATCGCCAAAAACCATCAGACTCCAATACCGAAACCCTGTGATCGCTGCTCTTCCGCGATCACAGGGTTTCGGTATGCGCGCCGGGTTGGTGGGCGGCGGCGCGCGGAAAAATACTCATACCAAGGGTCGCGCTTTGCGAGCCTTGGTATGAGACCCGCTCAACACCCCGGGATCATAAGGCCGCAACCCCACCCGCGGCAGCACGCCGGCATTGACGATATTTTCTCCGATCGGCCAATGCCCGGCCAGCACCGTCGCCAGATTCTCCACCCCGCCGCGCGACACATCCTGCCCCGCCTCGACTGACCCCGCCGCCACATGCGGCGTCGCGATCACATTGGGCAACGCCAGCAGCGGCAGACTCGGCACGCGCTCCTCCTCGGCGAACACGTCGATCGTCTCGAACGTATCAATCCCCGCACCCGCCAGTTGCCCCGCCACCAGCGCGGCATAAAGCGCAGCTTCGTCCACCAGCGCGCCGCGCGATGTGTTGATGACGAACGCATCGGGCTTCATCCGCGCCAGCGCCGCCGCGTCGATCATATGATATGTCCCCGCCGACAGCGGCAGATGCAGCGACACGTAATCGGACTGCCGCAGCACCGTATCGAGATCCGTCATTTCCACCCCGAGCGCCGCCGCCTCCGCATCCTGCGCCCCCATCCGCCGCCGCGTGGCGATCACCCGCAGTCCAAACCCGCGCGCCCGCCGCGCCATCTGCTTCGCGCTATTGCCAAACCCCACCAACCCCAGCGTGCGCCCCTCCAGCCGCCGATTGCTCCGCACCGCCTCCTGCGCATCGCGATAGGCCCCGCGCTTCATATCCGCCGCGGTCTGCGGCAACTTCCGCGCCAACCCCAGCAGCATCGCCATCGCGTGGTCCGCCTGCTCCTCGACGCAGAAATACGGCACATTCGTCACCACAATGCCCCGCTCGCTCGCTCGCGCCACCGCGATCTTGTCCGTCCCCGTCCCGAGCCGCGATATCACCCGACACCGCGCCAGACCGTCGATCACCGCCTGCGGCAATGTGACCGAAACCGCGAACAGCGCATCGCAATCGGCCACATGGGCCATGATCTCATCCGGCGTATTCGCCTCCACCTCCACCGGCACGATCCCGAACCGCGCCCATTGCGCCCGCTCGAAGGCGCCAGCCGGAAACAGCCGCGCATTGAGCCGCACCACGCGCATGCCCCCCATGAATGACCAGTCCATGATCGTCCTCCCCATCGTTAAATTGGATGTTGGCGTATCAGCACAGCCTCAGCTAGAGTTATTATAATCTTTGCCGCCCCACGAGGCGCCGATGCCGGTCAGGGCTGGTATCGAAAGAAGAAACAACAGAGGAGACGCCCGGACCATGATCCCCACTCGTTCCTTGACCCGCCGTAGCGTGCTCGCCGCCGCCGCCATACCGCTCGCGGCCCCGGCAATCGCCCAGAACGCCCTCAAGGGCACCAAACTCACCATCCTCGCCGGCCAATGGTATGTGCCGGAATGCAACACCATGCTCGACACCCTCGCCGCGGAAGTCGGCAAGGACACCGGCATGGAAATCCGTGTCGAACGCTTCGCCGGTGACGAATTGATGGCCAAAACCGCAGCCATCATCGGCTCCGGCCGCGGCGCCGACCTCGCCGTGGGCGCCGAATTCGACACCTACGTCTACGCCAACAAACTCGCCGATGTCACCGATATCGCCGAGGAAGCCGGCAAGATGTACGGCGGCTGGATGCAATCCGGCAAGGACGCCTCCATGGTCAACGGCCGCTGGAAAAGCCTCTGCATCGGCCAGGCCCCCGCCGCCTGGAACTATCGCACCGACATGTTCAAAGCCGCCGGCATCGACAAATTCCCCGACACGTTCGATGACCTCCTCAAGGCCGCCAAGGCGCTGCACGCCAAAGGCACCCCCATCGGCATGACGCTCGGTCACGCCACCGGCGACGGCCGCTCCACCAATTACCCCGTGCTCTGGGCCTTCGGCGGCCAGGAGTTCGACCGTGACGGCAAGGTCACTCTCAGCTCCGCCGGCACGCTCAAGGCGATCGAGTGGTACAAGGAGATCTACCAGTACTTCATCCCCGGCACGACCGCCTGGCTCGACCCTGACAACAACCAGGCCTTCCTCTCCGGCAAATGCTCCGCCACCGTCAACGTCAACACCATCTACCTCGCCTCCCGCGCCGCCGCCGCGACAGATCCCGCCCGCAAAAACATCGTCGACAACATGGATCACGGCCTCTGGCCGCGCGGCCCCGCCGGCCGTTTCGCCAACTACAACATCAACGTCTGGCTGCCCTTCGCCTCCTCCCCCAACCGCGAGGGCCAGAAGCACTTCCTGCGCGCCTGGCACAGCCGCAGCTTCCTGCCGAAATGGACCAAAACCGGACAGTCCTACTTCATCCCCACCTTCGCCGGCTTCGACAAGGAAGACGTGTGGCCCGAAGATCCCAAGCTCAAAATCTTCCGTGAGCTCAATAAAATCAACCGCCTGCCCGGTTATTCCGGCCCGCCCTCGCCTGCCGCGGCCGAAGCCGTCAACAAGTATGTCCTGGTCGACATGTTCGCCAAGGCCTGCACCGGCGTCATGAAGCCCAAGGAGGCGATGGACTGGGCGACCAAGGAATACGAGCAGATCGCCAAGAAACGCCGCACCTGACGCGGCAATGAACGCAACGCCCAACGCGACGTCGTCCCCAAGGCGGCGTCGCGACCTCTCCTGGCTCATCGATAACGAACGGACGCTGGGCTACATGCTCGTCGCCCCGGTCGTCATCCTCCTGGTCGTGCTGGTCGCCTACCCCTTCTCGGTGGCGATCGGCTACGCCTTGTCCGACCGGACCCTGGCGGACCCGGGCGTCTTCGTCGGCCTCGACAATTTCGTCGAGCTCTTCGACAACCAGATCTACCTGCAGACGCTGCGCAACACCTTCATCTTCACCGCCGGCTCGGTCGCCCTGCGCCTGTGCTTCGGCGTCGGCCTTGCCCTTCTGCTCAACGAGACCTTCCGCTTTCGCCGCTTCATCCGCTCCGCCGTGCTGCTGCCCTGGATCGTGCCCACCGTGCTCGGCACCATGGCCTGGCTCTGGATGTTCAACCCGAATTTCTCGGTCCTCAACTGGATGCTCGTCCATTCCGGCCTGATGGATCAGGGCTTCAACTGGCTGACCAACCCCGACCTCGCCCTCTTCTCCGTCACCCTCGTCAATGCCTGGCGCGGCACGCCGTTCATGGCCATCACCGTCCTTGCCGGGCTGCAAGCCATCCCGCACGATCTCTACGATGCCTCCGCCATCGACGGCGCCGGCAAGGTCCAGCGCTTCCGCTACGTCACCCTGCCCCTCGTCATGCCGGTTCTGCTGACCGCCCTGGTCCTGTCCATCATCTGGACCTTCTCCGATTTCGGAATCGTCTACGGCCTCACCAAGGGCGGCCCGATGAACTCCACCCATGTGCTGGCCACGCTCAGCTACCAGCAGGGTCTTGCCTCGGGAAACATCGGCGAAGGCGCGGCCATTTCGCTGACCATGCTCCCCGTCCTGTTCGTCCTCATCATCTGGCAATTGCGCCGCATCCGCCGGAGCACCGTGATTTGAGCCCCCCGCCGAAACGCCAGTTCGCGCCGCTTCAGCCGGGCGAAATCCGCTCCACCAACCCGCGGGCCGAACGCTGGCTGTTCTTCTACATCCCGATGGGCTTCGCCCTCTTCTTCCTCGTCGGCCCGTTCTACTGGATGCTCATCACGGCCCTGAAGCCGGACAGCGAGCTTTACGACGGCAGCAAATCCCCCCTCTACGTGGCCCACCCCACCCTCGAACATTTCCGCTATCTCTTCGAGAAAACCGAATTCGTCACCTGGACGACCAACACCATGATGGTCGCCACCCTTTCCACCATCATTGCCCTCGTCATGGGCGTCCCTGCCGGCTACGCGCTCGCCCGCCTCAAATTCCGCGGCTCCGAGTTCATCGGCACCGCCATCTTCGTCACCTATCTGGTGCCCTCCTCCCTCCTCTTCATCCCCATGGTCGAGGTGATGGCCCAACTCCATCTCGATGACAGCATCTGGGCCCTCGTCGTCGTCTACCCAACCTTCCTCGTCCCCTTCGTCACCTGGCTGATGAGCGGCTATTTCCGTACCATCCCAACCGAACTGGAAGACTGCGCCCGCATCGACGGCATGACCCGCCTCGGCGCCATGCTCTTCATCGCCATCCCGCTCGCCCGCCCCGGCATCCTCTCGGCCGGCATTTTTGCGTTCACCTTGTCGTGGAACGAATTCATCTACGCCCTCACCCTCGTCACCGCCTCGTCCGAACGCACCATCCCCGTCGGCGTCATCGTCCAGCTTACCCGCGCCGATTTCTACTTCTGGGGTCCCCTCATGGCCGGCGCCCTGTTGGGCTCCGTCCCCGTCGCCATCGTCTATTCCTTTTTCGTCGACCAATACGCCTCCGGCCTGACCGCCGGCGCCGTCAAAGGCTGAACTCCGCACATGAGGCAAGCATGACCGATCTCTTCGACCTCTCCGGCCGCGTCGCCGTCATCACCGGCAGCGCCCAGGGCATGGGCCGCGCCATGGCCATCGCGCTGGCCGAAGCCGGCGCCGACCTCGTCCTGCTCGACCGCAACGCGCCGGGCATCGAAGCCACCGCCCACATCATTCACCAACTCGGCCGCAAAGCCCTGCCCCTGCCCGGCGACGTCACCGACACGACCCATCTCGACAGCGTCTTCGCCACCATCGACCGCGAATTCGGCCACACCGACATCCTCGGCAACGTCGCCGGCGAAGCCAAACCCGGCCCCGCCGAACTCATGGCGCTTGCCGACATCCAGGCCAATTTCCACAACCTCGTCATCAGCCGCTACTACACCTGCCAACTCGCCGGCCGGCGCATGCTCGCCCAGGGCCGCGGCAGCATCATGAGCATCGGCTCGATCTCGGGCGTCTCCTCGCTCGGCCGCGAACAATCCGTCTACGGCATGGCCATGGCCGCCGTCATCCACATGACCCGCGAACTCAGCACCGAATGGGCCCCCCGCGGCGTGCGCGTCAACTGCATCCTCCCTGCCCAGGTCCTCGGCGCCAACGGCCTCGGCCCCCGCATGGACGCCGACCCCTGGCTGCGCGAGACGTTCCTCCACGGCATCCCCGCCGGCCGCTTCGGCCAGCCCGACGACATCAAGGGCCTGGCCGTCCTCCTTGCCTCCGACGCGGCAAGCTGGATCACCGGCGCCATCATTCCGATGGACGGCGGCAACACCGCCATGAACGCCGGCGGCGGCCTCCTCGCCCCCCTGATGCAAAAATACGGCGCCCATACCTGACGGGAAAAGGGGGGGCCGCTCAAGAAAGCAAGCAAGGCTCCGCCGGCCAAGGGGCTCGCCCCTTGGAACCCATTGCTGGCTGCGCTCGCAGGCTGATGAGTTTTGGCGGACTCACCAACAGCCTCAATCAGGCGATCGAACACAAAGGTGAGAGCGGGATGCCTTGCCGATGACATGGCACCCCACGCATCGATCGCCACCGTCCCCCCCAAAAAATGAAGCCCCACAAGCCCCATCCCGCCACAACACGCTTGCACCGGCCTCCCGCACTAACATATAACGCTGATATGCAATCATCAGTAACTACCCCCCTCCCTCTCAACCCCGCGGACCCCCTGGCCCGGCTCCTCGCCGCGATCATCGCCTTCCTGCGCGCCCTCCTCGAAGCCCACCGCGCCGCCCCCGCCGAACCCGCGCCCCCGGCCCCACGCGCCCATATCACGCCAAAAATCCGCCTAATCCGCCAATCCTCCCGCCGCCGCAGCCCCCAGCGCCGCAGCCCC
>CANFKS010000129.1 GCA_947447625.1 Rhodospirillales bacterium | reverse complement strand
TGGTCGAGGTGCCGGCGTCGATCGAGCCGACGCCGCCAGTGGAGTTATAAGCCGAGGCGATGGTGTTGATCGTGACGGTGGGCGTGCCGGTGATCGGGGTCTGGTTGCCCAGGACCACGGGGGCCGCGGCGCCGAGCGCGGTCAGGCCGATGGTGTTGAGCTGGTTGGTCGCCTGCTGCGTCTGGTTGCTCACCGCGCCGCCGAACAGGCCGCCATTGGAGAGCGCCGTGGTGGTGTTGAGCAGGTCGAGGCTCGTGCCGGCCGACAGGTTGGAGGCGACGGTGTTGGAGAATCCGCTCGCGGACGTCGGGTCGAGATTGGTGAGGTTGACGACGGTCTGGGCGCGGGCCGAACCCGCGCTGCCCGCGATCACAGCGGCGGCAACCGCAATGGCGATTTTAGTCTTGGCGCTCATATTGGGGCCTCCCAAGTGTCGCGCGGCGTCTCGCCTGGGTCGGCAAGAGGTTCCTCTTTCCGATATATCAGGATCTTTTAACGTGGTTTGCGCCTTTAGCAAACAAACTCAGCGCTATAAATGCTTGAAATTTCTCTAATTTCGTAATTTAACGTATTTCATGATATTAAAATCAGAATCAGCGTAAAAATATTAATTTCTTATCCACGCCCTTCCGGGTGAGGCCGCAATCCGCGCAGTGCGCGCGCGATGTGCTGATGTCCGAACGCGCAACGCGGCGCGCTTCATCCTTCGGAGGCTGCCCGCGCGGCGCTGCCTCGCCGGGGCTTTCATGCCAGCACGAAAACGGCCTACAGCCACCCTTTTTCCCGGAAGGGTTCAAGGTTCGTCCCTGGCGCGGCAAACCAGCCTCCGCTGCGGTATCGTGCGCCGAGGCGCAGCGCCAGCTCCTTGTTGCCGAAGGGAATTTTGAGAGCGACGGCGTCCCCGCCGCTGCCTGCCCGGCTGGTGTCCGGCTGCTCGGCGCGGCCCGCTTGTCTGCCGGCCCGCGATGGCCGGGCTTTCGGTTTGGTGAGGGGTGTGAGCGCGCCCGGCGCGGCGGGGCGTGATGATCCCGAGACCGCCCGAACCCGGCGCAATGGCCGCCGCTGTTTATCGGAGGTCGCGGGTGACACGGGGCCCGATGGGGACGACAGGGCCGGCAGCGGGCGACACGCAGCCGGTGGCGCCGCGAGGAGGCGGCTGATGATGCGTGCGGCTTGACCGCTGACGGCGTCGATCGCGTCCTGGGCGCAGCGCCGGCCGAACAGCACCTCGTCGAGCAGGAACTCGAGCTTTGCTGTCACCGCCGGGTCAACCAACGCGGGATCGGATGTTTCGAGCACGCCGAACAAGGCCAGGCCCCGTTCGGTCGGCACGATGTGCTTGCCGCTCGCAATCAGCATCTCCTGGCGCTTGAGGCCTTGAATGATCTCCCCGCGGGTCGCCGGCGTGCCGATCCCTTTTGCCTCTTTCAGGCGTTCGCGGTGTTCCGGGTTCTGGACGAAGCGCCAGGCGTTCGCCATCGCGTCGATCAGGGTTCCTTCGTTGTAGCGCAGGGGCGGCTTGGTCTCCTTCGCCTCCACCTTTGGTGCCAGCAGGCTGACGCGCTCGCCGTCCCGAAGCGGGGGCAGCATCTGGCGTTCGTCGGGGTCCGTGCCGTCACGCCCGTCCGCATCGGCGTGTTCGCCGAAGGCGGCGCGCCAGCCGATCTCGATCGGCTGGCGGCCAGCCGCGCGAAAGGCAGCGCCGCCGACATCGAGCAGCGCGGTGGTCTGGCGGTAGCGGAAGTCGGGCATCAGGGCCGCCAGATAGGCGCGGGCAATGAGCATGAACACCTGCCGCTCGTCGCCTGACAGCAGCGGCCATATGCTGCGCAGCTCACCAACCCGGTTGGCATTGGGGATGATGGCGTGATGGGAGACGCCTTCGAGGCCCTTGTCCCAAAAATGCCCCTGCTTGCCGCGGCGGATGATCGGTGTGGCCGGCATCGCCAAGCTGGCGAATGACTGCCCCGCGGTGAGCGCGCCCACGATCGCGGGCACGTCGGCGATCAGGCTCTCCGGCACATAGCGCGACTCCGCCCGCGGGTAGGTGATCAGTTTCTTGCCGGTTCCGTCGTAGAGCGACTGCGCCACATCGAGCGTCCTGGAGGCCGTCCAGCCGAAGCGCGCACTGCACAGTTTTTGCAGCGAGGGCAGATCGTGCAGCCGCGGCGGTGCCTGGCGCTTGTCCTCGACCTTGACCGAGAGCGGGCCGGCGAAGCCCTCGGCGCGGGTGGCGATCGCCGCCGCGTCGGCCTGTTTGAGGATGCGTTCCGCCGGGGCGTGTCGCATCGTGAAGACCCCCTGCGCGGCCTGCGCCGTCGCCACCACTTCGAAGTAGGTCTCGGGACGGAAGGCGCGGATTTCGCGTTCGCGGCGGCAGATGATCGCAAGCGTCGGCGTCTTGACGCGGCCGACGCCGATCACCGCGCGCTCCCCGCGGCCGATCAGGACGGTGGCGGTGCGGGTCAAGGAGAGGTTGTAGATCTGGTCGGATTGCTGGCGCGCCACCGCGGCCGCGTAGAGGTTGCGGTATTCGCCGTTCGGCTTTGCCTTGGCGAAGGCGTCGCGGATCGTCTGCGGATCCTGGGCGGTGAACATCACGCGCATCACCTCGCCCCGGAAGTGGCAGAACTCCAGGATCTCCTGACCGATCAGCTGGCCTTCGCGGTCGCAATCGGTTGCGAGCCAGACGCGCCGGGCCGAGCGGAGCGCGACCGTGATGGCCTGGAGCTTGCTCGCCTTGTTTCCACCCGTCGCGGGCTTGGTGGCGAACAATCCCTCGGGGCGCAGCAGAACCGGGCTCCACTGCCTCCAGGCGGGATTGACCTCCTCAGGTTCCCGCAGGGTTATCAGATGTCCCTCGGCGGGCAGGATCGCGCCGTAGCGGGTGCCCACCGCGGCGCGGACGTCTCTGGCCTGGCTGGTCTTCTCGGTGATGACGAGTTCGCTCGCCATGCCCCCCCCTATCGCTGCGCTGCGGCTACCCTGTGGACGTCACGCCGGCACGGGCCGGCCGGCCCGTGCGGAAGAGATACAGGCCCGCTGCGACGATGACGAGCATGCCGATGACGGCCGGCCCGTCCGGCAATTGGCCCCAGACCAGCCAGGCGATCATGGCGCCGGCGGGCAGCGAGGCGTAGCGGAACCCGCCCACAAAGGACACTTCGCCCAGGCGCATCGCCACGATCATCAGATGATAGGCGCCGGCCAGGAACAGCGAGGCGGCAAACAGCAGGCCCCATTGCTCCATCGTCATGGGCTGCCAGCCCGCCAGCGCCGTGAGCGCGGTTGCAACCAGCGTGACCGCCATTGCGCTCGCCAGGGTGATGATCAGCGATGGCACATGCTGGGGCACAACGCGCGTGTAGATGTCGCGCAGCGCGCTGCACAGCGTGGCCAGCAGACTGAGGGCGGCCCACCAGGTGAAGCCCTCCGAACCGGGACGCGCCACCAGCAGAACCGCCGCAAAACCGACCAGCATGGCGGCCCAGCGCTTCCACGGCACCTGCTCGCGCAGGAACAGCACGCAGAGCAGGAGCATCACCAGGGGCGCGGTCTGGCCGATCGCCACAGCCAGGGCCATCGGCATGTTGAACAGGGCGATCAGGTAGGTGAACGTGCTTGCGACATCGAGCAAGGCGCGTCCGACGGTCCGGGGTTCCAGCGCGTGACGGACCTGGCGATGCAGGCCGCTGGCCAAGACGGCGAGGATGATCCAGCTCGTCGCGAACACGCCGCGCACGCCGATGGTCTGCGCGGCCGGCAGCCCTTCGCTGGCCAGCTTGATCATGGCATCGTTGACGATGAACAGGCCGATGGCCCCGAGCATGGCCATGGCGCCACGCATATTCTCGTGGGCCCTCGCGTGGTGGAGTGTTTCCATCCGAACTGGATAGCCCGACGCTGCCGGGAGCGAAAGGCCGCGCCCGGCCGGCGCGGCGGGGCGCCCTTGCGCGGCGCGGGCGGTTATGTGCCGAATGCCGGCGTGTCCGATCCTGGAAAGGGGCGTGAAGATGGCTGACGTGTTCGATCTGTTCGAGATCATACGCACAACACGCTCGATGCGCCGGTTGAAGCCGGAGCCTGTCTCGAAGGCGCTGCTGGACACGGTGCTGGAAGCCGGCACCTGCGCGGCCAGCGGCGGCAATCAGCAGCCATGGCGGTTTCTGGTGATCAGAGACCCCGCGATCAAGGCCGCTGCGGCGGCGTATTACCGGCGCGGCTGGCACGAGGTGGTCGGCCCGCGGTATCGTGCGGGCGGATCCGCCCCCACCGGAACACCGGAGAGCTTCGAGCGCATGCTGGCGGCTGCGGAGCACCTGGCCGACCATATCCACGAGGCCCCGGTCTGGATCGTGCCGTGCCAAGGCGGGCCGCGCGGATCCGGGGCCTCGATTTTTCCGGCGGTTCAAAACATGCTGCTGGCGGCGCGGGCGCTCGGTCTGGGCGCGACGCTGACGACGCTCTATCTGATCCACGAAGCCGAGGCGGAGGCGGCGATGGGGATCCCGCAGGGCTACCACTCCTACGCCATCATTCCGCTGGGCATGCCGCGCGGGAAATTCGGGCCGGTGCGCCGCGCGCCGCTTGCGGAGGTGGTGTTCGACAACACCTGGGGAACGGCCTGGCCCGCGACCGAAGGGGGCGGGCCAGGCGCCGCGAACGGGCTGTAACGCCCGCCCGGTTGCGTTCAGGTCCGATAGGACGGATCGACCGAGTCCAGCACCTCCAGCAGGCCCGGCCAGGAGAGATTGCCGCGGTCGAGGGAGAAATCCTCGCGGCTCAGCAAGCCGCCAAACCAGCGCGATGTCTTCTCGGTGACCGGATAGAGCGCTGCGCCGCCGGACAGCGCCGCGATCTGGGCCGCGCAGGCGCGCTCCAGCGTATGCATCAACCAGAACGCCTCGCCCACGGTGCGCCCGCAGGTCAGCAGGCCGTGATTGCGCATCATCAGCGCCTTGTTCTGGCCCATGTCGTGCGCCAGCACCGCCCGCCCGTCGAGACCTTCGGCCATCGCGTCGATATCGTGATACCCGATGTTGCCCGTGAAGAAACAGGCGTGCTGGCTCGCGGGCAACAGCCCCTGCGCCTGCATCGAGACCGCCATCCCGGCGACAGTATGCGTATGCATCACACATTTCGCATCCTCGCGCGCCATATGGATCGCGGAATGGATGATGAAGCCGGCGGGATTGACGCCATACTGCGTCGGGACGACCGGGTTGCCCTGCCAGTCGATTTTGACGAGGCTCGACGCGGTGATCCGTTCGAACAGCACGCCATGCGGGTTGATCAGGAAGTGCTGGTTGTCGCTGCCCGGCACCGAGAGCGAGGTGTGGGTGCCGGTGAGATCGGCCATGCCGTAGCGGGCCAGCAGCCGGTAGCAGGCGGCGAGGTCCACGCGGGCCTGCCACTCCTCGGGCGTGACATGGCTGCGAAGATCGGCGAGCGGGGCATCGTTCGGCATGGCGGGTCTCCTGTGTTCAGACGCGACGGATGTTCCAGGCGAGCGCATTGGTTGCGGGAATGCGGTCTACGATGTTGCTCCGATGGGCCGTGGTGGGGAAATACTGGCCGAGCGGCACGAACGGAACATTGGTCCAGGATTCGCGCTGGATGGCATCGAACACCGCCTGTTTCTCGGCATCCTGGGTCGCGACGGCCCAGGCATCGGTGAGTTTCTCCACCTCGGCGTTTTCATACCAGCCGAACCAGCCGGCCTGGCCCTGACCGCGCAGATAGTAGTTCAGCGCCGGGTTGGTGATCGACACGCTGGTCGTCCAGGTGTGGAAGATGCTCCAGCCGCCCTGCTCCACCGGCGCCTTGGAGATGCGGCGCTGGCCCACCGTGCCCCAATCCATCGTTTGCAGATCGACGTTCATGCCGAGTTTTTTGAGCAGGTCGGCGGTGACATCGCCGAGCGGGGCGATCGAGGGGAAGTCGACCGGGCTCATGATGACGACGCGCTCGCCGTTGTAGCCGGAGGCCGCGATCGCCGCGCGCGCCTTGGCGAGATCGCGCGGCGAATTCAGCAGATCGGCCCCGATCTGCGAGGAGAACGGGATGCCGCAGGGGAACACCGAGGCGCAGCGCTGCCACTTCACGTTGTCGCCGTTGACGGCGCGCATGTAGTCCGCCTGATCGAACGCCGCGAGCAGCGCGCGGCGCAGCTTCACGTTGTTGAACGGCGGGGTGAGGGCGTTGAAGCGCAGGATGGAGATGAAGCCGAGGTCGTCCACCTGCGAGACGGTGACGCCGTTGGCTTTCACCAGCGCGGGGTTGAGGTCAGGCAGCGTGAACTCCCACCAATCGACCTCGCCGTTGCGCAGCGCGGCGGCCGCCGTCGAGGGATCGGGGATGATCTGCCATTCCATACGGTCGAAATGGACGCGTTTGCCGCCGGCCATGAAATCGGCCTTCTCGTCGCGCGGCACATAGGCCTCGTTGCGCGCATAGGCGACGCGGCTGCCGGCAACGAACTCGTCCTTGAGGAACCGGTAGGGCCCGGAGCCCACCATCTCGCTCACCTGGGTGTTGGGATCGGTCTTGGCCAGGCGCTCCGGCATGATGAACGCCACCATCGAGGCCGGCTTGGCGATGGCATCGAGCAGCGGCGCGAAGGGGCGGCTGAGGCGGATGCGGATGGTCCGGTCGTCCGGCGCCTCCCAGGCATCGACGACGCGGGCGAGGGTCTGGCCGAAACTGTCGCGCTTGCTCCAGCGCACCAGGCTGGCGACGCAATCCTGCGCGCGCACCGGCTCGCCGTCATGGAACTTCAGCCCCGGCCGCAGCCGGATCTGCCACACACGCCCATCGGCGGATACATCGTGGCCCTCGGCCATCTGCGGCCGCGGGCGCAACTGGCTGTCCAGGCTGTACAGCACGTCGAACACCGCATAGCCGTGCCCGGTGGTGACTGAGGCGGTGGTCCAGACCGGATCGAGCGCGGTCAGGTTGGTTTGGGGTACCACGCGCAACACCCGGTTCCGCGCGGGCTGTGCCACGGCCGGGGCGGCCAGGGCCGCGCCGGCGCCGGCCAGGAATCCACGACGCTGCAAAGTGCCTGTCATCTGCCTCTCCTTCGTGCTGCATTGAGCTTGGGGACTTGTCCGCCCGCCCGTCACGACGACGGCGGCGATGTCCGCGTTTTTGGTGTCATGACCGAACCGACGTGACGCGATGGAGACGGTATGCGGGCTCGATCCTGCGGTCAACGGCCCGCGCAGGCGGCGTGTGTAAGGGCCATGTGTCTCAGACGATGTGTCTCAGGTGGGAGCCCAGACCGGCGTCAGCCAGTCCGGATGGGTGTTGCTGCGGCCCTCGACGGCGGCGAAATAGGCCCGCTGCACATCCCGCGTCATCGAACCCGGGGTGCCTGTGCCGATCGCCAGACGGTCGAGCGTGAGGATCGGCTGGATCTCGAAGCCGGAGCCGCACCAGAACGCCTCGTCGGCCGCGTAGACCTCGTGGCGGTCGATGGTGCGCTCGATCACCGTCATGCCCATCTCGCGCGCCAGTTGGATCACGGTGTCGCGTGTGATGCTCTCCAGGATGTCGCTGGCGACGTCGGGCGTGTGCAGGGCGCCGTTGCGGACCATGAAGAAGCAGGCGCCGGAGCCTTCGCTCACCTTGCCCTGGCCGGTGAGCATCAGCACGCCGTTGTAGCCGTTGCGCTTGGCTTCCATCTCGGCGGCGCGGTTGTTGACGTAGTTGGCGGTGGATTTGACCCGCGGCGGCAGCACGTTGTCGGACAGCCGCCCATAGGTGGAGACCGCGACATGCACGCCATCCAGCACCGCCTTGGAGGGCGGGCGGGGTATCGCGCCGCAGACCAGACCCACCGGGCCGGTGGCTGCCAGTTCGTCATCGCCATCGAGGAAGGCGATCATGCGCAGATGCGCGTTTTCGCGCAGAGCGTTGGCGCGGATCATGTCGAGCAGGCTTTTCGCCATGAAATCGGCCTCGAACACGGTATCGAAGCGCAGCACTTTCATGCCGTAGCGCAGGCGGTCGAGATGCTCCTTGAGGCGGAAGACGAACAGCTCTTCCCGCTCGGCGTTCCAATAGGCCCGCAGCCCCTCGAAAACGCCAGCGCCGTATTTCACCACGCCGGAGAATGCGTGGATGGTGCACTCCGCGTAAGGCACGACGCGCCCGTTGAGGGACATGAAAGGCGATGTCGGCATGGGCTCTCCTTAGGCCGCCGCGCGATGGGTGGGCGGTGGCGGGATGGTCTCGGGTGAACTCTGGCACGTGCAAGGCGCCGGGGACGTTATGTCTCGTTGCGGCAGTGAGCGCACCTGCGCGGGGTGGAGTCAAATGGGCTGGCCGTCGATGGTGGTGGAGACACTCGGGTGATGGCGACACTGGCCGCGGAGGCTTGCCCGGTCGTCACGTAGGCCCGACCGGGCGTCGGACCGGGCGCTCGATGCGGACGGTCGTGGTGCACTGCATGGGCGGCTCCGTGGTTTATCCGGGTTTGCGTTTGCCGAACGGGGGGTTGTGTGCCTATCGTGGCGAGTGAAGGCCGAATGGTCGTTCATTGGGGAACCCGCGATGATGCCGGTCATCGGCGAGATGGTCTGTCCTCACCGACCCCAAGCAAGAGGGACCGCACGGCCGGCCCGTCGAACTTCCGCCGGGCCGGCGCGCGGCCTGGCCTTCGTTGGATCCATTTGTCGCATCGGAACAATCCATGTTTGCCGCATCGTTCGCACCCTGGCTCACCCGCCGGGGCATCCATTACGGATGGCTGATGGTTGGCTTGACGTTTCTGACCACCATTTGCGCCTCAGCCGCGGTCAGCCTGACCGGGGTTCTGCTGGTGCCGATGACGCAGGAATTCGGCTGGTCGAAAGCGGATATTTCGGGGGCGATGGGGCTGTTGTTCCTGATGTTTGCGGCCACGGCGCCATTTGCCGGGGCGATGATCCTGAAATACGGGCAGCGGCGCATGGTTGTGCTGGCGGCGACGATGGTGATGGTGGCGCTGCTCATCACCGCCTCGGCCAGTGAACGCTGGCATATCCTGATCAGCCTGGGGCTGATTCTCGGCATTGCGGCCGGCCTGGGCACGATGGCCTTGAACGCGACGATCGCCAATCGCTGGTTCGTGCGCAGCCGCGGCCTCGCGATGGGCATCCTGACCGCGTCGTTCGCGGCCGGGCAATTGTCGTTCATGCCCACCGCCGCCTGGCTGGCGGCGCATTATGGATGGCGCATGGCGGTTTGGCCGGCGATCATCGGGGCTGCGGTGTGTGCGGTGCTGAACGTGCTGTTCGCGCGGGACTGGCCGGCCGATATCGGTCTTGCGCCCTATGGCGAAACCGAGATCCACAAGCCGCTGTCGGCCTCTGCCGGCAGCGCTGTGGCGTTGAGTTTCGATGTGCTGCGCGAGGCGGCGCGGACGCGGGTGTTCTGGGTGCTGGCCGGCACGTTCTTTATTTGCGGCCTGTCCACCTCCGGCATCGTCAACACCCATTTCATTCCGTTTTGCGGCGACAACGGGGTGACTGCGGTGATCGCCGCGTCCTATTTGGCGATGATGGGGGTGTTCAATTTTCTCGGCACCATCTGCTCTGGCTGGCTGTCCGACCGGTTCGACAACCGGGTGTTGCTGGCGTGGTATTACGGGCTGCGCGGCGTGTCGCTGATGTGGCTGCCGTTCAGCACGTTCGATGTTGTCTCGCTGTCGCTGTTCGCGATCTTTTTCGGCCTGGATTTCGTCGCCACCGTGCCGCCCACGGTCAAACTGGCGGCCCAGCACTTCGGCGCGGCCAGGGCGCCGATCGTGGTCGGCTGGGTCTTTGCGGCGCACCAGTTCGGCGGTGCCGTATCCGCCTATACGAGCGGCCTCGCGCGCGATGCCTATGCCAGCTATCTGCCGGCGTTTTTTGTCATCGGCGCAATCTGCCTCGTTGCGACCCTGGCGATCTTTGCGGTGCGCGATATCCGGGTCACGGCGGGCAAGACGGCCTGAGCCGGACGGTCCAAGCGCAAGCGCTGTTGTCCTGACGGTTCCGCTGGGCAACCTCCAAGTGGACAGCACCGCCCTGCAAGTCAGCAAATCGGCGGGTCAATGGTTGCTCGAGACGGATCTGCCGAGTGCTCTCGTGTCGCACGGCGGCACGAGCAGCTTTACCGTCAGCTATACGGCGGTGCCAGCACCTCTGTATGGCGCGTCGGGCCCCATTACTAACGCCAACACTAACGCCAGTGCGTATCCCTCCGCCGATGGCCGCCTTGCCCGGTTCGAGTAGCTCTCTGATTCTTTGGCGTCTTTAAGAGAGTTGCTAAGGACGTCTGGGATTGGAACTTGTCAGTGGCATTGAGCGGCGTCGTCGTTGGCGCATCGAAGAGAAGTTGC
>CANFKS010000128.1 GCA_947447625.1 Rhodospirillales bacterium | reverse complement strand
GATCGCCCGGCGTCGCGCCTTCGCGATCGCCCGGCGTCTCCGCCCCGTCGGCATCTCCCTCGATCAACCCCTCATGGCGCAGCACGTCATTGACCCGCGCCATCGCCACCCCGTCCGCCACGCCCTCGGCCGGCGCTGGCGGCACGCCTCCTCCCTCGAGCCCGAAATCCAGCAACCGGTGGGTATAATCATAGGTCGGCCCCAACACCTGCCCGCCCGGTAGATCCTTGAACACCGCAGAAATACGGCGCCGAATGGCCATTGCCGCCGTATCCACCGGCACCGAATGCGCGAACCGAGGCAGGGTCGTCCGATACGCTCGCAGCAGGAACGCCGCCTCGATCAGATCCCCCTGCGCCTGCTTGATCGCCAGTGCCGCGAGATCGGGATCATACAACGACCCCTCCGCCATCACCCGATCCACCGCCCGTCCCAACTGCTCGCGGATCTGCGCCGTCCCCACCTCGGCAACCGCCGGGTCGCCCCGCCGCTCCGCCGCCATCCAGGCATGCGCCGCATCGATCGCCCGTTCGCCGCCTTTGACTGCCACATACGCCATCGCTCAGCCCTCGCTCACGGCAACACTGCGCGGCAGCGCCACAATCCGCTCTCCTGCACACAGGATCAGATCAATACCCCGCGGATACAGCCCATGGTTCGCCATCCAGTGCGCCACGAAATCCTTCGGCAAACCGTCAACCGCCAGCCCTAGCGGCGCCGCCAACCCCGGCCCCGCCAACATGAACCGCGTGCCCTCCCCAAGCGAAGCCACCTGCAAGATCACGGTGACCGAATCCTCCGGTCCCTCATCGCTTCCTGCATCGAGCCCCGCCAGATCCGGCAAGCGATCTGTCACCACAAACATCGGCGAAGCACGCCGCGGCGCCCCGCAATGGAAATCGATCCACTCCCCCGCCGCCGCCAAGCCGGGCGCGACCATGAGCGGCGTCTCCGCATCCACCAGCGTCAGCAACACCGCCGCCATCGCCGGCGCCAATGGGGCAGGGGGGGTAACGCCCACCCCCGCCACCTGGATCATGCCAGGCCGCGACATTGCCGTCAGCACCGCCCGAAAACAGGCCTGTGCCCCCAGAACCGGATCGGCGAACCCGGGAAGATCAATACTCATCGGCTCACGTCCGCATCGTCTGAAGAGTGAAAAACTCGACCTTGGTCGCCGCCGCACGGGCCGCATCCTCGGCACGCGCCGCCGCCTGCCCCGCTGCCAGGGGCGCAATCACGCCCGTCTGCAACGCCTCATGCAGCGCCCCATCCTGCAACCCCGCATCCACCCGCGCCGCCAGCAACGCCCGTGCCCCATCGCGTCCCATCACGGTCGCATGCCCGACAAACCCACCTGCCCGCACCGTACACCGCGTTACCGACATCTCCCCCAAATTGAACGCCCCGCCCGTGCCGCCGATCTGCCCCCGTACCATCACCAGTCCCTCCTCCGGCCCGCGCAGCACCACCGCTTCCGGCAATGCCAATGCGCCCTCCAGACATGCCGAAATCTGAGCCGCACTTGCTCGCGCCAGCACGGCCATCCAGCGCTGCCGGGCTGCGATTTCAGGATCAAGGGACGTCGTCATTGGGGTTCCCAATCTTGTATAGATGTCTAGACAACTACGGCCCGCCCGACGTAACGTCAACCCAGTTCGCACATCAGCGCCCGCAAAGTGGATGAAACTCCGATGACACCTGACCCATCCCCTGCGGGCATCACCCTCTGGCGCCAGATTTTCGCCACACTTGAAGCTGAAATCGCCGACAATACCCGCCCCCCCGGCAGCCAACTCCCCACTGAAGCCCAACTTGCCGCCCGCTTCGCCGTGAACCGCCACACCATCCGCCGCGCGCTTGAAGAACTCTCCCGGCATAGCCTCATCCGTATCGAACAGGGCCGCGGCAGTTTCGTCGCCGAAGACGTGCTGGACTACGCCGTCTCCGCCCGCACCCGCTTCTCCGAAACCATCCGCCGCCACAACCGCGAACCCTCCGGCCGCATGCTCTCCTTGCGCGAAACGATCGCCGACCCCGCCACCTGCGCAGCCCTCGCCCTCCCCGCCGGCAGCCGCGTCATCCGCCTCGAACGCCTCGGCATGGCCGACAGCCGTCCGATCACAATCGGCACCCACAGCTTTCCCGCCGCCCGCTTCCCCGCCCTCCTCGCCCGCCTCGAAGTCGCCCCCACCATTTCCGAAGCCCTCGCCGAAGCCGGCGTGTCCGACTACCGCCGCCAGATCACCCGCGTGACAGCCCGCCTGCCCCTGCCGCACGAGGCCGAGCTTTTGCAAATGCCCCGCAACCGCCCCATCCTTCTCACCGAAAGCATCAACGTCGACCAGAACGGCGCCGTGGTGGAATTCGGCATCGCCCGCTACCCCACCCCCCGAGTACAGATTGTCTTCGAGACATAAGGACCCTCATGCGCCCCTTGACCCTCACCGGCGGCCAGATCCTGGCGGGCGACCGCCTCCATGGCGCCGACCTCCACACCGCGTGCGGCCTCATCACCGAACATCGCGACTCCAGCGCCCTTACCTTCGACGCCACTGGCCTGCACATCCTCCCCGGCATCATCGACATCCATGGCGACGCCTTCGAACGCCAGATCCAGCCGCGCCCCGGCATCGAATTCCCGATGGACCTCGCCCTGCAGGACACCGAACGCCAACTCCTGTCCAACGGCATCACCACCGCCTTTCACGGCGTTACCCTCTCCTGGGAACCCGGCCTGCGCAGCCTTGAAACCTGGCGCGCCCTGCTCGCGGCGCTCGACGCCGGCACCTGGACGGCCGACATGCGCATTCACCTGCGCTGGGAGGAATACAACCTCGAAGCCCTCGAACCGGCCCTGGCCGATATCGCTGCCGGGCGCGTCCATCTCCTCGCTTTCAACGACCATACCCCCGCCATTCTTCGCCGCATGCCTGACCCGCTGAAAGCCAGCAAATACAGCGAACGCGCCGCCCTCCCGCTCGACGACTTCCGTGCCATTGCAGCCGCCGTCGGCGCGCGCGTCACCGAAGTCCCCGAAGCACGGGCCCGCATCGCGGCCGCTGCCCGCGCCGCCGGCCTGCCCATGGCAAGCCATGACGACGACACAGCCGAAACGCGCATCGCCTACCGCGCGCTTGGCGCCCGCATCTGCGAATTCCCCGTCGCCGAAGCGGTCGCTGTCGCGGCCCGCGCTGCCGGCGACGCCGTGGTCATGGGGAGCCCCAATGTGGTCCGCGGCAAATCCCATCTTGGCTGGGCCTCCGCAGCGCGGCTCGCCGAGGCCGGCCTCTGCACCATTCTCTCGTCCGACTATTTCTACCCATGCATGATGCGGGCAGCCTATATCCTTTCTGGCCGCGGCGTGCTCGACCTGCCCGCCGCCTGGGCACTGATCTCCACCAACCCGGCCGCCGCCACCGGCCTCACCGATCGCGGCGCCATCGCGCCCGGCAAACGCGCCGACCTCGTGCTGATCGACCCCTCGGGGCCCACCCCGCGGCTGGTCGCCACCATCGCCGCGGGCCGCCTCGCCAGTCTCTCCAGCGCCGCCCACGCCCGGCTGAACCGATAGATCCAAAACGAGAAAGGGCCGCAGGACGAAGCGGCGGCCCTTCAAGTGTGCGGCGGTGAGCAAGGTTGCCACGCTGGCGGCGCGATAGTTCCGCTGCGGGCGGAGGGTGGCGATAACCATGGGAGCGGTGATCGCGTGCATAGAGCCTGATGATTTCTGGCGGAATCGCTAAAAGTCTCAATCAGGCTACTAAACAAAGAGTTAGAACGGGATGCATTCGCCTATCAGAAGGCATCCCGCTCTAAAACGCGTGTCCCGCCCTGGCCGCTGCATCGCGGCTCGATACCCGGTTTTTTTCATGACCACGGCTGTCATTCTACCCGGACGGCTCCACGATATCGGGAGACCTGATGCTCCTGATCCTGCGACTGCTGGCGCACAAGGACAGATTTCGCGGGTTTTTGAAATTCGGTGCTGTGGTCGATGGTGGAGGGGGTTGGATTCGAACCAACGTAGGCGCACGCCAACGGATTTACAGTCCGTCCCCTTTAGCCACTCGGGCACCCCTCCGCCGCTCGGCACGGTCTAGACCGTCCGCCGGAAGGCACGGACTATTTCCTTTCGGGGGTCCTTGTCAACGAACCTCGCGCATGTCTGACCGGAATACACCCCGACGCGGAGAAATTTTTTGCGCCGGTCTGAAGTTAAAAATAACTAACCATAAAAATCCTGGCATTTACCCGAGCCATCGCGCCTGCGTCACCGCGTTCGCGTCGCAACCCTCATCCCCCATAACCCGAGCGCGCAGGGCATCCCCAACCTTATCCGCCGGCCCTCCCCCCTCCGTCCTTTGATACCGGCCAATTCCGGCGTATAGGATGTCAGGATGAAACCTCCGCACGACAAGAATTCCGGCAATCGCAATGAAGGTGGCCCCCGTGGTCGCGGCGCCCCCCCGGAGTCGCGCGGCCCGCGCTCGCCCGATCGCGGCAACTCCCCGGATCGCAAAGGCCCCCCTGACCGCCAAGGTCAAGGCCCACGTGGCCCCGGCGGCCCGCGCCGTGACGAATCCCCTCGCGTTTCTCCCCGCCCCGCGCAGGGCGAGCCCCGCCCCGAACGCCTCTCCCTGAGCCGACCGCCCGAACCTCGCCAGCCTGAACCGCGCCAGCAGGAGGCCCGCCCCCCGCGTGGCACTCGCCCGCAACCGCATCAGGACCGTCGGCATACCGAAGCGCCAAAAGGCACCGTGTGGCTTTACGGCATCCACGCCGTCACCGCGGCCCTCGGCAACCCCAACCGCCGCCTGCGGCGCCTGTTGCTGACCGAGGATGCCGAATCCACCATCCTCTCCCGCCTCCCGCATCCCTGGCCCACCCAGGCCGAACGCACCGACCGTGCTCGCCTCGATCAGACCCTCGGCCGTGACGCCGTCCACCAGGGTGCCGCTTTGCTGACCGACCCGCTGACCCCGCCTTCGCTCGCCCAGGCCCTTGAACGCCCCGGCCCTGTGCTGGTGCTCGACCAGGTGACCGACCCGCGCAACGTCGGCGCCATCATGAGATCCGCCGCCGCCTTCGGTGTTGCTGCCATCATCACCCAGGAACGCAATGCCCCCGACGAAACCGGCGCGCTGGCCAAGGCGGCCTCCGGTGCACTTGAAAAAATCCCGCTCTTCAAGGCCGTCAACATCTCCCGCACCCTCGTGGCCCTCAAGGCGGCCGGTCTGTGGTGCATTGGCCTTGACGCCGACGCGCCCCCGCTCTCCGGCCCCGCCCTGTCGGATCGCCGCGTCGCCCTGGTGCTCGGAGCCGAGGGCGAAGGCATGCGACGCCTGACCCGGGAAACCTGTGACACCATCGTCGGTATCGGCCAGTCCCTCGCCATGGAGAGCCTCAACGTCTCCGCTGCCGCCGCCATCGCCCTCTACGAAATCACACGCAAGGCCTAGATGTTCTCCTCCGCGACTGCCGCCGAACACCTCCACACCGCCAGGGCGGCCCGCTCCCCGGCCGGCCCTCTCCCCCCTGGCGTCGCGCCCACCACCATTGCCGAAGGCATCGCAACCCAACTCGCCCTTGCCCACCGTTGGGGCGCGGTGCCGCCAGCCGGGTTCAAAATCGGCGCCACCGCCAGGCGCATGCAGGACTACCTGAACCTGCCCGGCCCGGCCGCCGGCTTCATCGCCCATGCCAACGTCCATGCCGGCCCAGCCACCCTTGCCTGGGCCAACTATCGGAACCCTGGCGTCGAATGCGAAATTGCCGTGCGGCTCGCCCTCGACATTCCGCCCGGCCCCTGCGACGCCGCTCGGGCCGCAGCCGCCGTGGGGCAGGTCTGTGCCGCCATCGAGATCGTCGAGAACCGCTACGGCCCGCCTCCGCTCGGCGACCTCAAGGCTGTCGGCACCCCGACCCTGATTGCCGATCAGGTCTATCACGCCGCCTGTGTACTCGCCGAACCCCCGGCTGATTGGAGGGCCCTCGATCTCGCCGCCATTCCCGGCCGCTTTCTCGTCAACGACGAGGAAAAAGCCGCCGGCCATGGCCGGGACCTGCTGGGCCATCCGATGAACGCGCTCGCCTGGCTCGCTGCCTCCGCCGAGGTCGCCGCTTTTGGAGGGCTCAAGGCTGGCCAGATCGTCATGCTCGGCAGTGTCACGCCGCCGCTCTGGCTCGATGCGCCCTGCACCGTCACCGCTGCTTTTGCCGGGATGCCCCCGGCCCATATCCGGTTCGTCTGAACGACCGGGACCTCACGAGGACCTGCCATGACCAAATTCCACGGCGTCATCCCGCCCGTCGTCGTTCCACTGGCTGCCGATTATTCGGTGGATTGGGCCAGCTACACCAAGGTGCTGGAACATCTCATCAAGGGCGGCGTGCATGGCTTGTTCGTCCTGGGTTCGACCAGCGAAGTCGTCTTCCATGACGAGGCTACAAGGCAGAAGATCATCGAGCATTCAGTGACGGTCTCCGCCGGCCGAGTGCCGGTGCTGGCCGGAGTGATCGACCCCGCGACGGAGCGGGTCATCGGCCATGCCAAGGCGGCCAAGGCGGCCGGAGCCGATGCGCTGGTGGTGACGGCGCCGTTCTATACCCGCACATCCGGGCCGGAGACCGAAGATCATTTCCGCTATGTCGCCGATGCCGTCGATCTGCCGGTGGTGGCCTATGACATTCCGGTGTGTGTCCACAGCAAACTTGAACGCGCGATGGTCGTCCGCCTTGCGCGGGACGGGGTGATCGCGGGTCTGAAAGACAGCAGCGGCGATGACGGCAACCTCCGCTACGTGATGGCCGATCTCGCCGATCGCCCGGATATCTTTCTGATGACGGGCTCCGAAATCGTGGTCGACTCGGTGCTGGCGATGGGAGCCCACGGTGTGGTGCCGGGTCTCGGCAATGTCGATCCGGCCGGATATGTCCGCCTGTGGGATGCGGCGCAGCGGGGCGATCATGCCGCAGCCAAGGCCGAGCAGGCGCGGTTGTGTCGGTTGTTCGAAATCGTTTGGCAAGGCACGCCGCGCACCTCGGCGGGGGCTTCCGGTGTTGGCGGTTTCAAGACCGCAATGCGGCGGCTCGGGATCATCCAGACCAATTTGATGGCGCGGCCGCAGCGGGCTTTGAATGCCGAGGAGACCGCGCGGGTCGAGGCGATCCTCGCTTCGGTCGGTCTGATCTAGAATAGGATCCGACCGCACGGAGTGACCTGCCGGATCGAGCCCGATGATTTTTTGCGGAACCGCCGAAAGTCTGCAGCAGGGGATCAAACAAAGACATGGAGCACGATCCGCGCGTCTCTCAGCGCAGATCCTGCTCTATCGCGGCGGCGGCACGCTGCCGGGCCGGCGCATGAGCAGGAGAAGGAGCAAAGGAGGCACCACAACCCAACTCATCATCTTGAAATCATTTGTAAAAGCGATGATCTGAGACTGACGCTGGATCATTGATTCCAGGATTGTCGCACCGGCTGTGGTGCCGGGATCGAGGAAATGGCCGAGTGCGTCGTTGTGCTGAAAGACGCGGTTGAAGGGCGTGATGTTCGCAGCCATTTCGGAATGGGATGTCTGGCTGGTCCGTGACAGCATAAACGATGTGACGGAAATACCGATCGCCGCGCCGATGTTGCGCGAGAGGTTCTGCATCGCCGCCGCATCGGCGCGGTAACGGGTGGGCAGGGTGGCGAAGGCGACCACTGTCATCGGGTTGAAGATGAAGCCCATACAGAAGCCCTGCACCACCATGGTGCCGATCATTTGGCTTTGCGACATGTCCGGGGTCCAGGTCGACATCGAGTGCAAGGTGAAGCCGAGCGATATCAGGCCGAAGGCCATCAGTTTGCGCTGGTCGACCCATTTGCCACCGAGGCGACTGGCGATGAGCATGGCGGCCATGGTCCCGAGACCGCGAGGGGCCATGGCGGCGCCGGCTGTAGATACGGGGTAGCCGGCCAGGTTCTGCAGGAAGGGGGCGAGCAGGGCGGAACTCGCCATCATGATGGTGCCGGTGCAGAACATCATCATCATCGCTGCGGAGAAGTTGCGGTCCCTGAACAGGCCGAGCGGGACGAAGGGGGTCTTGGCGGTGAACATGTGGACAACGAAGAGGTAAAGGCCGAGGCCGGCGAGGACGAATTCGACGATGATTTCCCGGGAATTGAACCAGTCCTCGGTCTGTCCGCGATCAAGCGCCATTTGCAGGGCACCAACGCCAATCGCGAGCACGGCGAAGCCGGTCCAGTCGAAGCGCAACTCGTCATGCGGGGGCGTGCGCGGCATGAACACCATCAGGCCGATTGTGGCGAGGATGCCGAACGGCAGGTTGACGTAGAACACGTAGCGCCAATCGAACATATCGGTCAGGTAGCCACCCAGAGTGGGGCCCATGATGGGGCCGACCATGATGCCCATGCCGAAGATCGCCATCGCCTGGGCGCGTTTCTCGAAGGGGTAGATATCCAGCATCACGGCCTGCGAGAGCGGCGAGAGGGCGGCGCCGCAGACGCCCTGGAGGATGCGGAAGACCACCATCTGTTCGAGCGACTGGGCCATGCCGCAGAGCATGGAGGTGAGGGTGAAGCCGATGAGGGAACCGATGAAGAGGTTTTTGCGACCGTAGCGGGTCGCCATCCAGCCGACCGGGGCGGTCATGATGGCGGACGCGATAACGTAGGAGGTCAGCACCCAGGTGACCTGGTCCATCGTGGTGTTGAGGCTGCCCTGCATGTAGGGCAGCGCCACGTTGGCGATGGTGCTGTCGAGGATCTGCATCAAGGTGGCGGTCATGGCGCAGACCGTCAGGATGCCGCGATGCGGGACCGCCGCGTGGGGTGGCGCAGGACTGGCGCTGGCGGTTGTGGCGTTCAAAAGGCTGCCTCCGGGCCGTCGTAGTCCTGGATGGTGCCGATCAGGGGGGCGATCGTTGCACGCAGGCGCAGGCCTTCGCCTTCAACGGATTTGAAGACACGCAGGAAATTGCCGCCCATCAGACCGATCAGGGCCCGGTCCGACCAGCCGCGGCGGACCAGTTCGGCGATCAGGTTGGGGAAGCGGGAGACATCCTCCAGCCCGTCGGGCATGATCGGGCCGCCATAGAAGTCCGAGCCGATACCGAGATGCTGCGGGCCTATGCGACCGGCGATATATTCGATGTGAGTGGCGACATCAGCGAGTGCCGCGGTGGGGCAGGGGCCGTGGGCGGCTTCATGGGCCTTCACAGCGGCGTCCCACTTGGGGCCGTAACCATCAAGGCCGAGGGCGCGCAGCGGTTCCTGCCAGGTGACGATCGCGGGGTTGAGGAAGGCTGAGATGAAGGTGGCCATTATGATGCCGCCGTTGGCAGGCACACGGTCGATCACGTCATCCGGCACATTGCGCGGGTGGGGGCACAGGGCGCGGGCGTTGGAGTGCGAGAAGACGATGGGGGCAGTCGAGGCATCGAGCACGTCATGCATCACCTTTGGCGAGACGTGGGCGCAGTCGATGATCATGCCGAGGCGGTTCAGTTCGGCGACAACGGCACGGCCAAAATCGGTGAGCCCGTCATGGCGGGCCGTGTCGGTGGCGCTGTCGCACCAATCGAGCGTTCCGTTATGGCAGAGCGTCATCAGGCGGGCGCCCATCGCATGCCAAATACGCAACGGAGACAGGGAGTTTTCGAGGCCGACGCCGCCTTCGACGGACATGATCATGCCGATCTTGCGGGCTTTACGGGCGCGCGCCATGTCGGCGACGCGGAGCACGGGGTGGAACACGTCGGGGTGGGTGTCCCCGATGCGGCGGATGATGTCGAGTTGTTCGAGGGTGGCGCGGCCGGGGTGGGGGATTTCGGAGGGGACGAACGCGGCAAAGACCTGGCCAGCGACCATGCCCTTGCGCAGGCGGGGAATGTCGGTGTCGCCGTCGTTGTGCTGTTTGGCGAGGCCAAAGCCGGCGACGTCACCCTTGGGGCCCGTTTTTTCGCGGATCACCCAAGGCAGGTCGTTGTGGCCGTCGATGAAGGGGGATTTGGCCATAAGGGATTTGGCGTGGACCAGAGCGGTGGTCTTGCCGCGCGATTTGGCACCCGTCTTGCCGCCGACTGGTTTGGCCATGGTTCAGGGTCCTCCCGCACAATCAGTGTTGCGAAACCTTGCGCCGGGCTGTTGTTCGCGGCAAGCGGCCCGCGCGGGAAGCGGACGCACGTGGGAAGCGGGGGCTGGGCTTGGGGATCCGCATGGAGGAAAGGCTGGGGTTATTGGTCTGTCGCGGGGCGATTGCGTAAAAAAGGAATAAAATAAACATAAATGAACAATTAAGGGCGTGACGAACGGTAACTTTCAAGGGCATTTAGTATCGGAACGGAGGCGAAAAATCGCCTGCAGG
>CANFKS010000127.1 GCA_947447625.1 Rhodospirillales bacterium | reverse complement strand
GTGCTCGATGGGCGGACCAACAGCGAAAACGTGATCAACAAGGACGTTCTCGCCTGAAGCCGCGCGGCTTCCTCACGGAGCCCCCCGGCGGCGGCGCGGCGCGGCCGCCGCTGTGGCTGCTGATGGCGCTGTGTATCTCGGGCACGCTTGCGATGCACATCTTCGTCCCCGCCTTGCCCCTCGTCGCGCGCGACCTCGGCGTCAGCGGCGGCACCATCCAACTGACATTGACGCTCTATCTGATCGGCGTCGCAGGCGGCCAACTCTTCTGGGGGCCGCTGTCGGACCGCATGGGCCGGCGCCCGGCCCTCCTTGCCGGCATGGCGCTCTACACGATCGGCAGCCTCGCCGCCGCCGCCGCGCCGGGGGTGGGGACCTTGATCGCGGCGCGCATCATCCAGGCGATCGGCGGCTGCTCCGGCCTGGTGCTGGGCCGCGCCGTGCTGCGCGACATCTCCTCGGCCCGCGAAGCCGCCGCCGCGCTGGCGCTGATGAATCTTTTCATGTCGATCGGCCCCGCGATGGCCCCGCTCGTGGGCGGCCTTGGCGCCACCTATCTCGGCTGGCGCTTCATCTTCCTGTTTCTTGCCGGGCTCGGCGGCCTCACCCTGTTCTCGACCTTGCGCCATCTGCGCGAAACCCACACCAACCGCAGTGTCGCCCGCGGCGTCATGGCCGGCTATCTCCGCCTCCTCGCGATGCCCGATTTCCGCCGCCTCATGATCGGCGGGGCCTGCTCCACCACCAGCTTCTATGCGTTTCTTGCCGCCGCCCCCTTCATCTTCACCGACCGCCTGCACCGCCCGCCCGCCGAAATCGGCTTCTACTTCGTTGTCCCCATCATGGGCTTTTCCATCGGCGCCATGATTGCCAACCGCCTGGTCCGCCGCATCGCGCCGGTGCGGATCATGCTCATCGCCAGCCTTGTGGCCACGTTCGGCGCCCTTCTGTTCGCTGCCCTGGAGGTTACGGATCATCTCAGCGTCATCGCCGTGCTGATCCCCATCCTGATCTTCTGCATCGGCTCCGGCGTTGTGAGCCCGCTTGCCCTGACATCGGCGATCAGTGTTCAACCCGGCATGATCGGCGCTGCCTCGGGCCTCTACGGCTGTGCCCAGATGGGCTACGGCGCGCTCTGCACCCTGGCTGTCAGCTTCTGGCACATCAACCCGGCCGAGGGCGCCGCCGCAATCCTCGTCTTTTCCACCATGGCCGGCCTTGCCGGCATCATCCGCGCTACGAAAAGCTGAGCGTTCAGCCGTCCTCGTCCACGATCCAGGCTTGCAGCAGCGTATAGGACACCGCCAGCACCGCCGGGCCGAGGAAGATCCCGACCAGCCCAAACGCCAGCAAACCCCCGATAACCCCGGCCAATATCAACAGGATCGGCAGATCCGCACCCTTTTTGATGAGTACCGGCCGGAGCAGATTGTCCAGGCTGATCACCACCACCGTCGCCACCAGCAGAAACGTGCCCCATCCCGTTTTGCCCGTCGCATAAAGCCAGATCGTCGCCGGCACCAGCACCGGCGCGGGTCCGATCTGCGCCACGCAGAGCATGAACATCACCGCCGTCAGGATCGAGGCCAGCGGCACCCCGGCAATCCCCAGCGCCGCCCCCGCCAGCACGCATTGTGCCACCGCCGTCACCACCACAGCCAGCGCCACGCCGCGGATCGCCTGCCCCGCCAGCATGATGGCCGAGACCCCGCGATCCCCCGCCAGCCGCCGCCCGAACCGGATTGCCAGCCCGGCTGCCGCCTCGCCATGGGTGTACATGATCGCGGCCAAAACCACCGTCAGCAGGAATTGCACGAACACCAGCCCGAGCGACCCCACCTCGGCGGCGAACCAGTTCGTCAGTCGGCCCGCATAGGGCACCAACTGAGGCCCGAGGTCGCGCAGGCCCATATCGGCCGCGCTCTCCCACATCTCGTTCAGCTTTTCGCCCACCATCGGCAACATCACGACCCACTCCGGCGCCGCCGGCAGCCGGAACGTCTCGAGCCCGCGCACAAACCCCACGATCTGCGCCGCATGTTCCACGATGGTGCCGATTGCGAGCCAGAACGGGATCACGAACACCAGCAGCAACATCGCCGTCATCACCGTGACCGCCAAGGCTCTGATATGCCACAACGCCTGCTGCACGCGCTCCATCAGCGGAAACGTCGCGATCACCAGCGTCGAGGCCCACACGATTGCCGGCAGGAACGGCCCCACAATCCAGAAACAGGCCAGCAGTGTCGCCCCGATGAACAGGACGCCGAGCGTGATGCGCGTGAGATCGAGCGGCATGGGGAATACTTCCGGGACGGTGCCCCTCTCTAACGCATGATGGGCCAAGTTGGAATCACGCAGGTGATGACCGGACACCAAGAAGGCCCCGGGTTGCCCCGAGGCCTTCACTGTGTCGGGCGGCCTGTGCCGGGCGGCCTGTGTCGGGCGGCCTGTGTCGGCCGATCCGGCGCACGCGGTTCGGGTCGTGGGCGTTGGAGCGGGACGCCTTCTGATGGGCGAAGGCATCCCGCTCTCACTCTTTGTCTCGTCGCCTGATGATTTCTGACGGGTCCACCGAAAATCATCAGGCTCTAGCCGAAGCCTGCGGCCCCGCCGTGTGGCGGACCTAAAATCGCTGACACGCGGCTCCGAAGGGCCGGGCAGGATCTCAGGCGCTGGCTTCGTGCGCCACGCCCTTGTCGGTCAGCATCGTCGACAATTCGCCGGACTGGAACATCTCGGTGATGATGTCGCATCCGCCAACGAACTCGCCCTTGACGTAGAGCTGCGGAATCGTGGGCCAGTTCGAGAACGCCTTGATCCCGTCGCGCAGCTCGGCATCCTCAAGCACATTGGCGGTTTTGAATGGAACGCCCATGTGGGTCAGGATCTGCACCACGCGTGCCGAGAAGCCGCACTGCGGAAACATCGCATTGCCCTTCATGTACAGCATGACGGGGGCTTCGCTGATTTCGGACTGGATGCGCTCGAAGGTCGGGTTGCTCATCGGAGAGGCTCCTGTTCAGGGGGAAGAAGTTTGGAGGGCGAGGGCGTGCAGTTCGCCCCCCATGCGGCCACGCAGGGCCGCGTAGACGATCTGATGCTGCTGCACGCGAGACTTGCCGCGGAACGCCTCGCTCACCACCACCGCCGCGTAATGATCGCCATCACCGGCCAGATCCTGGATGGTGACGGTCGCATCCGGCAGGGCCGCCTTGATCAGCGCCTCGATTTCGGGGGCCTGCATGGCCATGGTTCGTTCATCCTCTGCTTGGGCGCGATCGCCGCCCGTTCAGTCCATCCATGCGCGAAAGAAGCGTTCATTGGCTGTCCGCAGCGCTGCCACTGACATGGCGGCACCATCGGGAAGTGTCAAATCCCCCACCACCGATTCGCCCAGCCGCATCGCGGGAACCCCGGCAAACGCCGCGGCCTGCAGCACGGCGGCTGCGTCCGGCACCGCCAGCACATAGCGCGCCTGGTCTTCGCCGAACCAGAACGCATGCGCCGTCACCTCCGCGGGCCCCGGCAACAAACGCGCCCCGGCGCCACCGGCCATCACCATTTCGGCCACCGCCACCAGCAACCCGCCATCCGACACGTCATGGCACGCCCGGACATGCCCGCTCAGGATTTGCCCGCGCACGAAATCGCCATTGAACCGCTCGGCCGCCAAATCAACCGGGGGAGGGGGGCCCTCCTCGCGCCCGGCGATTTCGCGCAGCCACAAGGATTGCCCAAGCCATCCCTCGGTGGCCCCGACCAGCACCAGGTCCAACCCCGGTGTCAGCCCGAGCCCCACCGCCTGCGCCGCATCCTCCAGCACGCCGAGCCCGCCGATCGCCGGCGTCGGCAATATCGGCCTGCCCTCGGTCTCGTTGTAGAGCGACACATTGCCCGATACGACCGGGAAATCGAGCGCCACACAGGCCGCCGAAATACCGCGCACCGCCCCGGCGAACTGCCCCATGATCTCGGGCTTCTCGGGATTGGCGAAATTCATGTTGTCGGTGATCGCGAGCGGGCGTGCGCCGGTCGCCGTGATATTGCGCCAAGCCTCCGCCACCGCCTGCGCGCCACCGGCCTCCGGGTCCGCCAGCACATAGCGCGGCGTGCAATCCGTGGTCAGCGCCAGCGCCCGCCTGCGCCCCTCGATTTTCACAATCGCCGCATCCGATGCGCCAGGCCGCTTCACGGTCTGCCCGCCCACGGTGCTGTCGTACTGATCCCAAACCCAGGACCGCGACGCCAGATCGGGGCACGCGATCAACGTCTCCAGCGCCGCTCCAAGCCCGACCGGATCAGCCACGGCACCCAAAGCGGCCCGCTTGGGCGTCTCCACCCAGGGCCGATGATACAGCGGGGCCTGCTCCGCCAAGGGATCGAGCGGAATATCGGCTTCCACCACGCCCTTGTGCCTGACCACGATCCGCCCCGTCTCGGTCAAATGGCCGATCACCGCGAAATCGAGGTCCCATTTTTCGAATATTGCCCGTGCCATGTCCTGCCGATCCGGCCGGACGATGATCAACATCCGCTCCTGGCTCTCCGACAGCATCATCTCATAGGCCGTCATCCCGGCCTCGCGCTGCGGCACGGCGTCCAGATCCAGTTCGATCCCGACGCCCCCCTTGCCCGCCATCTCGACCGAGGACGACGTCAGCCCCGCGGCGCCCATGTCCTGGATCGCGACAATCGCATCGGTTGCCATCAGTTCCAGGCATGCCTCAATCAGCAGTTTTTCCGTGAACGGATCACCGACCTGGACCGTCGGCCGCTTTTCCTCGGAATCCTTGCCGAACTCGGCGGAGGCCATCGTCGCGCCATGGATCCCATCGCGCCCGGTCTTGGAGCCGACATAGACCACGGGATTGCCCACCCCGGCCGCCGCCGAGAGGAATATCTTGTCCTGGTCCGCGATCCCCACCGTCATCGCATTGACCAGCGGGTTGCCGTTGTACGACGGATGAAAATTGATTTCGCCGCCCACCGTCGGCACGCCCACGCAATTGCCGTAGCCGCCGATGCCGCGCACCACCCCATCGACGATCCGCTTCGTCACCGCCAATTTCGGATCGCCGAACCGCAGCGCATTGAGGTTCGCGATTGGCCGCGCCCCCATGGTGAAGACATCGCGCAAGATGCCGCCCACCCCGGTCGCAGCGCCCTGGTAGGGTTCGATGAACGAGGGGTGATTATGGCTCTCCATCTTGAAGATCGCCGCCAGCCCCTCGCCGATATCGACCACCCCGGCATTCTCGCCCGGCCCATGGATCACCCAGGGCGCCGTGGTCGGCAATGTCTTGAGCCACACGCGCGATGATTTGTAGGAGCAATGCTCCGACCACATCACCGAGAATATCCCCAACTCGGTCAGCGACGGGGTGCGCCCCATGATGGTGAGCACATTGGCGTATTCATCCGCACTCAGCCCGAATTCCCGGGCAAGCGCCTGATTGACCTCTTTTGCCATGTCTATGCCGCCCGCGTGTCAGTGAGGCCGGCCACCAGGCCGTCGAACAAAGGCTTGCCGTCGGTGCCGCCCATCAGCGGGTCCACCAGATCCTCCGGATGCGGCATCAGGCCGAGCACCCGCAAATTCTCCGAATAGATGCCGGCGATGTTGCGCGCGCTGCCGTTGCGGTTGGCCTCTTGCGTCACCGCGCCGCCCGCCGTCGCATACCGGAACGCCACACGGTTTTCCCCCTCGAGCCGATCCAGCGTCGGCGCATCGGCAAAGAAATTGCCATCGCCATGCGCCATCGGCGAGCGGAACACCCCGCCTGCCTGATACTGGGCGGTGAACACCGTATCCGCCCGCTCCACCCGCAAATGGCAGTCCATCGACAGGAACCGCAGATTGGCGTTGCGCAGCAGCGCACCGGGCAACAACCCCGCCTCGGTCAAAATCTGGAATCCGTTGCAAACCCCGAGAATATGCCCGCCGCGCGCCGCATGCGCCCGGATCGCCCCCATCACCGGCGACTGAGACGCCATCGCCCCGCAGCGCAGATAATCCCCATACGAGAACCCGCCGGGAATCACGACCAGATCGAGCCCGTCCAGATCGGTCTCCTTGTGCCACACCATGCGCGGCTTGCGGCCCACGCTGGCCTCCAGCGCGATCGCCATGTCGCGCTCGCGATTGATGCCGGGAAAGACGACGATGGCGGCCTTCATCTCAGGCGACCTCCACCTTGAAACTCTCGATCACCATATTGGCCAGCAACTTGCGCGCCATCTCCTCGGCCTGCGCCTGCACCGTCGGCTTGTCGGACCCTGCGATCTCCAGTTCGATCACCTTGCCGGCCCGAACCTCGCCGAGCCCCTCGAACCCCAGGCCCTGCAGCGCCTGGCCGATCGCCTTGCCCTGCGGATCCAGCACGCCCGCCTTCAGCATCACCGTCACAACAGCCTTCATAGCCCGCGTTCTCCGCAAAAATGCAGCCCAAACAAGAAACCCAGCCCCATCAAACCGGCCGGCGCGCCATCAGCAGCGACGCCCCCAGCGCAACCATCACCGCGCCCGAACCCTGCCGCAGCCGCCCGATCAGCCGCGGATTGCCCGCCAGCGCGACACGGACCCGTTCGGCCAGAAACGTCACCACCACATCCGCCCCCGTGTTCAGCGCCACCGAAATCAGCCCCAGCAGCACGAACTGCGCCGCAACCGGGCCCGCCGGATCAATGAACTGCGGGATGAAGGCGATGAAAAACACTGCCGTCTTGGGGTTCGTCGCCTCGACCAGCACGCCTTCGCGAAACGCCTGCCGTGCCCCGGTCGCCACAACCTCCGCCGGCGCCTCGGCCCGCCCTGCGTGCAACGCCTTCGCGCCGAGCCAAATCAGATAGAGCGCCCCGGCATATTTCAACACCGCAAATGCGTCCGCACTGGCCAACACCAGCGCCGACAACCCGACGGCCCCGGCCACCACATGCACAAGCCCCCCGAGCCCGGTTCCGAAACTCGACGCCAACCCCTCGCGCCGACCGCCCGCCAAAGCTCGCGCGCCGACATAGAAAATCCCTGGCCCGGGCGTGATTGCAATCACCGCCGCCGCCGCCAGAAACAACGAAAAACCGCCCAAGGTCACTGCCCGATCTCACCCATCATTGGCCAGCCGTCATTGGCCAGCCGTCACTGCATCGTCTCCGGCCCCTTGAGATCGCGCATGCCCGCCTCCGGCAAAATCCCCAGCCGCCGCGCCACCTCCTGATACGCCTCCTCGACCTTCCCCAGGTCGCGGCGAAAGCGATCCTTGTCCATCTTCTCGCTCGTCTTGCTGTCCCACAGCCGGCAATTATCCGGGCTGATCTCGTCGGCCAGCACGATCCGCATATCCTCGTTCTCCCACAACCGGCCGAACTCGATCTTGAAGTCCACCAGCGTGATCCCCACCCCCAGGAACAACCCGGCCAGGAAATCATTGATGCGCAATGTCAGCGCCACCATGTCGTCCATGTCCTGCGGATGCGCCCAGCCAAACGCCGTGATGTGCTCCTCGGCCACCATCGGATTGCCCAGCGTGTCGTTTTTGTAATAATACTCGATGATCGAGCGCGGCAGCCGCGTCCCCTCCGGGATTCCCAGCCGAGTCGAAATCGACCCCGCCGCCACATTGCGCACCACCACCTCGACCGGGATGATCTCCACCTCGCGGATCAACTGCTCGCGCATGTTCAACCGCCGGATGAAATGCGTCGGCACCCCGATCTCGCCCAGCCGCGTCATCAGATACTCGCTGATCCGGTTGTTCAGCACCCCCTTGCCGGTGATGATGCCCTTTTTCGTGGCGTTGAACGCCGTCGCGTCGTCCTTGAAATACTGGACGAGCGTACCGGGCTCCGGCCCCTCGAACAGGATCTTCGCTTTGCCTTCGTAGAGCTGGCGGCGACGGGCCATATGCAGTGTCCTTCCGATCGGCGCCCACCGCGGGAACCGGCGGGAGCGCGGTCTATAGCAGCCACCACCCCAGGGGGGAACGTCCGTCACGCAACACGGGCGTGCCGGGGGGAGGGGGCTGGCCGCGCGGCCCCCCGGCGGCGGGATCGCGCGGCCAGCCCCCCTTGCCGTTGTCCTCAGAATTCCCGACACTCCACTGCAACACCCTGGAGATTTCTGCGTGTCACAATTCAAGAGCACCGATCGCTACATCGCGTCCCGCGACCTCGAAGTCGCCGTCAACGCGGCCGTAACCCTGCAGCGCCCCCTCCTGGTGAAGGGCGAACCCGGCACCGGCAAAACCGTCCTCGCCCACGAAGTCGCCAAGGCGCTCGGCCACCCGCTCATCGAATGGCACGTCAAATCCACCACCAAGGCCCAGCAGGGCCTCTACGAATATGACGCCGTCTCCCGCCTGCGCGACGGCCAACTCGGTGATCCCCGGGTGCACGACATCGGCAACTACATCGTCCGCGGCAAATTGTGGGACGCCTTCGAATCCGACGAACAAACCGTCGTCCTGATCGACGAAATCGACAAGGCCGATATCGAATTCCCCAACGACCTGCTGCTCGAACTCGATCGCATGCAGTTCTTCGTCTACGAAACCCGCCGCACCGTGGTCGCCAAAAAGCGGCCCATCGTCATCATCACCTCCAACAACGAGAAGGAACTGCCGGACGCCTTCCTGCGCCGCTGCTTCTTTCACTACATCCGCTTTCCCGACCGCGAGACGATGGAAAAAATCGTCCACTCGCACTACCCCAACATCAAGGAAGACCTTGCCCACGACGCACTGACCGTCTTCTTCAAGGTCCGTGACGTACCCGGCCTGAAAAAGAAGCCCGCCACGTCTGAACTCCTCGACTGGCTGAAACTCCTCATGGTCGAAGACCTCTCCCCCGAAGTCCTGCGCGCCCGCGAACCCCACGTCGTCATCCCCCCGCTGCACGGTGCCCTCCTGAAAAACGAACAGGACGTTCACCTCTTCGAACGCATCGCCTTCCTCAACCGCCGGGGCGCCTGATCCATGCTCGCCACCTTCATCCTCAAACTGCGCGAAGGCGGCCTGCCCGCCTCCATCACCGAGTATCTCTCCTTGCTCGGCGCAATGAAGGCAGGGGTGGCGGACTACAATATCGATGACTTCTACTACCTCTCCCGTGCCGCCCTCGTAAAAGACGAACGCCACCTTGACCGCTTCGACCGTATCTTCGGTGAATTCTTCAAAGGCCTCGAAGCCCCCGAAGGCGAAGAGCCCCGCGAACTCCCGGAGGAGTGGCTTCGCTCGATGGCCGAAAAACTTCTCTCGCCGGAGGAAATGGAGCAGATCAAAGCCATCGGCGGCTTCGAGAAACTGATGGAAACCCTGCGCGAGCGCCTCGCCGAACAAAAGGGCCGCCACCAGGGCGGCTCCAAATGGATCGGCACCGGCGGCACCTCCCCCTTCGGCGCCGATGGCTACAATCCCGAAGGCGTGCGCATCGGCCAGGACAGATCCCGCCACCGCCGCGCCGTCAAGGTCTGGGACAAGCGCGACTTCAAGGACCTCGACGACAACGTCGAAATCGGCACCCGCAACATCAAACTCGCCCTGCGCCGCCTGCGCCGCTTCGCCCGCCAAGGGGCGGCCACCGAACTCGACATTTCCGACACCATCCGCTCAACAGCCAAAAACGCCGGCCACCTCGACCTCAAAATGGTTCCCGAACGGCACAACACCGTCAAAATCCTGCTCCTCCTCGATATCGGCGGATCGATGGACGACCATATCAAGATGTGCGAGGAACTCTTCTCTGCCGCGCGTGGCGAGTTCAAAAACCTCGAACACTACTACTTTCACAACTGCCCCTACGAACGCCTCTGGAAAACCAACCGCCGCCGCAAGGACAACGAAGTCCCCACCTTCGAAGTCATGCGCAAATACGGGCCGGACTACAAACTCATCTTCGTCGGCGACGCCACCATGTCCCCCTATGAGGTCAGCCATGCCGGCGGCAGCGTCGAACATTTCAACGACGAAGCCGGCGCCGTCTGGCTCCAACGCCTCACCGGACATTACCGCCGCAGCGCCTGGATCAACCCCCAACCCGCGAACAACTGGGGCCACGTCTCGTCCCTCTCGATGATCCGCCACCTCATGGAAAACCGCATGTTCGGCCTGACCCTCTCCGGCCTCGACGACATGGCAAAGGAACTCAGCCGCTAGAGCCTGATGATTTTTGGTGGACTCACCAAAAATCTGAATCAGGCGATCAAACAAAGAGTTAGAGCGGGATGGTCTCTGAGAGGCGAAGGCATACCGGCCCAGCGTCCTGTTCGCACACCAGGCTCCAAGCCAAGTTTCAGCCAAGCCCGCAACACCGCGCAACGCCGCCCTTTGCGAAGACCTCTGCTCATTGGTATGAGCGCCCCGCGATCTGAAGGAGAAGCGCGC
>CANFKS010000126.1 GCA_947447625.1 Rhodospirillales bacterium | reverse complement strand
CCGCCAGATGCTGGTCAACGACGATCTCGGCGCCTTCACGGACTTCGCCGCGATGATCGGCCGCCGCGTCGCCGATTTCGAGAACGCCACCGCCTACGCCCTGCTCAACAACGCCAGTGGCGCCGGCCCAACGCTCACCACCGGCAGCACCACGGTGTTCGCCACCGGCGCCACCCGTGCCAACCAGGCCTCGGCTGGCACCGCGCTCGACGTCACCAACCTCGCCACCGGGCGTGCGGCGATCATGAAGCAGAAGACCCTCGACGGGCTGCCGATCTCGATCGGCTCGTCGATGCGGCTGTTGGTCGGGCCGAACCTCGAACTCGCCGCCCGCCAACTGACTGTCGCGGTGCAGGCAACCCAGATCGGCAACGTGAACGTCTTCGCCGGCTATGTACAGCCGGTGGTCGAGCCGCAGATCCCGGCCAACCGCTGGTATCTGTTCTCGGACCCCTTTACCGCCCCGGTCTATGTCTACGGCTACCTCAACGGCTCCGAGGGGCCGCAGGTCACCACAGGCCCGGTCTCCGGCGTCGATGGCGTCGAGGTCTCCGTCATCTTCGACTTCGGGGTCGGCGCCATCGACTGGCGAGGCGGGTGGTTCAATCCGGGCAGCTAAGCAATCGATAGGATGTAGAACTGCGGCCAGACGCTGCAGTGCCCTGCGCTGGCCGTCAGCCTTGACTAAGGAAAACCTGGTCAGCAACTCGGATGCTGCAACTCTATCGAAAGAGCCAACAGGATCAGGATTTAGACAACATGTCGTAGCGCGTCGCGTCATAGAGCAGGCCGAGCTGCAACCCGGTCACGTTGGCGCGCCGGGCGACGAGCTGCACCTCCTGGAACATGTAGACGAACGGCGAGACCTGGGCCTCGTCCTTCTGCATGTCGATATACATCTTCAGCCGCTTGCCGGTGTCGACCTCGCGGGTCGCGGCGTCGACGCGGGCGTTGAACGGTCCCGGATCCCAGCTGATGCGCCAGGCGAACTTCTTCGCCGTCCCGGCGTCGGAGTTGTCGGGGTTGGAGAGGAACCAGTCGGCGTTGGTGTGTGGGTCGAAATAGTCACCGGCCCAGCGGCCCATGTACATCTCCGAATTGCGGGCGCGCAGCTTGGTCAGCGCCTGCCGCCCTTCCTGGGACAGCACGTTCACTCGAATGCCGATGTCCTTGAGGTTCGCCTGGATCGCCTGGGCGATATCCGGGAATGGGTAGGCGTTGGAATGGTCGAGGGTCACCTCGAAGCCGCCCTCCATGTTGGCCTGCTTCATCAGCGCGCGGGCATGGTCGACACGGCGGCTGAAGAGCCTCTCCGTCCAGGCGCCGGGGAAGCCAACGGGCTGGTTAGTCTGGTGGACGATGTAGCTGTCTTTGAGGATGTTGCGCTGGATGCCGTCGTAGTCGATGGCGAATTTCACCGCCTGGCGCACCTCGACGCGCTTCCACGGCTCGAACTTCTGCGACAGCGCCAGCAACAATTCGCTCGCCCGCGGCACCTTGTCGACTCGGTAGGCCGGGTCGGCAGCCAGGCTTTCGATCAGTTCGACCGGCAGGCCACGTGCGATATCGATATCTCCATTGGTCAAGGCGAGGCGCTGCGCTCCGGCCTCCGGCATATGGCGGAGGAGAACGCGGCGGATCTTCGGCTGGGTGTGCGCGTGCGGGTTCGCATCAAGGGCGAATTGCTCGCTCGGCTTCCAGCTGCGCAGCATGAACGGGCCGGATCCGGCGCTGTTGGTCTTCAGCCACTCGTTGCCCAGATCGCCGTTCTTCTGGTTGGCCATGGCGACCGCCATCTCGACGATGCCGCCGACATTGGCCGAGAGGCAGTTGATGAAGAAGCTCGGCGCCACCGCTTCCGGAAGGTCGAAGACCAGCGTCGTCGCGTCGGTCGCGCGGATGCGGGCCTGGACGTTGTCCTTGTTGAAGCCGAACTGCGTCAGGATCGGCGCCGGCGACTTGTTCAGAATGACGGCGCGGCGGAACGAGAAGGCGGCGTCCTCCGCCGTGACCGGCTTGCCCGACGAGAACTTGTGGTCGGCATGGAGCTTGAAGGTGAAGCTCTTGCCGCCGGACTCGCTCCAGGACGCCGCGAGCACGCCGTCGAGCTTCGAGGGGTCGACGGCGTTCGGCCGCACCAGGCGTTCGTAGATGTTGTTTGACACCTCGGCGCCGGAGAACTCGAAGCATTCGGCGGGATCGAGCGAAATCGCATCGGCGATCGCCATGCCGAAGACGACCATGTCCTTCGGCGTCGCGGCGGTGGCGTCGCCCCAGGGCGCGAGCCCGGCGGCGGAGGTGGCGAGGAGATGGCGGCGGCGGAGCATGGCGTTTCCTCTTCTTGCTCTTCTGAAGTCAGGCCGCGTCGGCCAGCGCCCGGTCGAGGGCGGCGAGCAGGCCGGCGATGTCGGCCTCGGTGACGCACATCGGCGGGTTGATGCGGAAGACGTTGCGCCCGGGCGTGCCGCGCACGGTGATGAAGCCGGCCTCGCGCACGGCGTCCTGGATGCGCTCGCCCTGGGCCGTGGCCGGCGTCCTGGCGGCGCGGTCGGTGACGAGCTCGAAGCCCATGATCAGGCCGCAGCCGCGGATGTCGCCGATGAGCGCGTGCTTCGCCTGCAGCGCCCGCAGCCCCGCCTCGAGCTGGGCGCCACGGGCGGCGGCGTTCTGCTGCAACCCCTCCTCGCGCACACCGCGGATCACCGAGCGCGCGGCGGCGACGGCGACCGGGTTGGCGCCGAACGTGTTGAAGAAGCGCGTCTCGGCGAAGCTCTCGGCGATCGCGCGGCGCACGATCACGCCGGAGATCGGCAGCCCGTTGCCCATGCCCTTGCCGAGCACGACGATATCGGGCGCGACGCCATGCGCCTCGAAGCCCCAGTAGTGCGAGCCCATCCGCCCGAACCCGGTCTGCACCTCGTCGATGATGACGAGGCCCCCGGCGCCGCGCACGACCTCGGCCGCCCGCGCCAGGTAGGTCGGCGGCATCGGCACCACGCCGCCGAAGCCCTGGATCGGCTCGAAGATCATGCCGGCGATGGCGCCCGAGGTCGCCGCGAAGATGGTGCGCTCGATCTCCGCGACATAGGGATCGACGCCGGGGCCGAAGACACCCTTGTATTGGTCGGGATGATGCACGCTGACATAGCCCGCCGGCGGCGGGATCGGCGGCCGGCAGGTGGCGAAGGCGGTCGAGCCCAGCGCGCCCATCTGCAACCCGTGATAGGCGTTGCGCAGCGTCAGGATCTCGAAGTGGCGCGTATGGACGCGGGCCATGGTGAAGGCGAGATCGATCGCCTCGGCGCCGCTGTTGACGAGATGCACCACCCAGTCGCCGCTCCCGGCCGGCATCTGGGCGATCAGCTCCTCGGCGTAGAGCGCCTGCTGGTCGTTGTAGAACAGCGTCGTGCAATGCTGCATGGCGCGCAGCTGGGCGCCGGCCATCTCCAGCGTCAGCGGATGGGCGAAGCCGAGACTGATGCAGAGATTCTGCGCCGTGCCGTCGAGATAGCGCCGCCCCGCGTCGTCGAACACATGGGCGCCCTCGCCGCGGGTCAGCACCATCGGGTTCTTCGGAAAGATCGGGAACGTCTTCACCGAGGGCGAGAAGGCGCGGTCACGGCGGCGGATCAGGTCGTCATGGGCGATCGGCAGCGAGTCGGGCATGGGGGTGTCCTGTCAGGAGGCGGGGAAGACATGGCCGCCGAGGATGGTGGCGCGCACCGCGATGTCCTTGATGGACAGCGGATCGACCTCCAGCGGGTCGTCGGCCAGCACCGCGCAGTCGGCGAACTTGCCGACATCGAGGCTGCCGACGAGATGGTCGAGCTTCAGCGTGTAGGCGGCGCCGAGGGTGACGGCGTGCAGCGCCTGGTAGGGCGTGATGCGCTCGTCGGCGCCGAGCACGCGGCCGGAGGCGGTGAGGCGATTGACCGCGCAGGACATGGTGAACAGCGGGTCGAGCGGCGTCACCGGCGTGTCCGAATGGATGGCGAGCGGCACGCCGCAGGCGAGCGCCGTCGCGCAGGCATCGAGCCGGGCGGCACGGCTCGGCCCCATAGTGACGGCGTCGTGCTGGTCGCCCCAATAGTGGATATGGTTGGCGAACAGGTTCACGCACATGCCGGCCGCCGCCATGCGCCGGAAGATCGCCTCGTCGGCCATCTGGCAATGCTGCAGCGTGTGGCGGTGATCGGGCCGCGGATGGCTGGCGACGGCGCGGCTGACCATTTCGGTCGCGAGGTCACTGGCCTCGTCGCCGTTGGTGTGGATATGGAGTTGCGCGCCGGCGCGGTGGTATTCGGTGACGATCCGCTCGAACTCGGCGGGCGCGATATACCAGAGCCCGTTCGGTCGGCCGTTGTGGTAGCCCGGCCAGCGCAGCCGGGCGGTGAAGCCCTGGATGGAGCCGTCGGCGACCAGCTTCACCATGCCGAAATGCAGCTTGTCGCTGGACTGGCCGCGCAGCGCGGTGATGCGCGCGACCCCGTCGGGCACCGAGTAGTCCCGCGCCCGCATCGCCGGCACTAGGCGGATGGGATAGGCGGGATCGGCGGTGGCGGCCTTGAGCGCGGCGACGTTGGGGTCGTCGAGCGCGTTCACCAGGTCGGTCGAGGTGGTGACGCCGACGCGCCGGGCGATCGCCGCGTAGTCCCACAAAGCGGGCACGTCGAGAATGCGCTGCAACCCGGCATGTCCCGTCGCCCGCGCCGCCCGCGTCATCACCGCCGGCCCCTGCACCTCGCCGGCGAGGTCGCCCTTGGCGTCCCGCAGCAGCCCGTCGAGGTTGCTGTCGCGGGAGAACCCGGCGCGGGCCATGACGACGGAGTTGACGTTGTGGATATGGCCGGAGATGTGGGCGACCAGCACCGGCCGCGTCGTCGAGACGCCGTCGAGATCGGCCAGCGTCATGCGCGGGCCGCCGAAATAGATCGGGTCGAACCCCCAGACGACGAGCGGCGCCTCCGCGGGCAGCGCGGCATCGAGCGCGCGCAGCTTGGCGACGACGGCGGCGATGCTGGTCAGCCCCTCGTGCCGGGCGCCGTCCGGGCCGATGCGCGGGAAGAAGCCGACATAGGGCTCGCGCCACATCAGCCCGGCGCTGGTGTGGCCATGGCCCTCGACGAAGCCGGGGATCAGAACCTCGCCGGCGAAGCGGTCGTCGACGATGCCCGGGAAACGATGGCGGATCTCGGCGCCGCCAAGCGCGAGCACCCGCCCATCGCGCACCGCCAGATGCGTCGCGCGCGGAATGCTGCGATTGAGCGTGACGATGCGCCGGGCGACGAAGATGCGGGTGTCGGCCGACATGGGCTATTCCGCCGCCTGGAGGCGCCCGTCGCGCATGGTCCAGCCCTTGGGCAGGATGCCATCGCGCCGGCTCCAGCCCGACCGCGGATCATGGTCGAGCTGCACCGGATCGAGCTTGCGCCAGCCATGCAGCTTGATCCAAAGCCGCAGCATATGCCGCTCGCGGCCGGGCTCGGGATGGTCCACGTACTCGGTGCGCGAGTGCATCACGGTGTAGTTGTTCACCCACTGCATGTCGCCGGGCTCCAGCATCATCGAGAACTTCACCTCGTCGCGCTGGGAGATGCTGTCGAAGAAGTCGAGCGCCGCCAGCTCCTCGTCGGTGAACGGCAGGCCCAGCTTCGGCCGCGCCGTCTTGATCGCCTGGCGGACGTACCGGATCGAGAGGTCGCCATCGACGTCCGAGAAGATCGGCAGCTTGCCGGACACCGGCTGCTGGAACGGTGTCTCCTCGCCGCGCCGGTCGAACTCGAAGCCGCGCAGGAACAGCGGCGCATACTCCGGGTGTTCGGCGAGCAGGATGTTCCACACCGCATGCGCGCTGGAGATCGATGACAGCCCGCCGGACTTCGCATTGCGCAGGCACATGAGGCCGAGCAGGTCCCCTGAATCGGTGTGGAACTTCAGCTCGTGGCTGGTCTGGTAGCCCCGCACGTTCAGGGCCTCGTAGTCCTTGCCCTGGTTGAACACGTGGCCGAGCTTGTCGCCGGCGGCGTTCTGCGACACGCCCTGGCCGAGATGCTGGCCGAGACCCCAGACGATCATCGCCGCCTCGGCGTCGCTGTATTTCCCAACCGGCAGGCCGCGCATGACGTTGAAGCCAAGCCCGGTGCAGACCTCGCCCCACATGCGCCGCGCCAGCTCGGGCGCCAGCGTCGGCAGCGGGAAGTCGTCGCGGGTCATGCTGTCGAGGGTGGCGCCGACACGGCGAAGGTTCATCACCGCGGCATCGATCTCGTCGATCCAGCGCGGCGTGAGCTGGAACAGCCATGAGGTGTCGGCCTCGACGTCGCGCCGCAGCCAGGCGCTGCGGCCGGTGATGGGGGTCATGGTGTCCGCTCCGCTTTGTATTTCCAGAATATGGAAATACATTTCTGAATCCGGAAAATCTATCGAGCGAACCTCCCCATCGTCAAGCGCTTGGCGAGACCGGCCCCGGTACGCGACAAGACACTGTGGACAAGAGCTTCCTCAAAGGTCTCGCTGCCCTCGACCTTCTCGCCCAGAGCGAGGGGCCCGTCGGGGTGACCCAGCTCGCCCGCGCCATGGGCATAACCCCGAGCAATGCCCACCGGCTGCTGCAAGCCCTTGTCGCTACTGACTTTGCCCGCCCGGTGGGCGCGCGTGGCGGCTACGAAGCCACCCTCAAGCTCTGGCGCCTTGGCGCTCGCACCGTCGCGCGTCTCGACGTCAAGGCCATCGCCGCGCCCCATCTCGCCCGCCTGATGGCCGAGGCGCAGGAGACCGCCAATCTCTCGGTGCTCGACGGTCATCACATGGTTTATGTCGATCGGGTCGAAACCGACGTCTATTTCCGCGCCTACAACCAGATCGGCGGCCAATATCCGCTGCACTGCACCGGCACTGGGAAGGTCCTTCTGGCCTATGCCGATGATGCGGTGCAGGCGATGGCGCTTACCGATCTGCGTCCGTTCACACCCCGCACCATCGTCGATCCGGCAAAGCTCATGGCGGAGCTGGAGCGCATTCGTGCTGAGGGTATCGCAACGACAATGTCGGAATTCCGGGAGGGGATCGCAAGCGTTGCTGCACCAGTCATCGGTGCCCATGGCCGGGTCGTCGCGGCACTCGGAGTCTCAGGCCCCCTCTCCCGTCTCAAGCCGGCACGCATGAGACTGCTACGCGACATGGTGCGCACAACGTCCGCCCGGGTATCGCGGCTGCTCGGCGCCCCCGGCCCTGAGAGCTGACGTCGCCGTCTGTGCCTCCGGCAAACGGAATCGCGCGGCGTCAGATGTCGATTCCGTGCTCCCTTCCGATCTTCCGCACGAACTCCCGCGCTTCCGGATACTCCTCCGCCTTGAGATGCTCCAGCATGAGCGGAACGCCCGGCAAATCTGCATCGAGCCGACGGAGATATGTGGCGTAGTCGAGCCCCCCTCGGCCGGGGATCACCTCGTCGAAATGCAGCGACAGCTTGCCGCGCAGCGTGATGTCCTTGGCGTGGGCGCTGATGATCCAGGGGCCGAGGACTGAGACGCAGCGATTGATGAGCTCGGTCGTGTCGTAGAACTGGCGCGGCGAGACGATGAGGTTCACGGGGTCCAGATGCGCCGCGAAAGCCGGGCGGTCGATCGCGCGGATGAGGTCGCGGTAGACTTCGGGGCTGTCGGGTAGCAGCCACTGCATCATCTCGAGCGTGAACTTCGCCCGCTTGGGCTTCACCGCGTCGATGATCTCGCGGGCCGCCTCGACGAAGGCGTCGAAGCCCTTGCGGGTGAGATTGTCCGGATGCGGGCCGTAGTCGGAATCGTCGCCGAGGGTGCCGATATAGGTGATGGCGCAGCGGGCGCCGACCTCGTCGGCAACCGCGAGGCGCTCGGCGACACGCGCGCGGGCGGCCTTCCGCGCGGCCGGGTCGGGCATCACCACGCCCCCCCAGGCAGCGACCTCGGCGATCTCGACGTCGGCGGCGGCAAAGGCATCGCGGATCGCCCGGATGCGGTCGGTATCGTCGATGGTGACCGCCGGGCAGTAGGCCGCGCGATAGCCGAAGGCGACATGGGCGCGGGCGATGTCGCCGGGGTCGTCGGACGTGACGGGTACGCCGTAGCCGCCGAGCCTGATCATTGTCCGGCATACTCCTCGGAAGGGGGCAGGGTGGCGCGCAGCCGCTCGATGAGCGAATCCTGCGGTATCGTCTCCAGCGGCAGCCGTACCCGGCGGCGTTCGAGACTGCTGATGTAGAGCGCCATCACGGCCTCGAAGCCGTGATAGGTGACGTCGCCGTTGCAGCTGTGGCTTGTGTTGCTGCCGTCCAGCCATTCCGCGAGCTCCCGGATGTACAGCGGCTGCTCATAGCCGGGGTCGAAGTTGCCGGGGCCACTGAGCACCTCACCGCCTGAGGAGCGGGTCACCGCCTGCCAGCCGTTGCCGGTGACGACGCGGGCGTAGCCATGCGTGCCGTGGAGGGTGATGGAGCTGTCGGTCCAGAACGGCAGGGTGCCGAGCTTGTTGTCGCCCGGCACGAAATGCGGCGCATGCGCCCCGCACTCGATGACGCCGCGCACGCCGTTGGCGAATTCCATGGTGCCGAATACGAAGTCCGCCGAGGGATGGGTGTCGGCGAGCATGCCGGTGCCTTCGGCTTGACCACTGATCCATTGCACCGGACTGAAATTGTTGAACCACAGCATGTAGTGCATGAGGTGGGTGCCGAGCTGGCTCAGCCAGGCCCGCGCGGTGGCGTGGATCTTGGTCACGTCGCCGATCTCGCCGGCGTCGACGAGCGCCTTCACCTTCTGGAAGTGGGGGCCGTACTTCTGCTGGTGGGAGACGACGACCTTCGCGCCAGCGGCCTGGCAGAGCGCGTGGATGCGGTTGGCATCGGCCAGTTCGGTCGCCATCGGCTTCTCGAAGGCCAGCACGCGGACGCCGTGGCGCAGCGCGAGTTCCACCAGCGAGAGCCGCACCTCCGGCAGGGTGGCGAAGCAGAACACATCCGGCCGCTCCTGGATCAGCATCGCCTCGACGTCGGCGTAGGTGCGCGGGATGTTGTGCCGGGCGGCGAAGTCGGCGAGGCGTGCCGGGTCGACGTCACAGCAGGCGACGAGATCGAAGCGGGCGCTGTTCGCCTGGAAGCCCTGGGCGTGGAACATCCCGCGCCGGCCGCAGCCGACGATGACGGTCTTATAGCGGCTCATCGCATTTTCCAGTTTGCCTCTTGAGGGTAGAACATCAGCGGATCACGGAAGCTGGAGGAAGCAAAAAATGGGCGGAACGCTCAATATCGGCCTGGTCGGCTGCGGCTTCATGGGCCGCGCGCATAGCAACGCCTTTCTCCAGGCGCCGCGCTTCTTCCCCGCCGGCCGCGTGCCGGTGTTGCGCGCGGTCTGCGCGCGCAACCGGGCGAGCGCCGAGGCCTTCGCCGCCACCTGGGGCTACGAGAGTGTGGAAACCGACTGGCGCGCTTTGGTGGCGCGGCCGGATATCGACCTCATCGACATCGCCAGCCCTAACGACACCCATGCCGAAATCGCCATCGCCGCCGCGGCGGCCGGCAAGATGGTGGCTTGCGAGAAGCCGCTTGGCCGCAACGCCGCGGAGGCGGCAGGCATGGCGGAGGCGGTGGCGCGCGCGGGCGTCGCCAACATGGTGTGGTACAATTATCGCCGCGTCCCCGCCGTCTCGCTGGCGCGGCGGATCATCGAGGAGGGGCGGCTGGGGCAGATCTTCCACTACCGCGCCAAGTTCCTGCAGGACTGGACGATCAGCCGCGATCTGCCGCAGGGCGGCGCCGGGCTGTGGCGGCTCGACGAAGCCGTCGCCGGCAGCGGCGTCACCGGTGACCTGCTGGCCCATTGCATCGACACCGCGCTGTGGCTGAACGGCCCGATCGCCGAGGTCTCGGCGATGAGCGAGACCTTCATTCGTGAGCGCACCCACACGCTCACCGGCGCCACGGCTCCGGTCACCATCGATGATGCCAGTGCCTTCCTCGCCCGCTTCGCCAACGGATCGCTGGCGACCTTCGAGGCGACGCGCTACGCCCGCGGTCACAAGGCGCTCTACACGCTGGAGATCAACGGCGAGCACGGCTCGATTGCCTGGGACCTGCACGACCTGCACCGGTTGCAATTCTTTGACCATCGCGACGAGGGCGCGTTGCGCGGTTGGCGGTCGATCCATGTCACCGATGGCGATCACCCCTATATGGACCGCTGGTGGGTCCCGGGACTGCAGATCGGCTACGAGCACAGCTTCGTCCACCAGGTCGCGGACTTCCTGCGCGGGCTCGACGAGGGGCGCGCGCTGGTGCCGGATTTCCGCGACGGGCTGGCGACCGATCTGGTGACCGACGCGGTGCTGGCCTCTGCGCGGGAGCGGCGCTGGGTCACGGTGACAGCGTAGCGCGTCACAGCGCGGCGGGGGCGTCGCGCCAGTCGATCGTCACCCCGTTGAGTGCGTTGCGCGCCGGGGTGAACAGGCTCTG
>CANFKS010000125.1 GCA_947447625.1 Rhodospirillales bacterium | reverse complement strand
TGATTTATTTGCAATATTAACGCATAATATTAAGACAAATAGTTTCGCGCGGCGGAATTTCTCCATTATTGCCTCCGCCTCATTACCGCGCTATCTCTGGCCGTCAATCGGCGCAGGCTGACCGGCCCGCCCAGGGCCGGCATCAGTCTCTCGGCTCGTCCCGCGGCAGCCCGCGCCAGGCTCCGTCCACCCCGCAGAAAGCGATCCGCCCCATGAACGCGCCCGCCGCCATGCTCTGTCGCTGTGGAAGTGGCCTGCGGCCCGCCCGCTGCTGCGCAATCAACCCGGCCGAACTGCCCTCAGACGAAACCGGCCGGCACCTCGCGCCCCTCGTCGAACGTGCTATCGCCGCCCAGCGCCAGGGCGCGAGCGAAACCGCCGAACGCCTGTGCCTCGATGTTCTGGAAATGGCCCCCAACCGGGTCGGCGCGCTCGGCGTGCTGCAGCAAATCCGCGAAGCCCAAGGCAACCAGCTTGCCGCCGAGACATTGCTCCGCCGCATCGTCTTCTTCGACCCGAACAACTTCTCCGCCACCAACGAGCTGGCTCTGAAGCTGCTGGCCAAAGGCGCCCTGCACGAAGCCGTGATCCACGCCCGCAACGCGGTCCGCATCGCGCCGGGCAACCCGCAATCGCATAATCTGATGGGCCTGATCCTCACCGAGGCACAGCGCCCCACGGTGGGCGAATATCACTACCGCAAAGTCCTGGAACTCACCGACACCCGGGACCCGATCCTCCTCGCCAACCTCGCCTGGAACCTCAAGAACCAGGGCCGGATGGAAGAGGCGCGGGCATTATACGAGGAATCCGTCGCAGCCCTCCCCGCGGTGCGCCAAACCCTGCTCGGCTGGGCCCGGCTCGAGGAGGCCGACCGCAAATTCGATGCCGCCAACGATATCCTCGACCGTATGGAGACGCTCTGGCCTGCCAGCGGCCCGGCAATCCTGCTGGCCCGCGCCGTCCTGCTCGGCCGGATGAAGCGCTACGACGAGGCGCTGATCATGCTCGACCGGCTCGCCGAACAGTCGAGCGATGGCCGGCTCGGCCCGAACGAACTCACCGAAAAGGGCCGCCTGCTTGACCAGATGGGCCTGTACGACGACGCCTTCGCCGCCTTCGCGGAGGGCAAACGCCTGGCTCGCGAACTCAGCGGCCAACATTATCTCGACAAGGTGGCAGAGAACCTGACCACCCGCCTCGGCAATTTCTTTACCGCCGGCCGGCTGCAAACCCTGCCGCGCGCCACCGTGCGCGAGGATGTGCCCCAGCCGATCTTCGTGCTCGGCTTTCCCCGCTCCGGCACAACGCTGATGGAACAGACCCTGTCGTCGCATCCGCGCATCGTTGCCGGCGATGAACTCCCCCTGATCCATGACATCACCGGCCTGATGCCACGGATGCTCGAAAGCCCGCTCAACTATCCCGAAGCCCTGGCCGAACTCTGGATGGGCGACCAGCGCGAAGGGCTCGACAATCTGCGCGACTATTACCTGCAAAAAGTCGCGCAGATGCGGATCCTCACCCCGGGGGCCGCCTGGTTCACCGACAAGATGCCGCTGAACGAAACCCATCTCGGCCTCATCGCGCTGCTCTTCCCCCAATCGCCGCTGATCCATGTCATCCGCCATCCGCTCGATATCATGGTCTCCGCCATGTCGAACCATTTCACCCACGGCTTCTCCTGCGCAAGCGCCCTCGAAACCACAGCGCGGCATTATGTCCGGGTGATGGATCTGGTCAAACAATACCGCTCGGAAATGGCGCTGCGCTATCTCGCCGTCCGCTACGAGGACATGGTGACGGACCAGGAGGCCACAATCCGCTCGGTGCTCGATTTTGTCGGTGAGCCGTTCGATCCGAAATGCCTGCACTTCCAGGAAAACCAGCGCTACGCCCGCACCGCCAGCTATGCCCAGGTCACCGAACGGCTGTACGACCGCTCGCGCTTTCGCTATCGTCACTACCTCAAACACCTCGAACCGGTCATCCCGATCCTGCAGGCACATATCGATTGGCTCGGCTACACGGTCGACTGAGCATGACCTCCCCGCGCGACCCGCACTATGCCGCGGCCGCCCCGCGCCTGATACCCCCATCCCGCGCCGTGCCGCAGCGCTTGGGCGATGTGCGGGTGCCGGTTCCCCTGGTTGAACTGTTCACGATCGCAGCGGGGTTCGAGCGCGCCGGCAAGCTGGAGGAAGCCGACCGCCTGTTTGCGCATATCCTCGCCGTGGCGCCGAACCAGGCCGATAGCCTGCATTTGTCCGGCGTGGTCGCCTTTCGCCTGGGCCGGCAGGATGAGGCGGTGGCCAAGGTTGAAAAGGCGATCCAGCACGGGATCGATATCGCGCTCTATCTGCGCAATCTGTGCGAGATCTACCGCACACTGAACCGCCTCGATGACGCCGTGGCCACAGGCAGACGCGCAGCACAGCTTGCGCCCAACGATCCGCTCTGCCTGCATAATCTCGCGGTTCTCTATTATGAACGCCTTGAGATCGACGAAAGCATCGCCTGCGCCGACGCGGCATTGCGGATCGACCCCGATCTGGCCAGTGCGCATTTGTCGCGCGCGGAGGGATTGCTGATCCAAGGCAATCTCGCCGAGGGATGGGAGGAATACGAGTGGGCCTTCCGCATTCCCAGCGTGCCCAAAATGATGCCGCCGACCAACCGGCCGCAATGGCGCGGCCGGCCTTTCGACGATGCCACGCTGCTGCTGGTGGCTGACCAGGGGTTTGGCGACGTCATCCAGTTCTCCCGCTATATCCCATGGGTGCTGGAACGCTGCCCGAACGTGGTGCTTGGCTGCTCATCCGAAATGGTGCCGATCCTGCGCCAGTTCCTGCCGTCGTCGCGGATTTTCTACGACTGGCAGAATTGTCCGCCATTTCAGGCGTTCTGCCGGCTCTCGGGGTTGCCCCGGCTCCACGGCACCCACCTGGACAGCATCCCCGCACCGATCCCCTATCTGCACGCCGATCCGGCCCGTGCGGCGGCCATGGCGCAACGGCTGAATGCGCTGATACCCGGCACGCGCAAGCGCATCGGCATCGTATGGGCCGGACGCCCGACACACAACAACGACAACCGCCGCTCCGCCCGCCTGTCGGATTTCGCGCCTCTGGCCGATCTGCCGGACATTGCCCTCATATCCCTGCAAAAGGGCCCTTCAGCCGCTCAGGCCGGACTGTATTTCGGCCGCGCACCGCTGATCAACGTCGGCGCCGAGATCGCCGACTACGATGACACGATGGCGCTGCTGCACTGCCTGGACCTGGTCGTGACCGTTGACACCTCCGTGGCACATCTCGCCGCAGCACTGGGCAAGCCGGTATGGGTCCTGCTGGCCCGCTCCCCGGACTGGCGCTGGCTGATGAACCGCGACGACACGCCCTGGTATCCAACAATGCGCCTGTTCCGACAAACCGTCTCGCGCCAATGGAGCGCCGTGATGCAAAACGTGGCCGACGCGTTGAAGCGGGACGCCTTCGGATAGGCGAATTCATCCTGCTCTAACCCTTTGTTTGATCGCCTTGGTCCGACCCCTGACCTACTCCCCCTGCCCGGCAAATCCGAGCACCCGCTCCAGGTCCAGGTCGAAGGCAGCGGTTGCCATGCGCGCGTCTCGGGCGCGGTGTCCGGCCGCGCGCTGCGCCAGATAGGTCACGCCCACCATCGCCCTGCGCCGCAGCGCCGCACCGATGGGCCAGAGCGCCTCAAGCAGACGCACCAGTCGCGGCACGAACCGACGATAGAGTTCGTCGTCCAACGCCACGATGGCTCTGCAACTGCCACGATCGCCTTGCCGGGCGCAGCGGCCGAACAACTGCCGGTCTATCCTTGCGGATTCATGGAATTCAGTGAGGATGACATGCAATCCGCCCTTCGCTGCCACCTCCGGTGCAAGCCGAATATCCGTCCCACGCCCTGCCATATTGGTTGCCACGGTCACACGCCCGACCTGCCCGGCTTCGGCGATAATCGCTGCCTCGGCTGCGGGATTGCGGGCGTTGAGCAGCGCATGCGCGATACCCCTCGCGCCCAACACCGCACTCACCGCTTCGGACGCCGCGACCGAGCGGGTGCCGATCAGGACCGGCCGGCCCGACCCGCGCGTGATCCGCATCACCTCGTCCCCGACCGCCCGCCATTTCTCGGCCTCATTCCGGCAGAACAAAGTCGCCAGCCGATGCCGCCGCTCCGGACGATGCAGCGGCACACGAACCGTATCGAGACCATAGGTTCGCCACACCTCCCCCGCCACTTCGCGCGCGGTTCCGGTCATTCCGGCCAGGCGCAGATAGCGCCGAAAAAACCCCTGGTAAGCAATCCGGGCCAGCGTGCGCTGCCGGCCGCTGATGGCGCATCCCTCCTTGGCCTCGACCAACTGGTGCAAACCCTTCTCCCAGGTCCGGTCAGGCATCACGCGCCCGGTCGGTTCGTCAACAATACAGACCTCCCCGTCCACGACGATGTAATGGACCCCCCGCCTCAAGACATGCAGCGCCGTCAGCGCCTGCTCACAAATCTCCTCACGCCCGCGCCGCGTCGGCCCAAGACCTTCATGATCCCCCACACGCTGCCGTCCGCCCCGCAGGAGGACCGCGCGCCCGCCACCCGGATCGAGCGCAAATTCAACGCCTGGAACCAGCGTGGCTGCAACCTCCAGGGCTGCCTGCTCGGGGCCTCCAGCACCGGCCTCCCCGGTTTGCCCCGACAGGATCAGCGGCGTGCGTGCCTCGTCGATCAGGATGCTGTCGGCTTCATCGATGATTGCAAAATGCAGTCCGCGCAGCACAAGGCTCGATGGTGTGTCCCGCCCGGCCTTCAGCGCCGACAATTCGCGCTGCAACCGCCCGGCCTGCCCTTCGGCTGCCATCCGATCGCGCAGATAGTCGAACACCAGATCCTTGTTGGTGCAGTAAGCAACCCCGGCCGCATAGGCGGTCCGGCGGCTGGTCCGGTCCATCGCCGGATCGACCGAACTCACCCGAATGCCGAAGAACCCGAACAGCGGGCGCATCATATCGGCATCGCGCCGCGCCAGGTAATCGTTCACCGTCACGACATGCACGGGATAGCCAGCGAGCGCGGCAACACAGGCCGGCAATGTCGCCGCAAACGTCTTGCCCTCTCCGGTCGCCATTTCCGCCACATTGCCGGACATCATCGCCCATCCGGCAATCACCTGGGATGGGTAGTAGCGCTGCCCGAGTGTCCGGTATGCCGCTTCGCCAACGACGGCAAATCCGACCGCCACCGCGTCCATCCCGAAACCGCCGCGCCGCAATTCCGCCCGCAACCCCCGCCCCCGCGCGGCGAGCTCGGCATCGCTCAGCCCGGCCAGCCCAGCTGCATGACGCGCGACGGACGCCACGATGCCGTCTCCGGCCGGACGCAACCGGAGACGGGTTCGTCGCAGAAACCGGGCGAGGGCAGCGAACATCCTGAGGCTGGCCGCATCGATGTCACTCGAGCGGGGCGCGGCGCGTTCGGGGAATGGACGGTAGCGCGCCAAACCCGGCGCTGCGTTTCGCATGTCCATGCTCAGTTCACAGCGAAAACCGCGACAGGAAGAGCAAGCGGATCGCCCCATAGGCCTGCACCGCGAGGGGTTCGTTTCCATGCTCGAAGCGCACATGCACGCGCTGGCCGAAAACCGAAAAGAGTTCGCTCCGATCGAGTTGCACATCGAATTGGAACATGCGCTGCAATGCCTTCGGGCCCTTCGCCTCCCGCGGGTCCGTGGTGATCGACCCGCCACCCTCCATTGCGAGCGCCCGGCTCGGCAACATCGCTTCGCCATCCGGGCGGATCCGCACGATATGCCCTGTCAGCGCGACATCCGGCCGATCGACCAGGCGCACTTCGATCCGGTCCGTCGTCTGACGCACCCGGACATTGGTCTCCTGCGGCACGATGACGCGCACCAAAGGCGGCGCGGGAGCCACCACATATCCCAACAGATCTCCCCGCTTGACGAAGCGTCCCGGCAGATCCTCGCTCTGCGGGAGCACAAGACGACCATCCGAACCGGCACGGGTCACGAGTTGGTCGATCCGCTGCTGCAGCATCGCCACCTTTGCAGCGACCGGCGGAATCTGAAACCGGGTCAGCAACGCCTTTGCCGGCGCGCCAACGAATTCCAGGGCATATGTCGCCTCCAACTCCCGCAGCCGCGCCTCGGCAATCGCCAATTCGGCAGCGAGCACAGGATTGCTGCTCACCACCAGATCCTGCCCGCGGTGTACCGCCTGCCCCGGTGAAACCAAAATCTGCTCGACCACCCCGTTGCTCTGCGCCCGCACCAGGGCTTCGTCGGGCAGCCAGACAACCCCCTCCGTTGTCGTGCCGGATGCAAAGGGAACCAACAAAAGCCCCGCCACGCAGGCCCCCGTCAGGCCGAGGCTGGTCGTGACCGCGCGAAAACGGTGCCGTCGCAGCAGCGGGCTGCGCGCCACCACCCACATCATGCGCAATGCCGGCACAATGGCCATCGCGACGATCGCCCATATCGCCATGATGACGCCGACGATAAAAAACCGCCCGGCGAGGAACAGCGCGATCACGACGGTGATGACCACACGATAGACCGCCGCCGCGGCGCCATAGAGCAGCAGCCATCCCGCCTCGCCCGGCTGCGCCGCCGGCCGCGGCAGGTCCCGCGCCCCGAGGATATGATGCATCCAAACATACCCCCACATCCGCGACGCCCGCTGACCCAGGTTCGGGATCTCCGCAAGATCGGACAGAATGTAGTAGGCATCATAGCGCAGCAGCGGATTGCCGTTGAAAATCAACGTCGAAATGCCGGCAATCGTCATGATGTTGAACAGCACCGCCCGCGTCATCCCGGGCTCGACCAGCAGCCACAGAAAAAATGCGAGCGCGGCGATGAACACCTCAACCGCAACGCCGGCAGCGCCGATCAGGGCCCGGCGGTATTTCGATCCCAGCACAGTGGCCGCCGATGCCTCCACATAAGGCACCGGCAGCAACACCAGCACGATCAGGCCCAGATCATGCACCGCCCCGCCATTGGCCTTCAACGCGGTGGCATGGCCCATCTCGTGCAGAAACTTGAGCATCGGAAAGCACAAATACAGGATCAGCAGGTTCTCCCCGGCCAGAATGCGGTCGGTGAAATCCCCGGTGAGTTCCGCCCAATGCGATGGCAACAAGGCCAAGGCCGTCACCATCACCGAGAGCCAAACAACCGCCCCCCACCTGCCCCAGATCAGCCGAAGCGCCGGCGCCATCCGATCGAGCAGCCGGTCCGGGTCCCAAAGCCTGATGCGCAACGCCATCGGATTGGCGAATGACTGCCGCTTCAGCGCCCGGTCCTGCCGATCCCCGCGCATAAAAAGCTCCGCCACGTCGGGCGAGATGTCGCTTTGCAACAGATCGGCGGTGTGGAGTTGCCCGAGCAGTTCGATCAACTCCCCCTGGGTCGGGGCCTCGCCGTGGAGTTGGCGGGCGGCCAAGGCCCAGATTTCATCCGTGGTGCGCACGCCGTTCATCAACCCGATCACCACCCGCGCTGCCCGCGAAAAACGATGCGTGCGGCCTGACGCCATGTCCTGCAGCAGATACCAGACCTGTCCGCGATAGACATGCCGATGCAACCGCACATGCGAGCGCGGACGCGGGCGCAGCGCCGCGACCCGGTGCCACATGGTGCTGAGGAGCGGTGACGCCACGGCCTCAGGCCTCACACGGCATCAAGGGCGGATCTTCCACAACCAGAGCCGCGCCCAATCAACCAGCCCATGCGTCCAGATCCAGAGCAACCGGCGCGGCCCGGCGTCGATTTTGGCAACCCCCTCCATGCCCGGCCGCAACCGGCCCGTCCTGTCCAGCAACTGCGCCTCCACGCGGAAGAAATTGCTCCCGTCCTGCTGGCTCGCCACCGGTGTCACCTGCCGCACCGTGACGGGCAATTGCAGATCGGGCAGGCCCATCAGTGTCAACACACCCTGCTGCTCCGGTGCGATCGCGGCGATGTCGCGCTCATCGATCTGCATCATCACACGATAGAACCCGAGCGGCGCGACTTGGAACAGCATGCGCCCCTGCTCGACCGGCGCGCCGATCAACTGATCGAGGTCGCCCGAAATCACGACACCATCGAACGGCGCAACCAGCGTGGTGCGATCCAGTTTATACCGCACCAGCCGGATTGCCGCGTCGATCTGGGCAATCTGCGCGGCCGTCACCGCCTGCGCGCCCCGGTCGCCGCTCGCGAGGGCCTGGCGTTCGCGCCGCAAGCCCTGCTCGCGTTCCGCGACATGTTGCTGCAACTCCAGCATGAGATCGCGATCATCAAGGCGACCCAGCACCTGCCCGACCTCAACGACATCCCCCGCGCGTACGGCGCTGGCTCTGATATGCCCATCGAAGGGTGCCACAATCGCCCGCTGAACCGAGGCCTCGATGAACGTCCGAGCGGTCACGCGGTAGGTCCCATCCGCAATGGCGAGGCAGCCAGCCATGACCAGCGCTGCGCAAAACACGAGCTTTGCGGTGGGATGGCTGGGCCCGAACACGGCTTCGGCGATATCGCGTGGCCCCGCCGCGAGGCGCTCAAGCAATGGCCGCGCGGCGTCCCTCTTGAGCATCAGGATCGGTCCAAGCAGAGCGCCAACCGCCTTTCCGCGCGCCAGCGCGTCCTCATCGAACGCAACCCCGCTTGCGATGCCGCGCTCCAGCGTGATCACCCCCCAGATCTGGGTATCGACCAGCAACGGAACGGAACAGATCGCGACGTCTGCAAAGGTTTGCGCAAGCGTTGCATGGGCGGTCGGCATCATCTCGTCCTCGCCACGCGGCGGATAGACGATCGCCGTCTCATGATCGATCACATCTTCCATCGCAGCAACGATCGCCTGCGCCAGGCTCATCCGGCGATCGAAAATCGCCGCATTGGAGATCGCCTCGATCTCGATCCGCTGCCCCCGCAGGATCCCGATGCTCACCCTCTCGCAGTGGAGTGCGATTGCGAGCTGGTTGACGATTGCGAGCGCCGCACGGCGAAACCCCGGCTCCTGCAGCGCAACCGCCGCCATATCGGCCGCAAACGACAGCCGGGCAATTTGCGCATCCCGTTCGACCAGTGCCCGGCTGCGGACACGATCGACCACCCACGCGCTCGCCCAGTGCAATTGGCGCAGCGCCATCGCCAGTTGCGCATCCGTCACCACACCCAGATCCAGCACCGCCACCCCGTGCACAACCCCATCGACCTCAATCGGATATCCGACATGCGCGGGCTGGTGGCGCAGCCGCTCCGGCGTTCCATCGCCGGCCAGGACAAGTCCCCGCCGATCCATCAACACGCGTTCGGCGACCGGGCCCAGATAGCGCAAATCCGCCGTGCCATCCGGCCACAAAGCCGCCGGCACAAAATCTCCGGTCTGGTCGGGATCATGCAGCAGCAGACCCGCCTGGGCACCGCCGATCTGGACGCAGACTAGGTCCAGCCATGCCTTGCAGAACGCCGCCTGATCGCGGGCGGTTGCGAACGCGCTCCACGGCGATGCGAGGGAGTCGGTCTGGTTCGGAGGGTCCATCGCTGTCCAGTCTCAACCTTCAGTGCAAAAACACGTTTTGATTTCAATCAATCGTATCAAAATAGACACATCACTAGCAACGATACCAATTAAAAACAATAACTTCAAGCAGATACTTTGGGCATATAATTAAAATTGGAAACCATATTAAGGTCGATTTTGTATTTTTATAAACAGAAAAGACAAAAAACGTATTTTTATTCCCGCCGCGCGGGCGGTCGGGACATGATGCCCCAGGACGTGGCCTAAAGCTCTCCCGACGAGCCGCGCCGCGTATTCAAGATCGCTCCGCCTGTCTGCCGGTCCACCGGGCGAAGGATCAAGTTTTTTTGCTTCTTTTGTTCCAAAAAAGAAGCCCTTGCTTCCTTCTCTCCCAAGAACCCTTGCCAAGCCCCTGGGATCCGGCCCAACTCAGCGCACGGCTGGTGTGGAGTGCGGTGCGTGGTGGTTTGGCTCGATCGGGTGGCTTTGGCGCTCACGCTGGTGTTGCCGGCGTTTGTCATGCACGGGCGAGGCATCGCCGATGGGATGATTTCGCTGGTCGGGTTGATTTTCGTGCTGCGTTCGGCGCTGACGGGGCAGTGGCGATGGGTTCGCACGCCGTGGCTGATGGTGGGCTGGGTTTGGTGGGGATGGCAGGTGCTCTGTTCGGTGCCGGGCATCGGCATTGGGGGGGAGCGGTCGCTGGTTCAGGCGCTGGTGATGGTGCGGTTCCTGGTGTTCGTGGCGGCGCTGGAGCATGGGGTGCTGGCGGCGGCGGCGGCGCGGCGGGGGATGCAGTGGGTGTTGGCGGGGTGTGCGGTCTATATCGCGGCGCAAACCTGGTTGCAGTTCGCGATCGGGTGGAATGTGCAGGGGTTTTCGCGCTGGGGGGAAGGCGAGTTGACCGGCCCGTTCCAGCAGCCGCGCGCGGCGGCCCCGCTGTCGCGCTTGCTGTTTCCGGCGATGCTGCCCGCGGTGGAGGGGTTGCTGTCGCGGTCATGGGTGGCGGCGATGGGGGTGGCGGTGGTGGGGATCGGCACGGTGGTGTTGATCGGGCAGCGGATGCCGGTGTTGCTGGTGGTTCTGGGGCTGGTGACGACGGCGCTGCTGTTGCCGCGGTTGCGGCGGGTCATGGTGGTGGCGCTGGGGGCCGGGGCCGTGCTGCTGGCGGCGCTGCCGGTGGTGTCGCCGCCGGCGTATTACCGGCTGGTGGAAAAGTT
>CANFKS010000124.1 GCA_947447625.1 Rhodospirillales bacterium | reverse complement strand
CCCGCCGCACCCCAGGCTGCGCCGGCGCTGATGGCGCCCATGGTGACGCCGTCGCGGCCGGTGGCGCCGCCGGCATCGGCTCCAAAAGTGGTTCAGGCCGAGGTGAAACCCGCTGTGAAGGCCCCAGTAGCGCAATCGCTGGCGCAATCGCTGGCGCAATCGCCGGTGTCATCGTCGGTGTCATCGTCGGTCTCGTCGCCGGTTCCTGCCGCTGTGGCGCCCGGGGTGGTTGCGGCACCGCGCGCGGCGGCGCCGGTTCCGGCGGCAGGTGCGCCGGCCAAGGGCGTGCAGGTTCAGTTGGGGGCCGTGGCATCTGAGCAGGCTGCGCATGCGGAGTGGCAGCGCCTGGCCAAGCGGATGCCGGACCTGTTTGGCGGCAAGGCGCCGGCGATCAGCAAGGTCGAGCGCGACGGCAAGACTTTGTGGCGGGTGCGGACCGGGGGGTTCGCCGATGCAAATGCGGCCAGGGCGTTCTGCGAGCATGTGAAGGCAAAGGCGTCCGGGTGTATCGTTTCCGCGTCCTGACCTGTCAGATCGGAGGCATGGGGAGCGCGGGGTTCAGGCCTCGCGCTCCTTTTTTTTGACTTCCTGCCATTCGGCCTCCATTTCTGCGAGGCTGGCGTCGGCGGCGGTGCGGCCGGTGGCGGCGAGACCGGCTTCGACCGCGGTGAAGCGGCGGATGAATTTGGCGTTGGCGTGACGCAGACAGGCCTCGGGGTCGAGATCGAGTTTGCGGGCGAGGTTGGCGAGGACAAAGAGCAGGTCACCGACCTCATCGGTCAGGCGGGCCTGGTTCATGGCGGGGAGTTCGGCGCGCAGTTCGGCGACTTCCTCGTCGAGTTTTTCGAGGACAGCATGGGCGTCAGGCCAGTCGAAACCGACGCGGGCGGCGCGGTTGGTGATTTTGAGGGAAGCGGTGAGGGCGGGCAGGGCGACGGGGATGCCGGCAAGGGTGCCGGTTTCGGCGCGGGCAGCGCGTTCGGCGCGTTTCTGAACCTCCCACGCGGCGGTTTGTGTGGCGGCATCGCGCGAGGCGGCTTCGCCGAAGACATGGGGGTGGCGGCGGATCATCTTGTCGGAGATCGCGCGCGCGATGTCGGCAAACGCAAAGCGGCCCTCCTCGGCGGCCATCTGGGCATAGTAGACGACCTGGAACAGCAGGTCTCCAAGTTCGTCGGGCAGGGCGGCGAAGTCGCGCTTGGCGATCGCGTCGGCCACTTCATAGGCCTCTTCGATGGTGTAGGGGGCGATGGTGTCAAAGCTCTGCTGGATGTCCCACGGGCAGCCTGTGGCGGGGTGTCGCAGGGCGGCCATGATGTCGAGCAGGCGGCGCAGTTCGGTTTCGGCCTCGGACATGCTCGGGACTCCTGATTTGCGATGGTTCCGGAAGGGATGTGGCATGTCGTGCGACCGGCAGCAAAGTCACCTGGCCCGGGGGGATAGACCGCAACGAGGTTGGCGTGTTGATGCATCCGCGAGGTGGGGGTTCTTGGCAAGGAAGGGCTGTTCTTTTTTGAAAAAAAGAACCAAAAAACTTTTGTCCGCTTGGCCTTCGCCTGGCGGCGGGAGGATGAAACATGACAGGGGATCCGCGGCAGTTTGCGCCGGCCACCGATCGGAACCGGGGGCCGATCCTCGATGTCTTGCGTCGGGTTTTGCCGGCGCGCGGGTTGGTGCTCGAAGTGGCCAGCGGAACCGGAGAGCATGTCGCATATTTCGCGCAGGCAATGCCTGGGATGGCGTTTCAACCAACCGAGTATGAGGCAGAGCGGCGGGCGAGTGTCGATGCCTGGACGGCGGGACTGGGCAATGTGCGAGCGGCCATGCCGCTCGATGCAACCGCTTCAGAGTGGCCGGTGTCTGACGTGACCGCGGTGTTCTGCGCCAACATGATCCATATCGCGCCCTGGACCGCCTGTGCAGGCCTGATGGTGGGGGCGGGGCGGGTGCTGCTGCCGGGGGGCGTTCTCGTGTTGTATGGCCCGTTTCTGCGCGAGGGCGTGCCGACGGCGCCGAGCAATGTGGCGTTCGATACGTCCTTGCGGGCGCGCGATGAGCGGTGGGGCGTGCGTGATCTCGCAGCGGTGGCGGCGCTGGCGGAAGGATGCGGGCTCGGGCTCGATGAGGTGGTCGAGATGCCGGCTCATAATCTGATTGTGGTGTTTCGGCGGGGCCAGTGAGAGGCGGCCCAGGAAATCCGAACAGGCGGATCAGCGGCGCGCATGGCTTGCTCTCGGGGGCTTGTGGCAGAACGACGCCGGGGGGCAAAATCGAGCCCAGGGATTTTTGGCGGGATCGCCAAAAACTCTGAATCAGGCGATCACACAAAGAGTTGGAACGGGATGCCTTCGTCCATCAGAAGGCATCCCGCTCCATAGGAAACAGGGAGGGCCGGATGCGCATTCATCATCTCTACGCCGACGAGCATGGCGAAACCCATTGGGGCGACATCGAGGTCGCATGGACACAAGAGGGGCCGGGGGGGAAGACCTCGGATCGTATCCCGGCCACCGGCATCATTTTTCGCGGCACACCGGGGAGCTACGATTACGACTGGCACACCGCGCCGCGGCGTCAGTACATCATCAATCTCGATGGTGCCGTGAAGGTGACGGTCAGTGATGGCGAGAGCCGGGTGATCGGGGCGGGCGAGGTATTTCTCGTGGAGGATACGCATGGCAAAGGGCATGTGTCGCAGGCCGTGGAGGGGAAGTTTCGCCATTCGGTGTTTGTGACATTGGAGTGAAGGCAACCGGCGAACGGAACAGCCGCAGCCCAGCACGGATCAGGTCAATACCGATTTGAGGCCGCGATGCTGCGGCCGGATCGCGGTGGCGGGATGGGTGAACCATGGCGGCAGACGCCGCCATGGTTCGGCCAGCCGTACGATCAGGCTTTGCGGATGTTGTGGAACTGGGGGAATCCGTTGAGCATGCCGGTGATGCTTTTGCGGAAGGCGAAGGGCTGCATCCAGGCTCCGGTGGGGATGTAGGGCACGTCTTCCCAGGCCTGGAGTTGCAGGTCGCGCGCGATGCGCTGTTGGTCGGCGAGGGTTGGCGCATCCATGAACTCGTTGCGCAGGGCTTCGATCCGTGCCGATTCGGGCCAGCCGAACGGCCCGCTGCGACCGAGGCCCCGCACGTAGGACTGCGTCGCCGGAGTGACCGCGATGATGCCGGGAATGTAGTTGCACCACACGCTCCAGCCACCCTTGTCGAGGCTCTCCTTGTTGGCGAGGCGGGGCAGAACGGTGCCCCAGTCAAGCGCCTGGTAGTCGAGATTGATGCCGACCTTGCGGAACATGTCCGCAGCGATCTGGCTCATCGCGTTGAGCGACGGCAGATCGGTCGGCACCACGAAGACGACCTTCTCGCCTTTGTAGCCGGCGGCTTCGAGATCGCGCTTGACCTTGTCGAAACTGCGCGGCCCGGTCATCACATCGAGCCCGGCTTCGCTGGCCACCGGGCTGCCCGGAAGGAAGAAGCCGCAGCGATCGTTCCACAGCGAGCGCTCTTCGCCCATCACCGCCGTCATGTATTCGGTCTGGTTGACGCCGGCGAGGAAGGCGCGGCGGATGGCGGGATTGTCGAACGGGGGCATCAGGTGGTTGAAGCGGATCATTCCCATGAGCCCGCCGCGTTCCTTGGCTTCGACCAGGATGTCCTTGTGCTTGCGCAGCAGGGGCAGAAGGTCTGGCTGAGGCTGTTCCCACCAGTCGATTTCGCCGGATTGCAGGGCAGCGGCCGCGGTTGCCGCATCGGGGATCGTCACCCATTCGACGCGGTCAACATGAACGATTTTCGGGCCGGCGGCAAAGCTCGCCACGCCATCGGGGCGCGGCACGTAGCCGGCGAATTTTTCATAGACGTTGCGCGAACCCGCGACGCGTTCGCCGGGCAGGTAGCGGAACGGGCCGCTGCCGACCATTTCGGTGATCTGCACGTTGACCGGGGTTTGTGCCAGGCGTTCCGGCAGCACCGGGCAGAAGGCGGAGGGTTTCGCGAGCGCGGTGGGCAGCAAGGGGAAGGGCTTCTTGAGGCGGAACTGGATCACCCGGTCGGAACTTGCGCTCATTTCGTCGGTCACGCCGCGCAGGTTCTGGCCGAACGGGTCGATCTTCATCCAGCGGTCGATGCTCGCAACCGCATCGCGCGCCAGGACCGGCGTGCCGTCGTGGAACTTCATGCCCTCGCGCAACGTCAGTTTCCAGGTCTTGCCGTCGTTCTCGATGACATGGCCGGCCACCATCTGCGGCTGCGGCGTGAAACTGTCGTCGAGCCCGTAAAGCTGGTCATAGACCATGAAACCGTGGTTGCGGGTGACGAGCCCGGTGGTGAAGACAGGGTCGAGCAAGGCGAGATCAGCCTGCGGGACGAATTTTACCGTGGTCCGCTGCTGCGCCACAGCGGGGGCAGACAATGCTGCGGCCGAGGCCGCAGTGGTGGCAAGGAAGTCACGACGCTTCATGGCACGCTCTCCGTTTGGTAAAATCGAACTACTTCGCCAGGGGGGGGCGGTTCTGCGCCCAGGGCCGTGCCGTCTCGAAGGCGGCGCTGGCTTGCAGCACGCCGAGATCGTCGAACCGCCGGCCAACGATCTGCAGCCCCACGGGCAACCCGGCCGGTGTGAAACCGCACGGCACGCTCGCTGCCGGGCTGCCGGACCAGTTGAAGGGATAGGAGAACTCGGCCCACATCAGCCAATCCCATTCGTGCTGCGGCCAATGGGCGGGTTGCAGCTGGTTTGCGGGAAACGCTGCCACACTTACTGCGGGCGACAAGAGGAAGTCATAGTTGTCCATGAACTCGTGGATCGCCTGGACATAGGCGAAGCGGCGCGTGCGCATCTCCATGAACTGCCGCGCGGTAAAATCGGCGGCATAGCGGATCATGGCGACGAAGCCGGGGTCCATCCGGCTTTCGAATTCGGGCAGCGAGGCCAGCCGGGCGGTAAAGGTCGCGGGCCAGAAGAAGCGGACCAGTTCCGGTCCGAGCGGGCCCCATTGCGGTGTGACCTGCTCGACCACGGCCCCCATCTCCTCGAACACCCGCACCGCTCGTGCCACGGACTCGGCGATTTCGGGGTCGACCCGGGCGTGGCCGAGATCGGTGGTATAGGCGATGCGCTTGCCCCGCATGTCGGCACCAAGCTGGCTCGCATAGTCCTGGGGAGGGGCTTCGAGGGAGGTGTAGTCCCACATATGGGGCCCCGCCATCGCCTGGGTCATCAGCGCCGCGTCGCGCACGCTGCGCGTGAGCGGGCCGATATGCGTGGCGAGATCGTTGTTCGACATCGGCCAGTTCGGCACCCGGCCATGAGTGGGCTTGAAACCGTAGACACCGGAGAAATGGGCAGGCATGCGGATCGAGCCCGCACCGTCGCCACCCTGGTGCAGCGGGCCGTAGCCGCAGGCTGCGGCCACGCCGGCGCCGGAGGAGGAGGCGCCGGCATTCATGCCTTTCGCCCATGGATTATGCGTGATTCCCGAAATCGGCGCCTGGCTGACCCCTTTCCACCCCCATTCGGCCGCCGATGTGGTTTTGCCCAGCATCACGCCGCCGGCGTCGTAGAGCCGGGTGACGCAGGGCGCGTCTACGTCGGGGATGGTGCCTTGCATGATGGCTGTCGCAAAATCGGTCTGCACGCCCTTGGTGTGTTGCAGGTCCTTGATGGTGAAGGGGACACCTTCGAGCAATCCGACCGGCTCGCCGCGCATGAAACGGGCCTCGGATCGCCGTGCGGCGGCGAGGGCGATCTCCGGGGTGGTGCGCATCATCGCGTTTACAACAGGATCGACCTGATCGATCCGCCGGAGCACCGCCTCGGCCACTTCGACCGGCGAGAGCGTGCGCTCGCGATAGAGTGTTGAAAGCTCGGTCACACCGAGATAGCCGAGGTCCGTGTCGTTCACGCGTGGGCTCCAGTGCGGCTGATGGTGCGGCGCAGATATCCAATCACGTGTCGGCAGCCGTTGGGGTTGCGGCGGTCCGCAGCTCCGAGACATGGGGTTTCCCGTGATGGGGCGCCTGTGCAGTCGATCTGAGACGCATTGATCGGCGGCGTCAATGCGGCACCGGCCGTTCTGCGATGCGTGGCCAGCCAATCACGCGATCGCCGAAACCGTGACCGGGCTTATCCACACGGTTGCCGAGGCTGTTCGAGGTGGTGGCTCCAGCAAGTCCGGGGCAGAACCCTGGACTTGCTTGCCTTGCTGTCTGCCGGTTGCGGCCCAGTTCTACTTGCGCTTGACCCGGTTCTACTTGCGCTTGAGTTGTGTGACGTCGCGGACGGCGCCGCGTGCAGCCGATGTGGTCAGGGCGGCATAGGCTTGGAGGGCTGCCGAGACCTTGCGGGCTCGCGCGGTCGGCTGCCAGGGATTGGTGCTGGCTTCCATCGCAGCGCGGCGGCGGGCGAGCTCTTCGTCGCTCACCAGCACGTTGATGGCGCGGGTGGGGATGTCGATTTCGATCTGGTCGCCGTCCTGCACGAGCCCGATGGTGCCGCCTTCGGCGGCTTCGGGGGAGCAGTGGCCGATCGACAGGCCGGCAGTGCCGCCGGAGAAGCGGCCATCGGTCACGAGGGCGCAGTATTTGCCGAGGCCCTTGGATTTCAGGTAGCTCGTCGGATAGAGCATTTCCTGCATGCCGGGGCCCCCTTTGGGGCCTTCGTAGACGATGAGGACGATGTCGCCTTTCACGATTTTGCCGCCGAGGATGGCTTCGACCGCGGCGTCCTGCGATTCGAAGCGTTTGACGGGGCCGGTGAATTTCAGGATCGAGGCGTCCACGCCGGCGGTTTTGACGATGCCGCCGTCGGCAGCGATGTTGCCGGTCAGCACCGCGAGGCCGCCATCCTTGGAGAAAGCATGCTCAACGCTGCGGATCACGCCGGTGGCGCGATCGGTGTCGAGGCTGTCGTAGTGTGAATTCTGGCTGAAGGCTTCGGTGGTGGGGATCCCGCCGGGGGCGGCCATAAAGAAGTGTTTCACGCTGTCGCTCGGCGAGCCCGCGACATCCCAGCGGTCCATGGCGGCGCCGAGGGAGGGGGCATGAACGGAGTTGACATCGCGGTGGATGAGGCCGGCGCGGTCAAGTTCGGCGAGGATTGCGAGAATGCCGCCGGCGCGGTGAACGTCCTCAACATGGACGTTGGCGACGGAGGGAGAGACTTTGCAGACGCAGGGAACGCGGCGCGAGAGGCGGTCGATGTCGTCCATGCTGAAGGGGACTTCGCCTTCCTGTGCGGCAGCCAAGAGATGCAGGACGGTGTTGGTGGATCCGCCCATGGCGATGTCGAGCGTCATCGCGTTTTCGAAGGCCTGCAAGGTCGCGATGTTGCGCGGCAGGACGGACGCGTCGTCTTGCTCGTAATGGCGGCGGGTGATTTCGACGATAGTGCGGCCGGCTTCCAGGAAGAGGCCTTTGCGGTCGGCATGGGTGGCGACGATGGTGCCGTTGCCGGGCAGCGCCAGGCCGAGGGCTTCGGTGAGGCAGTTCATGGAATTGGCCGTGAACATGCCCGAGCAGGAGCCACAGGTGGGGCAGGCGGAGCGTTCGATAACCGCGACCTCGGCATCGGTGTAGTCGGCGGTGTTGCCGGCGGCGATCATAGCATCGATCAGGTCGACGGACATTTTCTTGCCGCGGTGAACGATTTTTCCGGCTTCCATCGGGCCGCCCGAGACGAAGATGGCGGGGATGTTGAGGCGCATGGCGGCCATCAGCATGCCCGGCGTGATTTTGTCGCAGTTGGAGATGCAGACCAGCGCATCAGCGCAGTGGGCATTGACCATGTATTCGACGGCATCGGCGATGAGTTCGCGCGATGGCAGGCTGTAGAGCATGCCGTCATGGCCCATGGCGATTCCGTCGTCGACGGCGATCGTGTTGAATTCCTTGGCAACGCCGCCGGAGGCTTCGATTTCGCGGGCGACGAGTTGGCCGAGGTCCTTGAGATGGACATGGCCGGGGACGAACTGGGTGAAGGAGTTGGCGATGGCAATGATGGGCTTGCCGAAGTCGCCGTCTTTCATGCCGGTGGCGCGCCACAGGCCGCGGGCGCCGGCCATGTTGCGGCCATGGGTGGTCGTGCGGGAGCGGTATGCGGGCATGAGGCGTCCTCCTTATGGTGGCGGATGGATGCTCCGCCTTGGCCGGCTTGTCGATACGCGATCAACGGATTTCACGTTGCCGCTCAGTGGTGCGCCCGGCAGGACTTGAACCCGCGACCAAGCCGTTATGAGCGGCCCGCTCTAACCAACTGAGCTACAGGCGCATCCAACGCTGATTTGCCTCAGTCCCGGCCGGCGCGCAACCTCGGCATGCCCGCGGTGCTGGCGCGGAGGCGTTGGCGGAGGCTGAAGCGGGGGCCGGCGAGGAGGCCGATGGCCCAGAAGGTGCCGGTCGTCAGCACGATGGCGGGGCCGGCGGGCAGGTCGGCGTGATAGGAGAGAAGCAGACCGATGAGGACGGAGAGGACGGCGATGGCCACCGCGGATGCGACCTGGGCGGCAAGGGTTTCGCCCCAATGCCGCGCGGCGATGGCAGGGAGCATCATCAGGCCGACGGACATGAGGGTGCCGAGCGCGGTAAAGCCGGAGACGACGACAAGGACAACGAGCGCGAGGAAGGCAGCGTGGATGGCCGCCCCGGACCCGGCTTCGGCCCGCAGGAAATCGGGGTCGAAGCTTTCCAGGACGAGGGGCCGCCAGATCAGGGCGAGGGCAGGGAGCACCAGGGTGGCGACGCCGGCCATGAGGTAGAGGGCAGGGTCATCAACGGCGAGGACGGACCCGAAGAGCAGGTGGGCGAGGTCGATGCCGGGGCGTGCCGAGAGCAGTGCGACGCCGGAAGCCAGGGCCAGAAGATAGACACCGGCGAGTTGGCTGTCTTCGCGCGCGCCCGTGGCGCGCGAGAGGGCGCCGGCGAGGAGGGCGACGGCGATGCCGGCAAGCACGCCGCCGAGTCCCATGGCGTAAACCGACAGGCCGCCGACCAGAGCGCCGACGGCGATGCCGGGCAGGATGCCGTGTTGCAGCACATCGCTCATCAGACTCATGCGCCGCAGCACCAAAAACACGCCGAGCGGGGGGCCGGCGATGGCGAGCGCCAGGCAACCGGCGAGGGCACGGCGCATGAAGCCGAGGCTGAAGGGGTCGACGAGCAGGTGGATCACGCGGCGTCCCTTAGCGGGGGGGTGCCGGCGGCCCAGGCCGCGGCGTGGTCGCGGGCGCGACAGAGGTTGGCGTCAGTGAGGGTGGTGTCGGTCGAGCCCCAGGCGATGAGATCCCGCGCGAGCAGCAGGGCCTGCGGGAATTCGCGTTCAACAAGGACGGTGTCGTGCAGGACGGCGATGACGGTGCGGCCGGCGTGATGCCATTGATGAAGCAGACGCATCAGGTCGGCGGTGGTTGATGTGTCGAGGTTGGCGAAGGGCTCGTCGAGCAGGAGGATGGGCGCATCCTGCAGCATGAGGCGCGCAAAAAGGAGGCGTTGGAATTGGCCGCCGGAGAGCGTGCCGACAAGGCGGGTGGCGTAGCCGCTGAGCCCGACGGTTGCCAGCGCCTGGGCAATCCGGTTGCGGTCGGCGGCGGGGCCGAAGAGGCGGCTTGCGGCATAGGCGCCCATGGCGACGACATCGGCGCAGGAGAGGGGGAAGGCGCGTTCCAGGGTGGAGGCCTGGGGAAGAAACGCGATGCGGCCGCCTCGGGTGATGGTCCCGGTGGTCTCGCCGTGGAGGCCGGCGATGGCGCGCAGGAGCGTGGTTTTGCCGGCGCCGTTGGGTCCGACAATGGCGGTGAGGCTGCCGGGGGCAAAGCGGCCGGTCAAATGACGGATGGCAGGATGGGCGCCATGGGCACAGGTGAGATCATCGAGGGCGATCATACGAGGGCCCAGGCGACGGCAAGCCATATGACAAGAAGCAGGACCGATGCCAGAATAAGGCGCGGCGCGGCGCCCTGGGTCGGGGTGAGCGGGTTCATCATCGTTATAGTATAACATTGCATTGGCCCGGCTGTAAACGACCAGGGCCGCGGGCGGCGACGAGAGAGAATGGGCATGATCGATCCGGATGCGGGCCTGCGCGTGACATTGCGGCGTCACAAGATGTTTGCCAGCGGGTTGTTGCTGGTGATGGCGGTGTTGACGATGGGGAGCCATTTCATGGCCCCCGGATATGCCACGGAGCTGCTGCGGGCGGCGGCGACGGCCGGGCTGGTAGGGGGGATCGCGGATTGGTTCGCGGTCACAGCGCTGTTTCGCCATCCGTTGGGGCTGCCGATTCCGCATACGGCCATCATTCCGGCACAGCGGGCCCGTCTGGGGCGGGCGTTTGGCAGTTTCATCGCCAACCATGTGATGACCCGTGGCGAGTTGGAACGGGCTTTGTCCAAAATCGATGTTTCATTCATTCTCAGTCGGTTCTTGACTGATCCTGAGGCCACGCATCCAGCGGCGGAGACGATTGCGGGGCTGCTGCCGCGGCTGCTCGGCGCGATCGAGGATGGACGGGCGCGGCGGGTGGCGACGCGGCTGGTGCCGCGATTGCTGGGGGGGCCGGATGCGGCACGGGTGGTGGGCCGGGCGCTGCGGCACCTTGTCGAAGGCGGGCGGCATAAAGACATGTTTACCTTCATCTTCAAACAGTTGAAGGTCCTTCTTGTGGAACGAGAGAGCGCGTTGCAGGCGGCAATCGAGGAGCGGGTGCGCGAGCAGGGCGGGCGATTGATCGGCTGGGCACTGGGGGCGTCGATCGCGCGGCGGGTGTTGAACCAGGTGAATACCGAGTTGGAGCGGATGGAGGAGGATGG
>CANFKS010000123.1 GCA_947447625.1 Rhodospirillales bacterium | reverse complement strand
GCCACGCGGGACAAATATCCGGACCGGCTCTATGTGCTCTCGGTTCTCGCGGATGCCGAAAAAGTGGCGGAATACGAAGCCGACGGGTTCACCGTCTTCGAGGACCCGACCCGTGCGGTGGTCGCCATCGATGCGATGCACCAATACGGCGCGGCCTTCGCCCGCCCGCCGGGCGCAGCCCCGCCGGCGCTGCCGCCGATCGCGCTGCCCGCCGCAACCCCCGACGAGGCCGAGGCCAAGGCGCTGCTCGCCCGGGCCGGCATCGCATCGGCGCCCGAGCGCGTGTGTGGATCGGCGGAGCAGGCGGTCAGCGCGGCGCAAGGTTTCGGGTTCCCCGTGGTGATGAAGATCGTATCGCCCGAAATCCTTCACAAATCGGAAATGGGCGGCGTGATTCTGCACGTGGCCGACGAAAATTCCGTCCGCGCCGCCTATGACACCTTGCTCGACCGCGCCCGCACCCATGCCCCCGCCGCGCGCATCGCAGGCGTGCTGGTCGCCAAACAGCTCTCCGGCGGCACCGAATGCATCATGGGCGTCGTGCGCGATCCGGTGTTCGGCCCGGTCGCGATGTTCGGGCTCGGCGGCATTTTCGTCGAAATCCTGCACGATGTGACGTTCCATCGCTGCCCCTTCGGCCCCGACGTGGCAGAGACGATGATCCGTTCGATCAAGGGCGCGCCGCTGCTGCTCGGCGCCCGCGGCCGGCAACCAGCGGATATCAAAGCGCTTTCCACCATGCTTTCCCGCCTCTCGGCGTTCGCCGCGCAATCCGGCGAACGCCTGCGCGCGATCGACCTCAACCCCGTCTTCGCCATGCCAGATGGCGGGGGCGCCTTTGCCGCGGATGCGGTGCTCGAAATCGGAGACGCCTGAATGGCAATCAATAAATTCGTGCGTGACATGGCCGAGGCCATGGCGGGTATCAAAGACGGCTCGACCGTGCTGCTCGGCGGCTTCGGCGCCGTGGGCCAGCCCAACCAGTTGCTGGACGGGCTGATCGAGCAGGGCGCGAAGGACCTCACGGTCGCCGTCAACAACGCGGGCTCCGGGCGCGTCGGCCTCGCCCGGCTGATGGAATTGCGCCGCGTGCGCAAGCTGATCTGCACCTTTCCGCGCTCGCGCGATCCGGTGGTGTTCGAGACCTTATATAAAGCCGGCGAAATCGAGCTTGAAATCACCCCGCAAGGCACCCTCGCCCAGCGCATCCAGGCCGCCGGCTACGGCATGGGCGCCTTCTACACCGCCACCGCCGTCGGCACGCCGATCGCCCGCGGCAAGGAACACCGCGAATTCGACGGCCGCGAAATGGTGCTGGAATATGCGCTCAAGGCCGATGTCGCGCTGATCGAGGCCTGGCAGGCCGATCGCTGGGGCAACCTCACCTACAAGGACGCCGGGCGCAACTTCAACCCGATCATGGCGCAGGCCGCAGAGCTCACCATCGTGCAGACCCAGCATGTGGTGGAACTCGGCGATCTGAACCCGGAACACATCGTCACGCCCGGCATCTTCGTCGATCGCGTGCTTCACATTCCCTACGGCGATCCGCCGATTTTCTGAGGAGAACCTCCATGGACGCTGCAACGGACTTCAAACCCCCCGCCTTTCAACCCTGGTCGCGCGACACCATGGCCGCCCTGGTGGCCGAGGACATCCCCGAGGGCTGGTATGTCAATCTCGGCATCGGCATCCCCACCCTGGTCGCCAACCACGTGCCGCTCGAACGCGAGGTGATTTTCCATTCCGAGAACGGCGTGCTCGGCATGGGCCCGGCCCCGCCGGTCGAGGAGATCAACCCCTGGCTGATCAACGCGGGCAAGCAATACGTCACGCTGCGCAAGGGCGGGGCCTATGTGCATCACGCCGACAGCTTCGGCATGATCCGCGGCGGGCATCTCGATCTGTGCTGCCTCGGCGCCTTCGAAGTGGCGCATAACGGCGATATCGCGAATTGGGCAACCTCCGAGAACGACACCGCGCCCGCCGTCGGCGGCGCGATGGATCTCGCGGCCGGCGCCAAGCGGCTGTGGGTCATCATGGAGCACAAAACGAAGGACGGGCGCTCCAAGATGGTGCAGAAATGCGACTATCCGCTCACCGCGCCGCGTGCGGTTAAGAGAGTGTACACCAATTTCGGGATATTCGACGTCACGCCACGCGGCTTCGAGGTGCGCTCGATCGTGCCGGGCATGTCGCGCGAGACATTGCAGGGCCATACCGACGCACCGCTTCACTTCGCGGAGTAGACCATCATGAGTGCCGCCGAGGACCGTTCCGAGAATATCAGGCTGCTGCGCGACAGTGCGGCGGCCATCATCCCGGCTGATTACCGCCGCATCCGGGCGCTGCGCTTCACCGATCCGGGGTTTGACCGGGCGGTGTGGCAGGAGATGTGCGACATGGGCTGGGCTGCGGTGCGCGTGCCGGAAGCGCAGGGCGGCTCGGGCCTTGGCGTGGCCGAGTATTGCGCGCTGGCCGAGGCGCTGGGCCGCGGCCTGGTGCCGGAGCCGTTCATCGGCGCCGTGACGGCGGCCTCGGTGCTGAGCGGGGCCGCGCTGGCCGAGGCGATTTCGGGCGCAAGCGTGATCCTGCCGGCCTGGCAGGAGCGCGCCAACACGATCGACTGCGCCGGCGACACCACGGTGTCCGGCGGGCGGGCCAATGGGCGCAAGATGTTCATCGCCCAGGCCGGCGGCGCCGATGCGTTCGTGGTTTCGGGGCGCGATGGCGTGGCGCTGGTGGCGCGCGATGCGGCGGGGGTGAGCCTGTCGATCGAGCGGACCCAGGATGGCGGCAGTTTCGGCACCCTGACCCTGGACAACGCCGCCTGCACGCCGCTTGCCGGGGACATGGCGGCGGCGCTGGAGGAGGCTTCGCTCGCAACCGGCGCCTATCTGCTCGGCGTGATGGACCGGGTGTTCAGCATGACGCTCGATTACATGCGCACGCGCCAGCAGTTCGGCCGCGCGATCGGCAGTTTCCAGGCCTTGCAGCACCGGGCGGCGGATCTCAAAATCCAGGTGGCTCTCACCCGCGCCAGCGTGGAGGCCGCGGCGGTGACGCTCGATACCTCGCAGCATCCCGCAGTGCGTCAGGCCGCGGTCTCGCGCGCCAAGGCCCGTGCGGCGGAGGCTGCGATGCTGGTCACGCGCCAATGCATCCAGCTCCACGGCGGCATCGGCTATACCGACGAGGCCGATGCCGGCCTGTTCCTGCGCAAGGCCATGGTCCTGTCCTCCCTCCATGGCGGCGCGGCCCTGCACCGGGCCCGTTACGCCGCCGTCGCCCCGGACGACGACGAATAAAAGTTTTTTGCTTCTTTTTTTCAAAAAAGAAGCGCTTGCTTTCTGATCCGAGGAGTACCCGATGCCCATGCTCATCGAGGAAAGGCGCGGCGCCACCGCCATCCTCACCCTGCACCAGCCCGCCCGCAAAAATGCGCTGGCGATGCAGATGCGTCACGAGATGATCGACGCCATCGAGCGCATCGAGGCTGACCCCAGCGTGCGCGCCGTGGTGATCACCGGCTCCGACGGCACGTTCTGCTCGGGCGGGGACATCAGCGGCATGAACGCCCCCGATTTCGCCGCCGGGCGCGAGCGGTTCCGCATCACGCATCGCCTGGTGCGCCTGATGATCGAGAGCGCCAAGCCGTTCGTCGCCGCCGTCGAGGGCTGGGCGGCCGGTGCCGGCATGGGGGTTGCCGCGTGCTGCGACACGGTGGTGGCGGGTGCCGGGGCGCAGTTCGTCTCGCCGTTCAACACGCTGGGCCTGGTGCCTGATTTCGCCCTGCTGCACACCTTGCCGCGGCGCGTGGGCGAGGGCCCGGCGCGGCAGATATTTCTGCGCGGGCAGAGCTTCGATGCGGCCCATGCGCTGCGGATCGGCCTGGTCGACGAGGTGGTGGATGCGGGTGCGGCGCTCGAGCGCGCGCTTGCCATCGCGGCCCCCTATGCCGACATGGCGCCGGTGCCGCTCGCCATGGTCAAGAACTGGATGAGCCAGGGCCTCGCCGCGGCGCTGGACTGGGAGCGCAATGCCCAGGCCGCGCTGTTTCTCACTGCCGATCACACCGAGGGGCGCGATGCCTTCCTCGCCCGGCGCAAGCCGGTATTCACGGGCCGTTAAGCAATGACCGACTACAACGCGATGGATGACGACGCCTTCCGCCTGATGGTGCGCAGCTGGGTGGTGGCGCACTACCCGGAGGATCTGCGCAATCCGCCCAAGCGGCTGCATTGGCGGGACAACAAGGTCTGGTACCACAAACTCGCCGAAAAGGGCTGGCTCTGCCCGGGCTGGCCGGCCGCGCATGGCGGCATGGGGCTCGATGCGGGCAAGCAGATCGTCTTCATGGAGGAGTGCGAGCGCCACGGCGTGGCGCGCACCAACGACCACGGCATCATCATGGTCGGCCCCCTGCTGATCCAGTATGGCACCGAGGCGCAGCGCGCCGAATTCCTGCCCAAAATCCTCTCCGGCGATCATGTCTGGTGCCAGGGCTATTCCGAGCCCAATGCCGGCTCCGATCTGGCGAGCCTGCGCACCGCGGCCGTGTCGGACGGCGATGACTGGGTGGTCAACGGCCAGAAAATCTGGACGACGTTGGCCAACGACGCCAACTGGATCTTCCTGCTGGTCCGCACCGATCCGGCCGCCAAAAAGCAGGAGGGCATCTCCTTCCTGCTGGTGCCGATGGACAGTCCGGGCATCACGGTGCGCCCGATCGTCAACATCGACCTGCATGACGAGTTCTGCGAGGTGTTTTTCGACGCTGTCCGCGTGCCCAAGCGCTGGACGGTCGGCGCGGTCAACCAGGGCTGGACGATGGCGAAAAACCTGCTCGGCTTCGAGCGGATCTATCTCGGCTCGCCCAAATTGTCCGGCTACGCGCTCAGCCGCCTCAAGCTGCTGGCGGAGCGGATGGGCGTGTGGGACGATGCCGCGTTCCGCGACCGCTATACGGGGCTGTCGATGGAAATGGCCGATCTCAAGGCCTTGCACGCCACGTTCGTGGACATCGTGCGCCGCGGCCTGCCGCTCGGGCCCGATGTGTCGATGCTCAAGGTGATCCAGACCGAGCTGTTCCAAAAAATCACCGACGCGATGATGGACATCGCCGGCGAAAACGCCGGGCTGCTGGAGCCGATCGAAGGCAACCGCAACCTCCATCCCGCCGGGCAGTTCATCCAGGCGCGCCCCTCCACCATCTATGGCGGCTCCAACGAGATCCAGCGCAACATCCTGGCGCGCAATGTGCTGGCGCTGCCGGCATGATTGGATGATCCGCCTGCTGGCGCATGCTGAACTGCGCGCCTTTCTGATCTCCGCCGCCTGCGCCTCCCTTGCGGAATCCGCCCTTGCGGTCGTGCTTGGGGTGCATGTCTATGCGCTGACGCATGATCCCCTGGCGCTGGCCATGCTGGGCCTGGTCGAGGCGGTGCCGGCGATTGCGCTGGTGCTGGTGGGCGGGCATGTGGCGGACCGGGTGAGCCGCTGGCGGCTGACGGTGGCGGCGCGCATGGCGATGGCGGCGCTGGCGCTGGCTTTGGCCTGGGTGGCGGCGGCGGATGTCGCACTGCTCTATGGGGTGGCCTTCGGCATCGGCGCGATCCGCGCCTTCGAGGAACCGGCCGCGACGGGGCTTGAAGCCGAAATCCTGCCGCGCGAGACGATGATGGAGGCGCTGTCGCTGGTGGCCTCGGTGGGGCGCGTGGCGGGGCTGTCGGGCCCGGTGCTGGGCGGCATCGCCTATGAGATCGCGGGGCCGCGGCCCACCTTCATCGCCGCCGGCGTGCTGCTCGGGCTTGCCGCGGCGGCGGTGGCGCTCGGCATCCGGGCCCGCCCGGCGCCGGGCGGGGTGGGCGACAAGAGCGGCGCGCTGGCCTCGATCGCGGAGGGGCTGCGGTTCGTCTTCGCCAGCCAGATCCTGATCGGCTCGATGGCGCTCGATCTGTTCGCGGTGTTTTTCGGCGGCGCGGCGGGGCTGTTCCCGGCCTTCGTCTCCGATGTGCTGCACGAGGGGCCGGCCGCCGTCGGGCTGCTGCGGGCGGCGGCCTCGGGCGGCGCGCTGGTCGCGATGCTGGTGGCGACGCGCTATCCGCCGCGGGCGCGGGCCGGGCTTGCGCTGCATCTGGCGGTGGCCGGCTTCGGGGTGGGGATCATCGGGTTCGGGCTGTCGCGCGATCTGTATCTGTGCATGGCCGCGCTGTTTTTCGTCGGCGCCTGCGACGGCGTGAGCGTGATCGTGCGCCGCGCCATCGTGCGGATGGCGGCGCCGGACCATATGCGCGGCCGGGTGTCCTCGGTGCGCGGCCTGTTCCTCAATGCGACCAACGAACTCGGCAGTTTCGAAAGCGGCATGGCGGCCGCCTGGCTCGGCATCGCGCCCGCGATATGGTCGGGCGGCATCATCACCCTGCTGGTCGCTGCCGCCACGTTCCGCCTCGCGCCGCAGCTGCGCCGGCTCGACCTGGGCGCCTACGCGCGGCGCTAGAGCGGGATGATGTTCGGCGGAACCGCCAAAAAATCGGATCAGTCCAGCGCCATCCGCGCCGTGACCGCGGCGGCGATCCGGTCGAGATAGGGATCGAACACGCCCATCGCCGCAAGCCCGTCGCGCGTGCGGAACAGATACTCCGCCCCGGTGCCGAGCCGCCCGCTCGCGGTGGCCAGCCGCTCGATGATTTCGGCCTCCGGCAGATCGCCGCAATAGCTGTCCTGCGTCGGGTTGATGGTGAAGGCGATCGCAGCCCCCAGGTCTTCGCCGTTTTCGCCCGCGATCGGCACCCAGTGCGGGATATAGCCATCGGCCACCATTTCGCGCCGCCACAGCAGATCAAGCTCATGCGCGACATCGGCCTCGGCCAGCCGCAGCACCACGCCGGGGCATGTGCCGCCCGCGCGCAGGCCCAGCATGGCGCCGGGCTTGTCGGGCGAGCCGCGCCCCATGCGGACGGACAGGCAGAACGAGCGGTGATAGCCGATGGCGGTGGCGATCCGCCGGCCCGAAATCAGCATCGCCGGGTTCCAGATCAGGCTGCCATAGGCAAACACCCAGAGCCCGCAGCCCCGCTCGGGCCGCGCCGCCAGCATCGCCTGCAGCGAGGCATGCCGCTCCGCCTCGCTGGTCAGGCGCAAATCGGGCATCGCCTGGGCGAGTTGCGCGCGCAAGGCTCCGCTCATCAGCAAGTCCCGCGTGATCCCGCCCTCGACGGGCGGCAGGCCGTCGGGCGCGGTGGGTCCGCTCATGGCCGGGCCGTCCGCGCCGCTGGCCGGGCCGTCCGCGCCGCTGGCCGGACCGTCCGCGCCGCGCGGCTCCCGGGTGGCGTCCTGCCCCGGAGCTTCATACTGCGGCGGTGTTTCATATCTGCTCCGCAGCGGTCCAATAGACCTCATCCATCCGCGCCTTCCAAATCCCCTTGCGCCCCATGATGCGCGACAAGGCATCGCCGAGATAGCGGATGCGGTGGGCCTGGCCCATGATCCAGGGATTGAGCGTGAGATTGAAACACGCGCCGCCCTCATCGTACAGCACGTCGAACGCCTCCATTACGCCATCCGCCCAGATCTGCGGCGCCACGCGGCGGTGCCACATGCATTCGATGTCGCTCCATTCGGACTGCGCGGGCAGGCTGAGCAGCCCGTCCGTGCTCATCCGGTACGGCCGGTCGTCGTTGCTCCAATCGGTGATGTATTTGTAGCCGGCCTGGGCCAGCAGCGCCGGCGTGCGCTCGGAATGCGAATAATCCTGCCCGCACCAGCCGATCGGCGCCTCGCCCGCCGCGGTCTGCACCGCCTCCATGCATTCCGCGAGCAGGATCATCTCGTCCATCTCGTCCATCGCATTGGTGATGCGCCGCGTCGCATGGCTGCCGTGTGCCATGAATCCGGCGCCGCGCCGGCGCAGTTCGCCGACGATCTCGGGATAGCGCCGCGCCGCCTCGCTGCCGAGTGCGGCGGTCGGGCGGATCGCGAAGCGGTCGAGCATCTCCAGCACCCGGAAGATGCCGACCCGGTTGCCGTATTCGTGCTGGCTCCAGGTCAGCCAGTCCGGCTCGTACTTGCCGAGCGGCGAGCCCATGCGCGGATCGGGCCGGGCATCGGCGGGCGGCGTCAATTCCCAGTAATCCACCATCAGCGTGACGGTGAAGGCGATGCGCCCGCCCTCGCGCCAGGCGAAGCGCGGCGCCTCGGGCGCGGTGCGGAACGGATACAGCGCATGGTCCATGCCGGGGGCGCGGATTTCGCCCACCGGGGGCGTATTCGAGGGATCAGCCACGGCTCGCGCTCCTCTGCTCGATCTGGTCCTTCAGCCCGTACATCTGGGTGGCGCGGGCGTGATCGGCGATCTCGGCCGCCGTCGCCACCCATACGCCGGAATGCGAGAGGATATATTCCATCACCCGGCGGAAGGCGCGGATGCGGTGCGGCTGGCCGATCCAGAACGGATGCAGCGCGATGCACATCACCCGCCCCTGGGTCTCGCCCTCGGCATAGACGGTATCGAAATAATCGCGGATCTGCTGGCAGAACGCGTCGATCTCATCGCCCTTGCGCCAGGCCATCACGTCGTTGATATCGACCGTATAAGGCACCGAAATCAGGTCCCCGGTTTTGGTGGTGATCGGGAACGGCTGGTCGTCGTGATACAGGTCGCAGATGTAGTCGTAGCCCACTTCGGCCGCGATTTCGAAGGTGTTCAAGGTGTTGGAGATCGCGGGGCTGAACCAGCCACGCTGTTCGCGCCCGGTCATGGCGCGGTGGATCTGCCGGGATTCCTCCATCGCGGCGCGCTCTTCGGCGGGCGTGAAGTTCCAATGGTAGCGCGTGTTGTAGAGCCCGTGGGACATCAACTCCCAGCCCCGGGTCTCCATCGCCTCGAAAATCGCGGGGTAATGCTGCAGCACCGCCATGCTGAGCGACACCGTCGCCTTGAGTTCCAGTTCGTCCATCACCGCGAACAAGCGCCACAGGCCCACGCGGTTGCCGTAGTCGCGCAGCGAATAGCCGAGAATGTCGGGATGCGCGCTGCGCGGCCACGGATCGCGCACGCGCTGGAATTTCGGCTGGAACTCGTAGTGCTCGATGTTCGGACAAATCCACAGCGCCACCCGCTTGCCGTCGGGCCAGCTGAGTTTGGGCCGGTTGAGCATCGGCAGATAGGGGATGAAATCAGGCTCCACGACCGCCTCCTTGTTGTGGCGGCACAGCGTAGCAGCCCCAGCGGCAATGCGAAGACCCCCTCTTTGCTCATGTTTCAAACATGAGTTCTTGCGGCCTCGGCGGGTCCATGCAACGCTATGCCATGATCACGGCCCCTCAAATGCGGGCGGCACGCGCCCTGCTCGGGATCGACCAGCGCCAACTCGCGGACCGCGCGGGCCTGTCGCTGCCGACCATTCAGCGCATGGAGGCCTCCGACGGGGTGATCCGCGGCACGGTCGACAGCCTCATGAAACTGGTCGATGCGCTCCATGCGGCCGGCATCGACCTCATCGGCGAAGGCGCTGCCTCCCCCGCCGGCGGGCGCGGGGTGCGGCTCAGGACATGACTGTGCTGCTGATCCTGACGCTGTGCATCCCGGCGCTGTTCGCCACCTCCGTGCTGGGCGCCGTCATCGCGCGGCGCGCCGGCGCGAGCGCTCTGGTCTATGGCATCTGCCTCGCCATCGCCGCCACCGCCGCCATCGCCGCCGCATGCAGCCTCGCCGCCCCGGCCGCGAGCGCGGCCTATCCGATCGGCCTGCCCGGCATGGGGCTGCATCTGCGGCTTGATCCGGTTTCCGCCGTGTTCCTGCTGATCGTCGATCTCGGCGCCGCTGCGGCCAGCCTCTACGCCATCGGCGCGGCCGCCCACGAGCCCGAACCGGGCCGCGTGCTGGCGTTCTATCCCGCGTTCCTGGCGGCGATGAACCTCGTGGTGCTGGCCGATGACGCCTATGGGTTCCTGTTCGGCTGGGAGACGATGTCGCTCGCCTCCTGGGCGCTGGTGATGGCGCATCACCGCGACGACGGCACGGCGCGGGCGGGCTACATCTATATCGTGATGGCGAGCCTCGGCACCCTGGCGCTGATCGGCGCCTTTGCGGTGCTGGCGGCGGGGGCGGGCGGCTTTGCGTTCGAGCAGATGCGCCAAACCCATCCCGGCATCGTGCATGGCGGCATCGCGCTCGCCCTGGTGCTGATCGGCGCCGGCTCCAAGGCCGGTCTTGCGCCGCTGCATGTCTGGCTGCCGCTCGCCCATCCCGCCGCCCCCTCCCATGTTTCGGCACTGATGAGCGGGGTGATGACCAAGGTTGCGATCTACGGGTTCATCCGCGTGGCGTTCGATCTGCTCGGCCCCGCGCATTGGTGGTGGGCGATGCCGATCCTGCTGCTCGGCGGCATCACGGCCGCCCTCGGCGTGCTGCATGCGCTGATGGAAACCGACATCAAGCGCCTGCTCGCCTGCTCCACCATCGAGAACATCGGCATCGTCTTTCTCGCCTTGGGCCTGGCCCTCGCCTTCCGTGCCAATGCGATGCCGCACGCCGCTGCCCTGGCGCTCACCGCCGGGCTGTTCCATGCGTTCAATCACATGCTGTTCAAAAGCGTGCTGTTTTTCGGCGCCGGCGCCGTGCTGGGGGCGACGGGGCTGCGCGATATCGAGCGCCTCGGCGGGCTGATCCACCGCATGCCGGTCTCCGCGGCCTGTATGCTGCTGGCCTGCACGGCGATCGCCGCCTTGCCGCCGCTCAACGGGTTCGCGTCGGAATGGCTGCTGTTCCAGGCGATTTTCATGAGCCCCGCCTTGCCGCACTGGGGGCTCAAGCTGATGGTCCCTGCCGTCGGCGCCGTGCTGGCGCTGGCGGCGGCCTTGGTCGCGGCCTGCTTCGTGCGCGCCTTCGGCATCCTCTATCTCGGCCGCCCCCGCGGCCCCGAGGCGGCGGCGGCGCAGGAGACCGACCGGTTTTCGCGCGCCGCCATGCTCGGGCTGTGCGCGCTCTGCGTGCTGGCCGGCGTGCTGCCCGGCGTTGCGATCGATGCGCTGGCGCCGGCCGTGCACTCCCTCGCCGGCGCCGAGCTGGTGCAAGGAGGCGGGGT
>CANFKS010000122.1 GCA_947447625.1 Rhodospirillales bacterium | reverse complement strand
TGTCGCATGCGGATTTACTGGTCGCCTCTGTCGGGACGCCGACCGCGACATTCACCGCGCTGACTGTCTGTTTTCCGGCCTGCGGAACTGTCAGCAGCGACAACGACTCTCTGGCGTCCTACGTCGCGGCCAACGGCACCGCTCTCGTTGGCGCCCCGCAACTTGGCTACGCGGTAACTCAGTATAAGGGTTACATCGCAATCTCCAGCGTCGGCACTCATACGTTCTCCCTGACGAGCGATGACGGCTCCGCGCTTTATATCGGCGGCACGCTTGCGGTGAATAATGATGGGACGCACGGGTTTAAGGGCAAGTCGTCTAATGTGACCTTCGATACCGCCGGGCTCTACCCGTTTTTCCTGGATCATTTTGAAGACAGGGGCAGGACCGGCATAACCCTGAAGATGGACGGCCAGAGCCTGGCCACCGGTTCGCTCTATGGTGTCGACTTCACCGTTTCGCCTGTGCCCGAGATTTCGTCCCATGACGGCGACGGCTCCGGTTCGCTTGTGCCGGAGCCTGCGTCCATCGCGCTGCTCGGAATCGGCATTGCCGTCATGGTCCCGCTGCGCCGTCGCGTCCGGCGCTGACCAGGGCTTGCCGTCCCTCTGAGGCGGTCGCATAGTCCTCGCGAATGAGGTGGTTATGCGCTATTCGGGACTGCGGCTTTTTGCCGAGGCTTTGCGTGGTAACAGCGGGTGGAAGCCGGCGTGGCGGGATGTTGCGCCGCAAAAATCCTACGATGTGATCATCATCGGGGGTGGTGGGCATGGGTTGTCCACTGCCTATTACCTCGCCAAGGAGCACGGCATCACCAATGTGGCGGTGCTGGAAAAGGGGCCGATCGGGCTCGGCAACACCGGGCGCAACACGACCATCGTGCGATCCAATTATCTGTTGCCGCAGAACCATTTTTTCTACGAGAAGGCGCTTTCGCTGTGGGAGGGGTTGGAGCAGGACCTCAACTACAACGCGATGGTGAGCCAGCGCGGCGTGATCAACCTGTTTCACGCCGAGGGGACCCGCAATGCCGCGGTGCGGCGCGGCAATGCGATGCTGCTCGACGGGATCGACGCGGAGTTGCTGGACAAGGAGCAGATCCGGGCGCTGTGCCCGCTGGTGGATGTCGACAATGCGCGGTTTCCGGTGCTGGGCGGGTTGATGCAGCGCCGCGGGGGCACGGCGCGCCATGACGCGGTGGCCTGGGGGTTTGCGCGGGCGGCGGATCAGCGCGGCGTCGATATCATCCAGAATTGCGAGGTGACGGGCATCGACGTCGAAGGCGGCGTGGTGACGGGGGTGCGGACGACGCGGGGGCGGATCGGGGCGAAGAAGATCGGGCTGGCGGTGGCGGGCAATACGTCCCGTCTGGCGCAGATGGCGGGGCTTGAGGTGCCGATCGAGAGCCATGTGCTGCAGGCGTTCGTCTCCGAGGGTGTCAAGCCGCTGGTGGATCAGGTGATCACGTTCGGGGCGGGGCATTTCTATATCAGCCAGTCTGACAAGGGGGGGCTGGTGTTCGGCGGCGGGCTTGATGGGTGGAACACCTATGCGCAGCGCGGCAATCTGCCGGTGGTGGATCATGTGTGGTCGGCCGGGATTGCCATGATGCCGTCATTGAGCCGGTTGCGGGGGCTGCGGCAATGGGGCGGGGTGATGGATATGAGTTTCGACGGATCGCCGATCATATCGAAGACGCCGATCGGTGGGCTCTATATGACGGCGGGATGGTGCTATGGCGGGTTCAAGGCGACGCCGGGGTCGGGCTGGTGTCATGCCTGGACGATCGCGCAGGACGCGCCGCACAAATTGAACGAGGCGTTTCGGCTCGATCGGTTCCGCACCGGGCATCTGCTCGACGAGCGGGGCAATGGTCCTTTTCCGTGGATGCAGTGACATGATCAGGATCGATTGCCCGTCATGCGGGGGGCGCGATGAGGTGGAGTTTGCCTATCGCGGGGATGCGACGGTGGTCAGGCCCGCGGGGGATGCGGGGGAGGAGGCGTTTCATGATTTCGTGTATCGCCGGGCCAATCCGCGGGGGTGGCATGTGGAGTGGTGGTATCATCAGGCCGGGTGCCGGCAGTTTTTGAAGGTGGTGCGTCATACGATGACGCATGAGGTGCACGCGGTTGCGCGCGCGGGCGACAGGGTCGAGGTGCCGGCGGCCGAGCACACAGGGGTGCCGGCGGCCGAGCACAAAGGAGTGCCGGCGGCATGACGCAGATGTTCCGGATGGCGTCGGGCGGGATCGTGGATCGGTCGCGCACGATCGGGTTTCGCTTTGACGGGCGGGCGTATCAGGGCCATCCCGGGGATACGCTGGCTTCGGCGTTGCTGGCCAATGGGGTGCGGCTGGTGGGGCGGAGTTTCAAGCTGCATCGGCCGCGCGGGATCTTTGCGGCCGGGGCCGAGGAGCCCAATGCGTTGGCGGAACTGCGGACGGGCGCGCGGCGGGAGCCCAATACGCGGATGACGCAGATCGAACTGTATGATGGTCTGGAGGCGGCGAGCCAGAACCGGTGGCCGTCGTTGCGCTGGGATTTGTTGTCTTTGAACGGATTGATCGCGCCGCTTTTGTCGGCGGGGTTCTACTACAAGACGTTCATGTGGCCGGCGTCGTTCTGGGAGAAGGTGTATGAGCCGCTGATCCGGCGCTCGGCGGGGCTGGGGCGGGCGTCGCGGGAGGCGGATCCGGATCGTTACGACACGATGCAGGCGCATTGCGATGTGCTGGTGATCGGCGGCGGGGTGGCGGGGCTGGCGGCGGCGCTGGTGGCCGGGGCTTCCGGTGTGCGGGTGATGCTGTGCGAGCAGGATTTCGTGCTCGGTGCGGGGTTGATTGGCGAGGACGAGGCGTGGCGGTCGGCGGCGTTGGAGCGGCTCGCCGGGATGGCGAATGTGACGCTGCTGGCGCGTACCAATGTGTTTGGCGCCTATGACGCCAATGTTGTCGGCGCGCTGGAGCGTGTGGCGGATCATGTGGCGGAGCCCGGCGCGTTCGTGCCGCGGCAGCGCTATTGGACGATCCGGGCGGGGCGGGTCGTGCATGCGACCGGGGCCTATGAGCGGTTTATCGCGTTTCCCGACAATGACCGGCCGGGCGTGATGCTGGCTGGTGCGGCAGCGACGTATGTGGCCCGCTATGGGGTGCATCCGGGGCGCCGGGCGCTGTTGTTCGCCAATAATGACGCGGCGTATCAGTCGCTGTTCACGATGCAGGATGCGGGGGTGACGGTGGCGGGGGTGGTTGATCCTCGGGCCGATTCGGCGGCGCAGGCGGCGGCGCGGGCGCGGGGGATCACGGTGTGGTCCGCGAGCCAGGTGGTGGGAACGGCGGGATCGTTGGCGTTGAGCGGGGCGCGGGTTGCGCGCATCGGCAGCGCTGGCACGGATACGCTGGTGGCGGCGGATGTGTTGTGTGTCTCAGGGGGGATCAATCCGGCGGTGCAGTTGGCGACGCAGTCGCGCACGGCGGTGGCGTGGTCGGAACGCTTGGCGAGCTGGGTGCCGGGGGCGGCATTGTTGCCGCAGTTTTCGGCCGGGGCGGCCAATGGAGTGACGGGGCTGCGCGAGGCGGCGGCGGATGGGGCGCGGGCCGGGGCGGGGGCCAGCGGCGCGCCAGCGGATGCGCTCGGATTGCCGGAGGATCGGCCGTCGGATGTCACCGTGTTGCCGTTCTGGGAGGTGAAGGGATCGGGCAAGGCGTTTGTCGATATCCAGGACGATGTGACCGCCGACGACATCCGGCTGGCGGCGCGTGAGGGCTACAAGCATATCGAGCATGCCAAGCGCTACACCACGCATACGATGGGCACCGACCAGGGCAAGTCAGGCGGGTTGGTCGGGGCTGCGGTGCTGGCGGAGGCCAGGGGTGAGCGGGTGCAGGATGTGGGGATGCCGACGTTCCGGCCGTTCACGTCGCCGGTGACGTGGGGGGCGATTGCGGGGACGAGCATCGGCAAGCATTTCGCGCCGACGCGGCTGTCGCCGCTGCATGAATGGCACGTCAAGCGGGGCGCGGTGTTCATGGATGCCGGCCAATGGGTGCGCCCGGCGTATTATCCGGCGCCGGTGGATGGCGACGGGTGGGACAGCGTGCTGCGCGAGGCGCGGGCGGCGCGGCGCGGGGTTGCGGTGTGCGATGTCTCGACGCTCGGCAAGATCGATGTGCAGGGGCGGGACGCGGCGGTGTTTCTCGACCGGCTCTACACCAATACGTTCTCGAACCTGCCGGTCGGGCGGGCGCGCTATGGCTTGATGCTGCGCGAGGATGGGATCGTGTTCGATGACGGGACGACGTCTCGTCTGGCGGAGGATCATTTTTTCGTGACCACGACGACGGCCAATGCGGGGCCGGTGATGCAGCATATGGAATTCTATCTGCAGACGGTGTGGCCGGACTTGGATGTGACGTTGGCGTCGGTGACGGACCAGTGGGCGGCGATGTCGATCGCGGGGCCGAAAGCGCGGGCGACGATCGAGCGGATTATCGAGGGGCTCGATGTGTCGAACGAGGCCTTCGGGTTCATGGCGGTGGCGGATGCGACGGTGAAGGGCTGTCCGGTGCGGGTGTTCCGTATCAGTTTTTCGGGCGAGTTGGCCTATGAGATCGCAACGCCGGCGGGGCATGCGCAGACGGTTTGGAATGCGGTGCTCGAAGCCGGCGAAGCGTTCAAGATCGAGCCGTACGGCGTGGAGGCGCTCGGGCTGTTGCGGATCGAGAAGGGGCATGTGACGGGGGCGGAGTTGAATGGGCAGACCACGGCGGCGGATGTGGGGCTCGAGAAGATGTTCAAGAAGCGAGGGGATTTTGTCGGCAAGGTGCTGTCGCAGCGGCCGGGGCTGACCGATCCGTCGCGGCCGCGCTTGGTGGGCGTGCGCCCGGTGATGCGGGGGGATCAGTTGCGGGCGGGGATGCATCTCGTGGAGAGCGGGACGACGCATAGCCTGGGGTGGATGACCGCGGTGACGCGGGCGGTGGAGTTGGAGGGGTGGATCGGGTTGGCGATGCTGCGCGACGGGGTGGCGCGGATCGGCAGCCGGATGCAGGCGGCGTCGCCGTTGCATGGGGCGTTGGTGGATGTCGAAATCGTGAGCCCGCATTTTGTTGATCCGGAGAATGCCCGTGTCCGTGTCTGATGTGGTGAAGGCTGATCATTTGACGCCCGGGGCGTATGGGGCGGTGGGTGGCGATCCGGTAAGGATCGCGCGGGTTACGTGCGATGTGGTGCAGGTGATGGCGCGCAAGGGGCGGGCTGCGGATGTGGCGGCGGCGTTGCTGGCGTCGCATGAGGTGGTGTTGCCGGGGCCGGGGGCGGCAGCCGAGGGGCGCGGGATGACGGCTCTTTGGGTGCAGCCGGAGGGGTGGTTTGTGGTGGCGCCGCGGGCGGGGGATGGTGTGTTGGCCGGGGCGCTGAAGGCGTCGTGCGGAGATGCGGGCTCGGTGGTGGATCAGAGCCATGGGCGCAGCGTGATCCGGATTTCAGGGTCGCGGGCGGCTTGGGTGTTGGCGAAGTCGTGCCGGGTGGATCTGCATCCCTCGGTGTTCGGGCCGGGGCGGGTGGCTTCGACGCAGTTGTTTCATCTCGGTGTGACGCTGCGCCAGGTGGATGCGGTGCCGAGTTATGATCTGATGGTGTTTTCGACGTTCGTGACGTCGTTTATCGAGGCGTTGTGCCAAGCGGCCGAGGAAACCGGTTACGTGGTCGCGTGATGGAAGCAGCGCCGGCGGTTCTGGCGGCCCGCAATCTTCGGGTTGGTTTCCGGATTCCCGGGGGGGTGATGCAGGCAGTCGACGGGGTGTCGTTCGAACTGCGCAGGGGCGAGACGCTGGGGCTGGTGGGGGAGAGTGGCAGTGGCAAGACTTTGACGTCGTTGGCGTTGTTGCGGCTTTTGGAGTCGCCTCCGGCCGAGTTGTCGGCGGATGGGATCGACTTCGAGGGGCGCGATCTGCTTGGTTTGTCCGAGGGGGCGATGGCTGATCTGCGGGGGGCGGGGCTGTCGATGATATTCCAGGAGCCCATGACGTCGCTCAATCCGTTGATGACGATCGGGCGGCAGATCGATGAGCCGTTGGTGCGGCATCTGGGTTTGAGCAAGCGGGTGGCGCGCGAGCGGACGCTCGATTTGTTGCGCCGGGTGGGGATTGCGGGGCCGGAGATGGCGGTGCGGCAGTATCCGCACCAATTATCGGGCGGCATGCGGCAGCGGGTGATGATTGCGATTGCGTTGGCGTGCCGGCCGTCGGTTTTGATTGCGGATGAACCGACGACGGCCCTCGATGTGACGGTGCAGGCGCAGATTTTGGCGTTGTTGCGGGCGTTGCAGGAGGAGATGGGGACGGCGATCCTGCTGATTACGCATGATTTGGCGGTGATCGCGGAGACGGCGCATCGGGTCGCGGTGATGTATGCCGGGCGTATCGTCGAGACGGGCCCGGTGGCGGCGTTGTTCGAGGCGCCGTTGCATCCGTATACCGAGGGGTTGTTGCGGTCGATTCCAAGGATCACGCGGGAGCGGGGGGGAGATTTGCCGGAGATTCCAGGCGTGGTGCCGGCGCCCGGGGCATTGCCGGCGGGATGTGCGTTTGCGGCGCGGTGTGGGTTTGCGGTTGCGGAATGCCAAGAACTGCGGCCGGTGCTTGAGCCGATGGGCGGGGGGCGCGAGGTTGCGTGCTGGAGACCGCGTCATGGTTGAGCCGTTGTTGCGGGTTGAGGGGATGCGGACGCATTTCCCGATCGTTTCCAAGCTGTTGCGGCGGCAGATTGGGGTGGTGAAGGCAGTCGACGGGGTGGATTTGGCGGTGATGCCGGGGGAGGTGTTGGGCATCGTGGGGGAGAGCGGGTCCGGCAAGACAACGGTGGGGAAGTCGATCCTGCGGTTGATCGAGCCGACGGCGGGGCGGGTGGTGTTCGAGGGGCAGGACATGATCGGGTTGCCGGCGGGGGAGATGTTTGCGCTGCGGCGGAAGATGCAGATTGTGTTTCAGGATCCGATGTCTTCGCTCAATCCGCGGATGACGATTGGGCGCATATTGGCGGCGCCGTTCGAGATCCATGGGGTGGCGCGGGGGGCGGATCTGCGGGGGTTGGTGTCAGATTTGTTGCGGTTGGTGGGGCTGCCGGAGGAGGCGGCGCAGCGCTATCCGCATGAGTTTTCGGGCGGTCAGCGGCAGCGTGTGGGCATCGCCCGGGCGTTGGCGTTGCGGCCGAGATTGATGATCGGGGACGAGCCGGTGTCGGCGTTGGATGTGTCGATCCAAGCGCAGATTCTCAATTTGTTGAAGCGGTTGCAGGGTGAGTTGGGGCTGACCTACATCCTGATTTCGCACAATCTCGGCGTTGTCAGCCATATTTGCGACCGGGTGGCGGTGATGTATCTCGGCCGGGTGGTGGAGAGCGGGCCGCGGGAGGCCATTTTTTTCGACCCGAAGCATCCTTATACGGAGGCGTTGCTCGCGGCGGTGCCGTTGCCGGAGCCGGGGCGGCGGCGGGTGCATGCGCCGTTGGCGGGGGATGTGCCGTCGCCGGCCAATCCGCCGACGGGGTGTGCGTTTCATCCCCGGTGTCCGCGGGCGATGGGGCGGTGTTCGGTGGAGGCGCCGATGCCGGTGGCGTTGGCGGGCGGCCATGTGGTGGCGTGTCATCTGCATGGGGGGCGTGATGGTGGTGCTCGCACGGGGGGAAGTTTTTGGATTCTTTTTTTCAAAAAGGAAGTGGTTTCTTTTTTTGAAAAAAAAGAAACAAAAAAACTTCATCCGTTCCTGTTCCGTGTCGAGAGGAGTGTAGACGGATGCTCTCGTATGTGGGACGTCGCGTATTGCAGTCGGTGCCGTTGTTGATCGGGGTGTCGATTATAGGGTTTGCGTTGATGCATTTGGCACCCGGTGGGCCGTTGGCGGTTTATACGTTGAACCCGACGATCACCAACCAGGATATCGAGCGCATCCGTGTGGTTCTGGGGTTGGATCAGCCGGTGCACATCCAGTATCTCAAATGGGCGTCGGGGATGGCGACGGGGAACTGGGGGTTTACGTTTTTTGGTGGGCGGCCGGTGCTGGGCGTGATCCTGGAGAGGATGTCGGCGACGTTTCTGTTGATGGGTTCAGCGTTGTCGCTGGCGATCTTGATCGGGTGCACGATCGGGGTGTTGGGGGCGATTCGGCGGTATTCGGTATTCGATATGATGGCGACGTCGGGCGCGATGGTCGCGTTGTCGTTTCCGACGTTCTGGTTCGGGCTGATGGCGATCTATTTTTTCGCGATCAAGCTGGGGTGGCTGCCGTCGGGGGGGATGTATGAGTTGGGGGAGGAGGATAATGCGGTCGACCTGATGCGGCATCTGGTGTTGCCGGTGATGGTGCTGGCGTTGGTGATAACGGCGATATGGAGCCGCTACACGCGCTCGGCGTTTTTGGAGGTGATGCATCAGGACTACATGCGCACGGCCAAGGCGAAGGGGATGCGGGCGCCGGCGCGGCTGTTGCGCCATGCGTTGCCGAACGCGTTGAAGCCGCTGATCGCGCTGCTCGGGATCGAGTTGCCGGCGTTGTTTTCGGGTGCGCTGGTGACGGAGACGATCTTTGGCTGGCCGGGGATGGGGCGGTTGTTTGTCGATGCGTTGAATATGAAGGAGTATCCGATCCTGATGGGGATGATCATGTTCACGGCGCTGTTCGTGATCGTGGGCAACCTGGTCGCGGATGTGTTGATCGCGCTGCTCGACCCGCGGGTGCGGCTATGAGGTTGGGGGTGTGCGGGCGGTTCCGGCGGCATCCGATGGCGATGTTCGGGTTCGCGACGGTGTTGGTGTTGTGTCTGGCGGCGCTGTTTTCGCCGTTCATCGCGCCGCATGATCCGTTGCTGCTGGATACCTCGCGGCGGTTTGTGGCGCCTTTGGCGCGGGCGGGGTTCTGGTTGGGGACGGACGAGTTGGGGCGGGATACGCTGTCGCGGCTGCTGTATGGCGGGCGGATATCGCTGACGGTGGGGCTGGTGGCGATGGGGACGACGGTGGTGACGGGGGCGGTGATCGGTCTGGTGGCGGGGTATAGCGGGGGGATCATGGACACGGTGTTGATGCGGTTTGTCGACACGATGCTGTGTTTTCCGCAGATTTTCCTGTTGCTGGTGATTGCGGCGTTCGTGCCGCCGTCGTTGATTTCGATTGCGCTGATCATTGGGTTGACGTCGTGGATGGAGGTGTCGCGGATTGTGCGCGCGGAGATACTGCACCTGAAGGAGCAGGATTTCGTGCTGGCGGCGCGCGCGCTGGGGGCGTCGCGGTGGCGGATCATGTTCCGCGAGTTGTTGCCCAATATTGCGGCACCCTTGCTGGTGGCGGCGACGTTGCGGGTGGCATCGGCGGTGCTGGCGGAAAGTTATATTTCGTATCTCGGCTATGGCGTGCAGCCCCCCTTGGCGTCATGGGGCAATATGCTGACAAATGCGCAGGGCTACTTCGATACGGTGCCTTGGCTGGCGATCCTGCCGGGGGCGATGATTACGCTCACGGTGATGGGCTTCAATTTCTTGGGTGATGGGTTGCGCGATGCGCTCGACCCGCGCCTTCGGATGGACAACTGACGATCCAACAGAGGAGGCTTCGATGTCGGCTTCAAATGGTTTGCGTCTTTCCCGCCGCAATGCGCTGGTGGGCGGGTTGGCGGCGCCGCTAGTATTGGCCGAGGGGGTGCGGCTGGGCCACGCACAATCGATCAACAAGGAACGGCTGATCCTGGGGATGACGCAGGAGCCCGTGCAGTTCAATCCGCTGCTCTGGGTGAATGCGGGGACGGAGAACATCCCTGAAGTGTGCATGTTCGATGCATTGTGGGATGTCGACGAGAAGGGGAATTTCATTCCGAATCTGGCGGTCAAGGTGCCGACGCGGGAGAATGGGGGTATTTCGGCGGATGGGCTGATCTGGAAGGTCGAGCTGCGCTCGGATGTGAAGTGGACCGACGGGCAGAAGTTCACCGCGCGGGATGTGGAGTTCACCTATCACTCCATCATCAACCCGAAGATCGCGATCCGGAGCCGAAGCGGGTTTGATTTCATCAAGAATTTCAAGGTCGTGGATGATACGCATATCGAGATGGAACTCGATCGGCCGTATATCCCGTTCGCCTGGGCGTGGCAGAACATGCATATCGTGCCCAAGCATCTGCTCGGGACCGAGGCGGATATCAACAAGTCCGCCTGGAACAGCGCGCCGATCGGAACTGGGCCGTTCATGCTGAAGCAGCGCGTGGCGGGCAGCCATATGATCTATGAGCGGAACCCGAATTATCATCGTGGGGCTGCCAAGGTGCGGCAGTTCATTCACAAGTTCGTGCCGGATCAATTGGTGCTGTATGGGCAGGCGAAGACGGGGGAGGTCGACTATATGGGGCTCTCGGGCGTGCCGTCGGATCGCTGGGCGGAGGCGGGTGCGTTGCCGGAGCGGGATCTGATCACGACGCCGCAGCCTTGGGTGCAGTTCCTGTATTTCAATTGCGCCAGGCCGCAGTTCAAGGACGCGAAGGTTCGCAAGGCGCTGACGATGGCGCTGGAGATGCAGAAATCCATCGATGATGTGTATTTCGGAACCTACAAGCGGACACAATCCTACCTGCAGCCATCGCATTGGGCCTACAACGCCGCGATCAAGGACTACACCGCAAACCCCGACGGCGCCGCCAAGATGCTGGATGAGGCGGGTTGGAAAGTGGGTGCTGATGGTATCCGCGAGAAGGACGGGGTGAAGATGAAGTTCACCTGCTCGACCACGGCAGGAAATCCGTCGCGGCAGGGAACGCAGGCGCTGTTCCAGCAGAACTGGAAGAAGATCGGCGTCGAGATGGAAATCAAGAACATGCCGGCCTCGGTGGTATGGGGCGAATACACCACGAAGAGCCAGTTCGACACGGAACTGGTGGCGTGGGAACCGACGGTTGGAATGGATCCGGATTACACGGCGCGGGCCCATTCCAAGCAAATCCCGAACAAGACGGGGGTTGGCTCCAACTACAGCCAATACGAGAACGCCGAGGTCGACAAATTGCTGGAACTCGGGGTGACCCAGTCCAACACTGAGGATCGCAAGAAAACCTACGCGCGGGTGCAGGAAATCCTGTCCGAGGAAGTGCCGTTCGCACCCCAAGGCGGAACCTACCAAGGCAACCTCAAGAAGAAGCAGCTTCAAGGCGT
>CANFKS010000121.1 GCA_947447625.1 Rhodospirillales bacterium | reverse complement strand
ATCCCGCTCTAGAGCCTGATGATTTTTGGTGGAATCACCAAAAATCTGAATCAGGCGATCAAACAAAGAGCTAGAGCGGGATGCCTTTGCCTTCCAGAAGGCATCCCGCTCTAGAGCCTGATGATTTTTGGTGGAATCACCAAAAATCTGAATCAGGCGATCAAACAAAGAGCTAGAGCGGGATGCCTTCGCCTTCCAGAAGGCATCCCGCTCTAGCGGATCTCGTTATGGTCACGCTGTGAATCAGCGCCGAAGTGGGAATCCCGCAGAGAACAGCGACAACGGCCTGAATTTGCAGCTGAATTGGAGGATCAGACGGAGCCCCGACCGGCGCCGATCGTGACCCCACCGTGAAGTCGCTTTTTATCTATTTTTCAATGCAGTAGGCCCTTTTAGGGTGGGATCATTTCCGCGCTTATTCACCTGCATGGCGCAGGCGATCCCAGGTTTTCTGCAAATGCAATGGCACCCGACATCGCCATTTTGTTACTTGTTGCCCCGAGAGGCCATCGATTACCAGGGTTCCAGGAGGTCCCCATGCATCGTCGTCATTTCCTTGCCGCCACCGCGGCCGCCGTAAGCCTCGCCCGCCCCGCCTGCGCTGCCGGCCCCAGTCTCGAACGCCGCCTGGCCGATTTCGCCCTGGCCCTGCGTCCTGATGAGCTGCCGTCGGAATTGATCGCAACGACGAAACGCATCCTGATCGACACGCTCGCCTGTGCCTTCGGCGCCATTGGCTCGGAGCCCGCGACCATCGCGGAAAAAACCATCCGCGCCACCTTCGGCGAAGGGACCGCCGCCTCTATCATCGGCCAGAAGACCCCGGCCACCATCGAGGGCGCGGCCTTCGTCAACGGTGTGTTGGTGCGCGCGCTCGACCTGAACGACACCTATCTCGGCTCGGAGCCGCTGCATCCTAGCGAACTCATGCCGACCGCCCTCGCTTTGGCCGAAGCCGGCGGCCACAGCGGTCGCGCCTTCATCGCCGCCCTTGTCGCCGGCTACGAGGCGAGCGCACGAATCAACGACGCGGTCTCCTTCATGGAACGCGGCTTCCATCCGCTCTGCGCCATGGCCTACGCAGCACCGCTGATCGCCGGCCGGCTGTGGAACCTCGCCCCGGACCCGATCGCCCAGGCCGTCGGACTGTCCGCCGCGCGCGGCTACACCTCCTTCGTGGTCAACAGCGGCGCGATCAGCATGATGAAGGCGATGGGTTTCGCAGCCGCCGCCACGGACGGCATTTTCGCCACTCGCCTCGCCGCCCAGGGCTTTACTGGCCCGACAGACACGCTGGAATGGTTCGCCGCCCGCGCGAAGCCCAACTCCACCAAACCCGAGATCGATCTCGATTGGTCCCGCCCGCGTTTGCCGAAAGTCGCCTTCAAGCGCTTCCCGATCCAGATCGAGCTTGCCGCCGTCGCCGAGGCCGGCAGCCTGATCGCGCCGAAACTCGCCGGCCGCGCGATCCGCGAGATCTCGGTGGAAACCACGCCGGGGATCATCGAACGCGTCGCCGACGCCGCCAAATTCCGCCCAGAAACCCGCGGCACCGCCGATCACAGCCTGCCCGTCTGTCTCGCCCTCGCGCTGATCGACGGCGACGTGACCCTCGCACAGTTCGAACACGATCGCTGGCGCCATGCGGATATCATGGCCCTGGTCGTGAAGACGAAGGTCAGCCCCAGCCCGACGCTGATCGCCAAGGCGCCGAAAGGCCGCGGCGCCATCGTCGAGGTCGTGCTCGCAGACGGCCAAATCCTTCGCGAAACCGTCGAGGTGCCGGAGGGCGATGCGCAACGCCCGCTCTCGCAGGTCTCGCTGGAGCACAAGTTCTCCACCTTCGCCGTCCCCGTCCTCGGCGCCGAGAGGGCGAAGCGTATCCTCGCCCTGATCGACCGCCTGGAAACCATGGACGACATCCGCCCCCTCGCCCTGGCGCTACGCCAGGCCTGACTTTCCCCATAAGTGTCGCGTGTCACCGAACATGGTCAGTGGTCCGCGGCACCATCTCCAATACGGGGCGGATCGAAGCGATTGGCTGCCTCCGTCAATAGATCTGTGATGTGCTGCTGCAGCACGATCTGCACGCGGTTTGGATCGGCCCCGAGATCGGCGGCGATCAGGCCGGAAACCCGGGCGGGCCAATTAGAGCCTGATGATTTTTGGTGGAATCACCAAAAATCTGAATCAGGCGATCAAACAAAGAGTTAGAGCGGGATGCCTTCGCAATCAGAAGGCATCCCGCTCCAAGCAAGGCGTCCCGCATGGCGCCGGCGATCTCGTCGATAGCGGCGGAACATCGGTTGAGCGCAGCACCCGCTTCGTTGTGCTGATTCACATGCCAACCCGCAAGGCCGACGTCGCCGGCTCAGCCTTCGCCGGCGCGCTGAACGCCATCCCGGCACCGTTGCGCAAGACACTGACTCATACCAAGGCTCGCAAAGCGCGACCCTTGGTATGAGTCTCTTTCCGCGCGCCGCCGCCCACCAACCCGGCGCGCATACCGCAACCCTGTGATCGCGGAAGAGCAGCGATCACAGGGTTGCGGTATTACGACCAGGGCAAAGAAATGGCTGAGCACGAGAAACGCGCAAAGATCACCGCCATGAGCATCTACTTCGCCGACCCACACTCCCCATGGCAGCGAGGCTCCAGCGAAAACACCGATGGCCTCCTGCGCCAGTATTGCCCCAAAGGCACCTCTTTGTCCGCCCTCACCCAACACGATCTCGACACCGTTGCCGCCAGCCTGAACCGCCGACCCAGAAAATCTCTGGACTTCGCTACACCACAGTTCTCCAGCCTCATCGCTGCAATCTCAGCAGCAGAAAACGCGTCACCCGGGGGTGTTCGCTCTCAAACTTGAATCCGCCCTTCGTTTTTCAAAAAAAGAAGCCCTTCCTTCACCCCTGCCGCCGATCCACCACCCGCCGCGCCTTCCCCAACGACCGCTCGATCCCCCCCGGCGCCATCACCTCCACCTTCGCCGTCACCCCCACCAACTCCTTGATCCGCGACGCCAACGCCTGCCCCTGCTCCTCCGCCGCCGGCCCGAACCCTTCCGGCCGCGCCTCGACCAGCACCGTCATCGCGTCCATCCGCCCCTCCCGCGTCAGCACGATCTGGTAATGCCCGGCCAGCGCGCCAAAGCGCAGGATCTGCTCCTCGATCTGCGAGGGGAACACATTCACCCCGCGCACGATCAGCATGTCGTCCGACCGCCCGGTGATCTTCTCCATGCGCCGCATCGTCCGCGCCGTCCCCGGCAGCAGCCGCGTCAAATCCCGCGTCCGATAGCGAATGATCGGCATCGCCTCCTTGGTCAGCGCCGTGAACACCAACTCCCCCTTCTCCCCGTCCGGCAACACCGCCCCCGTCACCGGGTCGATCACCTCGGGGTAGAAATGATCCTCCCAGATATGCAGCCCGTCCTTGGTCTCCACGCATTCCTGCGCCACCCCGGGCCCCATCACCTCGGACAACCCATAGATATCCACCGCATCCATTGCGAAACTGCGCTCGATCTCCGCGCGCATCGCATTCGTCCAGGGCTCCGCCCCGAATATCCCGGTCTTCAAGCTCGAAGCCCGCGGATCGAGGCCGGCGGCGCGGAAATGATCCAGGATCGACAGCATGTAGCTCGGCGTCACCATGATGATCTCAGGCCGGAAATCATCGATCAGTTGAACCTGCTTCTCCGTCTGCCCGCCCGACATCGGGATCACCGTGCAGCCCAGCCGCTCCGCCCCGTAATGCGCGCCGAGCCCCCCGGTGAACAACCCGTAGCCATAGGCCACATGCACCGCCATCCCCGCCCGCCCGCCCGCCGCATAGATCGAGCGCGCCACCAGCCCGGCCCAGGTCTCGATATCCTTCAGCGTATAACCCACCACCGTGGGCTTGCCCGTCGTGCCGGACGAGGCATGAATCCGCGCCACCTCCGCCCGCGGCACCGCGAACAGCCCGAATGGATAAGTGTCCCGCAGCGTCTGCTTGGACGTGAACGGAAACCGCGCCAGGTCCGCAAGCCCCCGGAATTCATCGGGATGCACCCCCGCCGCATCGAACGACGCCCGATAATGCGCCACCCGCTCATAGGCCCGCCGCAGCGCCGCCGCCACCCGCGCCGTCTGCAACGCGGTGATCTCGTCGCGCGAGGCCTGCTCGATCGCATCGAAAAACGGCCGTGACGTCATGCGTCGGTATCCTCGAAAAACCTGGTCCCCAACCCCCGCGAATGGCCGCGGAATTCCGCTATCCCCGTGCCCTCGGCGGTACTCACCGTGATGTCATAGATGCCCGATCGCCCGGCCCGGCTGCGCTCGCCCGCCACCGCCACCAGCCGCATGCCCACCTGCGCCGGCCGCAGAAACGTCACCGCGCAGTGCTGCGCCACCGTCCGCTCGTTGTAGGTGTTGCAGGCGAACGCGAACGCACTATCCGCCAACATGAAGATAAACCCGCCATGGCACATGCCATGCCCGTTCACCATGTCCGCCCGCACCGCCATCGCCATGCGGGCCACGCCGGGTCCGACATGCTCCAGCACCATGCCGAGCGAACGGCTGGCCGGATCGTCGGCCAGCATCGCCTCGGCACAGGCCCGCGCCAACGCCTCTGGCGTCACGCCTGCTTTCCGCTGAACTTCGGCGCCCGCTTCTCCAGAAACGCCGCCACCCCTTCCTTGTGGTCCGGCGTCCGGCTCGCCTCGCCCTGATAGTCGCGTTCGAGATCAAGCTGCGTGTTGTAGTCGTTGTGCGCCGAGGCCCGGAGCGATTTGCGGATCAACACCAGCGCATGCCCCGCCATGCCGGCCAGTCGCGCCGCCATTTTATGCGCCTCGTCCAGCAGCGCCGCATCCTCGTGCATCTGATAGATCATGCCCCATGCCAGCGCCTGTTCCGCCGGCACCCGCTCCGCCAGCATCGCCAGCGCCCGCGCCCGCCCCTCGCCCACCAGGCGCGGCAGCAGGAACGTCCCGCCGCAATCCGGGATCAGCCCGATCTTGGAAAACGCCTGCAGAAAATAAGCCGACCGCCCGGCGAGCACGATGTCGCAGCCCAGCGCGATCGACGATCCCGCCCCCGCCGCCACACCATTCACCGCTGACACCGAAGGCATCCGCAAATTGGACAGCCGCCGCGCCAGCGGGTTCCAGGTCTCCTCGATCGAGTTCCCCGCATCCCCCTTCGGCCGCTCGCCATTCACCCGCCCGGACAGATCGGCCCCCGCACAAAACGCCCGCCCCGTGCCGGTCAACAACAGCGCCCGGCAGTCCGCATCCGCTTCCGCCGCGTCGATCGCCGCGATCAGCGCAAGGCAGGTGGCCCTGTCCATCGCGTTCATTTTCTCGGGCCGATTGATCGTGATGACCCGGTAGCCGTCGTGGGCCTCCGAGCGAATGGCGTCTTCCATGGTCCCGTCCCTTTTCTTGTTCGGCGTTTCAGGGCCAGAATAGCGACACCCCGCCGCCCCCGCCAAGCCGCCATTCCGGAGCGCCCTGTGCCATGACCTTCGCGCTCAACCGCCTCGGCCAGATCGCCATGCAGGTCGCCGACCTCGACCGCGCCGCCGATTTTTACCAGGACGTGATCGGCCTGCGCCCCCTGTTCCGCTTCGACACGGTGGCCTTCTTCGACTGCCAGGGCGTCCGTCTGATGCTCGAACAGGTCGATCCCCCCGCCCGCGCCTCCCCCCTTTATTTCACGGTCGCCGACATCACGCTCGCCGCGCGTGAACTCATCGCACGCGGCGTGATGTTCGCGGACCCGCCCCATCTTATCGCCCGCATGCCCGATCATGACCTGTGGATGGCCATCTTTGTCGACCCCGACGGCCACATCCTGGCCCTGATGCAGGAGGCCCCGAAAGATTATGTGCCGCCTCCCGTCTAAAATCATCCGGATCCGAGCATGCAATGCAGCGCAATGTGACAAAGACGTGTTGACGAACGGCGGCGTCCGGGTTCTGCTATGGGGGCATGTATGAATTGACGCTGGCGCAAAGCTGGTCTGGTGCGCGCCTGCAACAGAGCCCGAGGGGATACCGATGGACGAGCGTGAACTCAAAGGTTTGATTGGCAAGGTCCGCAACGGGAAGCTTTCCCGCCGCGGCTTCATCAGCCGCATGGCCGCGGTCGGCCTCGCGGCCCCGCTGGCAACCCAGTTGCTGGCCATCGGCGGTGCCGCCCAGGCCCAGCCGAAGTCCGGCTACAAGCCGACCAAGCGCGGCGGCGGCGGGGCGTTGAAGGTGTTGTGGTGGCAGGGTCCCACCCTGCTGAACCCGCATTTCGCCACCGGCACCAAGGACCAGGACGGCTCGCGGGTGTTCTACGAACCCCTCGCCGGCTGGGATCCGGACGGCACCATGATCCCGGTTCTCGCCGCCGAAGTCCCGACTCGGGAAAACGGCGGCCTCGCGGCCGACGGCAAATCCGTCACCTGGAAGCTCAAGCAGGGCGTCAAGTGGCACGACGGCAAGCCGTTCACCGCCGATGATGTGGTGTTCAACTGGGAATACGCCCGTGACCCCGCCACTGCGGCCGTCAGTTCCGGTGCCTACAAGGACATCAAGGTCGAGAAAATCGACCAGTTCACCGTCAAGGTGATGTTCGATGTCGCCAAGGCGTTCTGGGCCGAGGCTTTCGTCGGCGTCGCCGGCATGATCATCCCCAAGCATCTGTTCGAGAATTTCGCCGGCGCCAAGTCCCGCGAGGCACCGACCAACCTCTCCCCGGTCGGCACCGGCCCCTATCTGTTCAAGGAATTCAAGCCGGGCGATCTGCTCACGGGCGTGATCAACCCGAACTACCACATGCCGAACAAGCCCTATTTCGACAGCTTCGAACTCAAGGGCGGCGGCGATGCCGTCTCCGCCGCGCGTGCTGTTCTGCAAACCGGCGAATATGATTTCGCCTGGAACATGCAGGTTGAGGACGAAGTCCTGCTGCGCCTCGAAAAGGGCGGCAAGGGCCGGGTCCATATCAACGAATCGGGCTCGATGGAGCACATCCAGCTCAACACCACCGACCCCTGGACCGAGGTCGATGGCGAGCGGGCCAGCATCAAGACCGTGCATCCCTCGCTCTCCGACCCCGCCGTGCGCGATGCCCTCGCGCTGCTGGTCGATCGCGATTCGGTCGAGAAATACATCTACGGCCGCACCGGCGTCGCCGCGAACAACTACCTGCACAACCCCTCGCGCTTCCGCTCCAAGAACACCACCCGCGAATTCAACATCGACAAGGCCATCGCCCTGCTCGACAAGGCGGGCTGGAAGCCCGGCGCGGACGGTATCCGCGAAAAGGCTGGCAAGAAGCTCAAATACGTCTTCCAGACCTCGATCAACCAGCCGCGCCAGAAGACCCAGGCCATCATCAAGCAGGCCTGCCAGAAGGCCGGCATCGAAATCGAGATCAAGTCGGTCACCGCCTCGGTGTTCTTCTCGTCCGACGTGGCCAATCCCGATACCTACCCGCATTTCTATTGCGACCTGCAGATGTACACCACCGGCCCGACGCTGCCCGATCCGGGCGTCTGGATGCAGTCGTATCTTTCTCGAGAAGTCGCGCAGAAGGAAAACAAGTGGCAGGGCCGCAACATCACGCGCTGGCGCAACAAGGAGTGGGATGACCTCTACTTCAAGGCCGAGGCCGAGCTTGACCCGGTAAAGCGCGTGGCGATGCATATCCAGCTCAACGACATGGTGGTCAACAACCGCGTCGTCATCCCCGTGATCGCCCGCTCCGGCGTTTCGGCGATGAATCTGAAGCTGGTGGCGAATCCCTCCGGCTGGGACAGCAATTTCTGGGACCTGCAGGACTGGTTCAAGGACGCCTGAGCCGCGACGCACGTGCCTGAACGGCGGATGCGGTTTGGTGCCGCATCCGCCGGTTTCATTTTCGACCGGAGTATCCAGTGTCCACCGACTTTCTGCTTCGCCGCATCATGATCGCGATCCCGAGCCTGCTCGGCATCAGCGTCGTGCTGTTTACGGTGCTGGCGCTCGCCCCGGGCGATCCGTTCGGCGAATTGGTCACCAATCCGAACGTGCCGGCCGAGGTGCGCCTCGCGCTGCGCGCCAAGTTCGGGCTCGATGATCCGGTCCATCTTCGCTACATCCGCTGGCTCTGGGCGATGTTGCAGGGCGACTGGGGGTTCTCCTTTGTCAGTCGCGTCAATGTCGACACCCTGATCCTGCAACGCCTGCCCACCACGATATCGGTGATCGGCGCCTCGCAACTCCTCGCCATTCTGATCGCGGTGCCGGTCGGCGTGCTTGCGGCGGCGAAGCCCTATTCGATGTTCGACCAGATCGCCAACACCTTCGCCTTCATCGGCTTCTCGTTGCCGACGTTCTTTACCGGGTTGCTGCTGATCCTGGTCTTCTCCGTCAATCTGAATTGGCTGCCGATCGTCTACTCCACCGAAATCGCCGGCCATGGGATGGCCTATGTCTGGAACGCCGTGCGCCAGGCGATCATGCCGGTTGCGGTGCTGGGCCTGTTCCAGGGCGCTTCGCTGGTCCGCTATGTGCGCTCCTCGGTGCTGGAGGTGATCAAGCTCGATTTCGTCACCACCGCGCGCTCCAAGGGGATTGGCGAGCGCAAGGTGCTGGTGCTGCATGTGGTGCGCAATGCGCTGATCCCGGTGGTGACGCTGGTGGCGCTGCAGATGCCGATCGTCTTTGGCGGCGCGATCGTGACCGAGCAGATCTTCCGGGTGCCGGGGATCGGTTCGCTGCTGATCTCGGCGATGCTGGCCAATGATACGCCGGTGATCATGGGTGTGACGTTCGTCTTCTCCTGCCTTGTCGTGTTTTTCAACCTGCTCGCGGATGTTCTGTATGGCTGGCTCGACCCTCGCATCGCCCTCCGCTGAGAAGACGGAGCGGTTCTCGCCGACCCGGGATGCCTGGCGCCGGTTCTGCCGGCACCGGCTGGCCGTGGTCAGCCTTGGGGTGCTCGCGGTTCTGGTGATCGGCGTGGTTTTGGGGCCGTTCGTCTGGCGGCTCGCGATCAACGACATCGATTTTGCGGCGCAATTGAAGGCGCCGTCGCTGGCGCATCCGTTCGGCACCGACGATCTCGGGCAGGATATTTTGGCGCGGCTGATTTCGGGCGGGCGGATTTCGCTTGCGGTCGGGCTGGCGGCCATGCTGGTGGCGGTCGTGGTCGGCGTGGTGGTGGGCGCAACGGCGGGGATGTCGCGCGGGCCGGTCGATGCCGGCTTGATGTGGCTGGCGGATCTGTTTCTGTCCTTGCCGCAACTGCCGCTGCTGCTGCTGATCATCTATCTGTTCCGCGACACGCTGAAGTCGATCCTGGGGCCTGAGGGCGGGGTGTTCGTGCTGATCGTTGCGGTGATCGGCGGGTTGCGCTGGATGCCGGTGGCGCGGCTGGTGCGGGCGCAGTTTTTGTCGCTGCGGGAAAAGGAATTTGTCGAGGCGGCCCGTGCGTTGGGGGCATCGCGGTTGCGGCTGGTGGGGCATCATATTCTGCCCAATGCGCTGGGGCCGGTGATTGTCGCGGGGACGATCGATGTGGCCAATGCGATCATCGCGGAATCGACGCTGTCGTTTCTCGGGTTGGGCTTTCCGCCGGATATTCCCACCTGGGGGCGGGTGCTGTTCGATGCGAAGGATTATCTCGATGTGGCGCCGTACTGGGCGCTGTTTCCGGGCTCGGCGATTTTTCTTGCGGTATTGTCGATCAACTTTATTGGCGACGGGCTCCGCGATGCGCTCGATCCGCGGCGGGTGATGTAGGGTATGGCTGATCCGATTCTCGAAATTCGCGGGCTGAAAACCTGGTTCAAGACGGATGACGGCATGGTCCGCGCCGTCGATGGGGTGAGTTTGTCGGTTGCGGCCGGGGAGACCTTGGCGGTTGTGGGCGAGTCCGGCTGCGGCAAGACGGTGACGGCGCGCTCGGTGCTCAAGCTGATCGACATGCCGCCGGGGCGGTTTGTCGAGGGGCAGATCTTGTGGAAGGGGCGGGATTTGATTCCGCTGTCGGCCCGCGAGATGGACGCCATCCGGGCGAAGGAAATCGCCATGGTGTTCCAGGAGCCGATGACCTCGCTCAACCCGGTCTATACGATCGGCAACCAGATTGCGGAGTCGCTGCGCACGCATGAGAAGCTGTCGCGCAAGGCTGCGATCGAGGCGGCGGTGGAGATGTTGCGGCTGGTGCAGATTCCGAATGCGGAGCGGCGGGTGCATGATTATCCGCACCAGTTCTCGGGCGGCATGCGCCAGCGCGCGATGATTGCGATGGCGTTGGCGTGCAAGCCGCAACTGCTGATCGCCGATGAGCCGACGACGGCTTTGGATGTGACGATCCAGGCGCAGATCCTCGAATTGCTGGCCGAGATGCAGCAGCGGCTCGGCATGGCGATCCTGTTGATCACCCATGCGATGGGGGTGGTGGCGGAGAATGCGCAGCGGGTTGTGGTGATGTATGCCGGCAAGGTGGTGGAGGAGGCGCCGGTCGAGGCGCTGTTTGCCAATCCGCGGCATCCGTATACGCAGGGGTTGATCCGTTCGATCCCGCGGGTGGATGCCGCGGCTGTGGGGCGGCAGCGGCTGGAGCAGATACCGGGGACGGTGCCGAATTTGCTGAACCCGCCCGAAGGGTGCCGGTTTGCGGCGCGGTGCGGTTTTGCGACCGATGCGTGTCGCGCCGCCGAGCCGCCGCTGCGCGCGGTTGGGCATGATCACAAGGTGGCCTGCATTCTATGAGCGACGCACTGCTTTCCGTTCGGAATCTGAAGAAGCATTTTCCCATCAAGGGCGGCATCCTGGGGCGGCAGGTGGGCCAGGTGCATGCGGTGGACGGGGTGAGTTTCGACATCGCGCCGGGCGAGACGCTGGGGCTGGTGGGGGAGTCGGGCTGCGGGAAATCGACGACCGGGCGCTGCATCATGCGCCTGATCGAGCCGACATCGGGGGCGTTGTGGTTCCAGGGGCGGGAGGTCACCGGACTCGACGGCGAAGAATTGCGGGCGATGCGGCGGGATTTGCAGATTATTTTCCAGGATCCGTATGCCTCGCTCAATCCGCGCCACACGATCGGGACGATCATCAGCGAGGCGCTGATCATTCACGGGTTGGCGAAATCGCGGGCGGCGATCGAGGCGCGGGTGGTGGATCTGCTGGAAACGGTGGGGCTGCGGGCGGATCATATGCGGCGGTATCCGCATGAGTTTTCGGGCGGCCAGCGCCAGCGGATCGGGATTGCGCGGGCTTTGGCGGTGGAGCCGAAGCTGATTGT
>CANFKS010000120.1 GCA_947447625.1 Rhodospirillales bacterium | reverse complement strand
TAGAGCCGGTTGCCGTTCTGGGTGAAGCGGCAGCCATCCGGCGCCTTGAAGGCGCTGGGGCCGCAGCCGTGGATGGCACGGCCATGCACGTCCATCCACTCTGCGACGGCGTCGAGAATGCGGATGGTGCCGGCATCCATTCGGCCGCGGCCGTTGGGGCCGATGTTGAGCAGCACGTTGCCGCCGGAGGCCACGCTGTCGACCAGCGTGCGCAGGATCATTTCCGGGCTTTTCCAGTTGCGGTCCTCGCGGTTGTAGGCCCAGGTGTCCGTCAGCGTGAGGCAGGCCTCCCACGGCATCGCCTCCTCGCCCTTGGCCGGCGGCTGGTACTGCTCGCAGGTCCGGAAGTCGGCGTCCCAGTCGGCACGATCGTTGATCAGGATGCCCGGCGACAATTCGCGCACCAAGGCGCAAAGGGCGGGCGAATCCCAATCATCGCGCCCCTTGCCGACCCAATGGTCAGCCGGCCAGCCGGCGACCTTCGGCTTGTTCGGGTCCGCATAGGAGAAGTCGAACCACATGACGTCGATCTTGCCGTACCAGGTCAGCAGTTCGCGCATGTGGCCGAACATGTACTCCCGATAGAGCGCCATGTCGCGCGTCTGGGCACGGAACTCGGGGTCATTGCGCATCGGATGCAGGAAATCGAGCGGGAACTGCGGGTGGTTCCAGTCGAACAGAGAATAGTAGAACCCGACCTTGAGACCGTGCCGCCGGCAGGCCTCGACATAGGGGCCGACCAGATCCCGCCCGGCCGGCGTGTTGGTCGCCTTGTAGTCGGACAGCCTGGTGTCCCACAGGCAGAACCCGTCATGGTGCTTGGTGGTCAGCACCGCATATTTCATGCCGGCCCGCTTGGCCGCCGCGATCCAGGCGTCCGGGTCGTAGAGGTCGGGCTCGAAATGGTCGACGTATTTCTGATAATCGGCATCGAGGATCGGGTCCCGGTAACGCGCCCAGGACACCTCGCCCGGATGCAGCGCGCCGGGACCCCAATGGATGAACATGCCGAAGCGGTCCCTGGTGAACCAACTGGTGTCGCGCGCGGTCATGTCCGGTCTCCTGTCGTGATTGCGTCGCCTGTGGCGGGGTCGAAATAGAGGAAGGCCTCGGGATCGAGGGCGAGGCGCAGCCGCTCGCCCGGCGTCACGCCCCGCTTGGGGGTGACGCGGGCCATGAAGCGTGCGTGGGCGTCGACGATCAACGCGGCATCACTGCCCTCTGCGGCGGCAGCGACCTGCTCCGCCTCCACCCGCGGTGCATCGAGGGTGAATCCGACGAAACTGTCGGCGCCCTGCGCCTCCACCACCTCGGCGGTCACCTCGATTTCCGGCAGGCCCGCCGCCGCGAAGCCGACGGCCTCCATGGCCTCGGGGCGGATGCCGAGGATGACGCGCCCCGGCCCGACCGGCGGGGCGCAGGCCAGGCGGAAGCCCGCGAATGCGACCGTCCCGTCGCCGACCACGGCTTCCACCAGGTTGATCGCCGGCGAACCGATGAAGGCAGCGACAAAGAGGTTGCGCGGATATCGGTAGAGCTGCCCGGGCGGCCCCACCTGCATGATCCGCCCCTCGCGCATCACCGCCACGCGGTGGCCGAGCGTCATCGCCTCGACCTGGTCATGCGTGACGTAGACGGTTGTGACCCCGAGCCGCTTGTGCAGCCGCGCCAGTTCCCCGCGCATCGCCACCCGCAGCTTGGCGTCGAGATTGGACAGCGGCTCGTCCATCAGGAACACCGCGGGCTCGCGCACGATCGCCCGGCCGATCGCCACCCGCTGCCGCTGTCCGCCCGACAGCTGGTTCGGCCGGCGGTCGAGCATCCGGTCGAGGCCAAGCATCGCCGCCACCGCGTCGATCCGCGCCTTTGCCTCGGCCTTGGCAACGCCGCGCACCTTGAGCGCGTAGCCGAGGTTCTCGCGTACGGACATGTGCGGGTAGAGCGCGTAGTTCTGGAACACCATCGCGATGTCGCGCCCCTGCGGCGCGACGCGGGTGACATCCCGTTCGCCGATGCGAATGCTTCCTGAAGTGACTTCCTCAAGCCCCGCGATCATGCGCAGCAGCGTAGTCTTGCCGCAGCCGGACGGGCCGACGAGCACCATGAACTCGCCCGCCTCGATCGCGAGGTCGACGTCGTGCACCGCGACATGGCCATTGTCGTAGCGCTTGCCGACTTGCCCGAGGATGATACGGCTCACTTGATGCCTCCGGAGAAGCCGCGCACGACGTGTCGCTGAAGGAACACGAACACCGCCATCGCCGGTGCGGAGGCGATCACCACGCCGGCGAAGATCGGCCCCCAGGCGGTGGCGTACTCGCCGACGAGCGAGAAGATCGCGACAGGCAGGGTCTGCTGGCCGCTGCCGAGCAGGAAGATGATGGGGGTGAAGAAGTCGTTCCAGATATGGATACCCTGGATCACCACGACGGTCGCGGTGACCGGCCGGACCAATGGCAGCACCACGTCCCAGAAGACGCGCAGGCGGGAGGCACCGTCCATCAGCGCCGCCTCCTCGTAGTCCGTCGGCAGGGCGCGGATGAAGGTGGTGTAGAGAAAGATGGTCAGCGGCGCGAGCAGCCCGGCATAGATCAACACCATGCCGCCGGCGGTGCCGACGAGGCCGAGGGAGCGCGCAAGCTGGAATAGGGGAACGATGCCGAGTTGCTGCGGCACCGTGAGGCCGAGGAGGAACAGCACGAACAGCGCATCGGCCAGGCGGCTGCGCCGCCGCGCCAGAACGTAGCCGCCGAGCGCCCCGGTCAGCACCAGCAGCGCGACGCCGACCAGCGTGATCAGGATGCTGTTCACGAAAGCCGGCGCCAGGGAGGCGTTGCCGCTGGTGGCGCTGGTCGCCCAGGCGCGGTCGAAATTGCCGCCGAACAGGCCGGATGGCAGCGAGAACGGCGCTCGCGCCCCCTCGGCCTCCGTCTTCAGCGACAGCGTGACGATGATGTAGAGCGGAAAAGCATAGAGCACCGCGAAGGCGGTGAGCGCCAATTGGCCGGCGCCGCGCGCGAAGTTGAGGTTTCGTCTCATGCCGGCATCTCGCGGCGGCGCAGCACGGCCAACTGAATCATCGCTGCCACCGCCACCAGGACTGTCAGCACCACGGCCAAGGCCGTGCTGTAGGCGAAGGCGCCGAAGGTGAATGCCTGGCGGTAGATCATCAGCGCCACCGTCTGGGTGGCGTAGCCTGGACCGCCGGCGGTCATCACCAATATCTGGTCGAACAGCTTGAGGCCTCCGATGAACGGCAGCAGCACGTTCACCGTGATCGCCGGCGCTAGCAGCGGCAGGGTGATGTCGCGGAACCGGCGCAATGCGCCGGAGCCGTCGATCGCGGCAGCTTCGTGCAGTTCCGGCGCGATCGCCTGCAGACCGGCGATATAGATCACCATTGTGATGCCGACGAACTGCCAGACCACGGTGATGGCGACGCTCCAGATCGCGGTGTCCGCGAGGCCGAGCCAGGGCCGGCGCAGCCCATCGAGATGCAGCAGCGACAGGATGGCGTTCAGCGCGCCCTCCGGCGCGTAGACATATTGCCAGATCACGCCGACGACCACCGGGGCGAGCAGGGCGGGCGCCAGGAACAGCGGCCGCAGCACGCTGTTCAGCCGCGTGCGGCGGTTGAGCGCCAGGGCCAGCGAGAGGCCCACCAGATTCTGGATCAGCGTCGTCGATAGCGCCAGCACGACGGTGTTGCCGAGCGAGGACGTCGCCTCGTCGTCGATCATGACTGCGCGGAAATTGGCCAGGCCGATCCAGCGGAAGGCGCCGATACCGCTCCAGTCGGTAAAGGCATAAAGCGCGCCGGCGAGGCTCGGATAGATCACCACCGCGACATAAAGGCCGAGCGGCACCGCGACGAACCACCACGGCACCTGGAGGGCCCGCCGGATGCCGGCCGGGGGGGGAACCAGCCCGCTCATTCCCCGCCCCGCGTTCGTCCCGCCACCCTCACGGCCTTCTGCGCGACGGCGCCCTCAGCTCACTGCGCGCCAAGGGCATAGGTGTCGTCGAGGCGCTTCAGCAGGGCATCGATCGTCGTCTGGCCGGCGAACAGCTGCTGGACCCCGGCCATATAGACCGGCTGGATGCGGGCGTTCGGCCAGGCTCGGTCGAGGTACAGCACGGTCCGCTTGGCAACCAGGAATTCGCGGATGGCCTCCGAATTGCCCGGCGTCTGCGGCGCGGCGTCGATGTCGGCGCCCGCGAGCTGAGCCGCAGCGGTCGCCCAGGCCCGATTGACCTCGGGGCGCTGGAGGTAGGCGATGAACTTCTTCGCCGCCGCCTTGTTCTTCGACTGCGCGCTGATGCCATAGCCCGGCGTCGGCCCGAGCGGCAGGCGGACCTTGGCCACATCGGCGTTGCCCGGGAATGGCACCTGGATGATCCTGGCGTCCGGATTGTACTTCATGATCAACGGCAGGTAGTTGATCACGCCGACATAGAGGGCGGCCTTGCCGCCGGCGACCTGGCGCAGCGCGTCGTCGTTCGAGTTGCCGGACGCGTCCTTGGAGAAGCAGCCATGGTCACGCATCTGGAGATACATCTCCATCGAGGCGCGATAGCCGGTGCTGAAGCTGGCCTTGCCCGCTGCCTGGTCCTCAGCAAAGCGGGCGTTGTCGGCGAAGGCGGTGGATGCGGCGAGCGCGTAGCCGGGGAATAGGACCGGCAGCTGCTCCTTGAGGCCGAAGGCCATCGGGATGGTCGTAGCCTTGGCCTTGTCGCAGAAGGCCAGGAGGTCGGCGAAGTTGCGCGGCACTGCGGCGCCGACGCTCTTCATCACCTCGTCGTTCGCGTACATCGTGATGTAGGAGTAGCCCGTCGGCAGCACGTAGACCTTGTCCTGGAAGGTGACGGACTGGATGAAGGACGGCGAGACCGACTTGGCCCAGGCCTCACCGCTGAGATCCTCCAACAGGCCGGCCCGGGCGAGCTGTTTAACGGCGATCGCCGAGCCATCACCAGGATAGACCATCGGGATGTCCGGCGCGTTGCCCGTCGTGAAGAGGGCGCGGATCGACTGCGGCTCGGCGGTATAGGAGGCCTTGACGGCGATATCCGGGTTCTCCTTCTGAAACCCGGCGATCGCCTGCTCATTGGCCGCCTGATAGGAGCCGAGGAACATCAGTGTCAGCGTGGTGCCCTGCGCCCGCGCCGCGCCAGCGCTGCCGATGGCCGCCATGGCGAACACCGTCGCCCCCAAGACCTGCCGCCAAGATGGGTTGTGCCGCTCCCTCATGAGATCGCCCTCCCTCGTCGTCGTTATGGTTGTGCCGGCCTTGTTCCGGCTCGATCGCAGCCTGGGCAGCGGCCCGCGGCCTGTCAAGGTTGTCTTCCATATATGAGCAGATTATTCATATAAGACGGCAGATGGCCGAGAGGGAGCGTCCGAGTGGCGGCACGGGCCAAGCAGAGAGCGGCGAACGCCACAACATCGGGATCCTCCGGCTCCGACGAGACCCCGGATCGCTACCGGGCACCCGCGCTCGACAAGGGCCTCGACATCATCGAGCTCCTGGCGGCGACCGACTTCCCGATGACCCAGGCTGAGATCTGCAAGGCGCTCGGACGCTCACCGAACGAGATCTATCGGATGATCGATCGCCTGGTGCGGCGCGGATACGTCAGCCGAACCGCCGACCAGTATGAACTGACGCTGAAGCTCTTCGCGCTGGCTCATCTCCAAGCTCCGACTCGCCGGCTGGTGTCGCTCGCCACGCCGCTCATGCGCGACTTCTGTCGCCGGGCCGAGCAGTCCTCTCATCTCGCCATCTACGGCCAGGGCCATGTACTCGTGGTCGCCCAGGTCGATTCGCCGACCTATTGGGGCCTTTCGATCCGGGTGGGCTCGCGCATCGGGCTCTTCAACACGGGCTCCGGCCACGTGCTGCTCGCCTTCGCCAGCCCATCGGAGCGGGACCTGATGATCGCCGAGCACGAGATGGTGCCCGGCGAGCGGATGCCGCAGGACCTCGCGGTACGGCTCGAAGCGGTCCGCCGCCAGGGGCATGAGCGCATGGAGAGCCAGCAGACCGCCGGAGTGGTCAATCTCTCGGTGCCGATCCTTGGCCCGAAGGGTGCGGCCATCGCGGCCTTCACCGTCCCCTACATGCCGCGGATCGACGGCCTTGCCGCCCCCGACCTGCCGAGTGTGCTCGATCTCATGAAGCAGGTCGCGCACGATCTGTCGCAGGCCTCCGGCGTGCTCGCCGAACCGTCCAGCCCCGAGATCGAACCGCGCCGAGGAGCCCGGCCATGAGGATTGTCGATACCCACTGTCATCTGATCTACCGCGACCGGCTACGCTATCCCTGGCTCAACGATGTGCCGGCGCTGAACCGGGACTTCACCCTCGATGAATACCTGCCGCAGGCTCGGGCTGCGGGGATCACCGACATCCTGCACATGGAGGTCGACGTCGCCGAGGCCGATCTCGCGGCCGAGGCTGCCTTCACCGCCGGCATCGGCCGTGGCGTGGCCGGCACGATCGCCGGCTGCCGGCCGGAGGGCGATGGGTTCGCCGCATACGTCGAGCAGGTGACCCGGGATCCTCGGGTGCGCGGGTTCCGACGGGTGCTGCACACCCAGCCCGACGACCTCGCCAGCGCGCCACTGTTCGAGGCCAACCTGCGGCGCCTCTCCGGCACCGGCCTGACCTTCGATTTCTGCGTCCTACCTCGGCAGATCCCGACGGCGCTGCGCCTCGCCCGTGCCTGCCCCGAGGTGCAGTTCGTGCTCGACCATTGTGGCGTGCCGAACGTCAAGGACGGAGAGATGACGCCCTGGCGCAAGAACGTGCGTGCCATCGCCGCACTGCCCAATGTCGCCTGCAAGCTCTCAGGCATCGTCGCTTATGCCGACCCGGCCGGCTGGACGGTGGAGCATCTGCGCCCCTACGCCGAGCACGTCCTGGCCTGCTTCGGCTGGGACCGGGTGGTCTGGGGCAGCGATTGGCCAGTCTGCACGTTGACCGCCGATCTCGGCCGTTGGATGACGGCGACACAGGCGCTCCTGGCCGGCGCCGCCGAGGCCGACCGCGCCCGCGTGCTCGGCCTCAACGCGTTGCGCATCTACCGGTTGGCATAGCTGACTCCCACCGAAAGGACTATCCGATGCAACGCATGGGCATGTGCATCCGGCTCGATGCCGCCAAGGTCGACGAATACAAGCGCCTGCATGCCGCCGTATGGCCCGGTGTGCTCGCCATGATCACCGCCTGCAACATCCGCAACTACAGCATCTTCCTGAAGGAACCGGAGAACATCCTGTTCGGCTACTGGGAATACCACGGCACCGACTTCGCCGCCGATGCCGAGAAAATGGCCGCCGACGCCACCACGCGCGAATGGTGGGCGGTGTGCGAGCCCTGCCAGCGTCCGTTCGACACCCGCAAGCCTGGCGAGTGGTGGTCGATGATGGACGAAGTCTTTCATCTCGACTGAACCCGCCGCCCCGGAGACCTCCCCCATGGCCCGCATCGCCCGTGTCGAGATCCTGATGGTCGACCTCAAGCCGAAGGTCGTGCGCACCGACGCCATCCAGTCCTTCGTCTCGCAGGAGACGCCGATGGTGCGCATCACCGACAGCGATGGCGCCGTCGGCACCGGCTACACCTACACGATCGGCACCGGCGGCCATTCCGTCGTCGAGCTGCTCGCGCGCAGCCTGTGCCCCCGCCTGATCGGCCGCGACGCCGACATGATTGAGCAGATCTGGAAGGACCTGCTGTTCAGCACCCACGCCACCGCCGTGGGCGCCATCACCTCGCTCGCCCTCTGCGCCATCGACACCGCGCTGTGGGACCTGCGGTGCCGGCGCATCGGCCTGCCGCTGCACAAGGCCGCCGGGGGCGCCCAGGAGAGCGTGCCGATGTACACCACCGAGGGTGGCTGGCTGCATATCGACACGCCCGCGCTCATCGAGGACGCGCTGCGCGCCAAGGCGGCCGGCTTCGGTGGCTGCAAGATCAAGGTCGGGCGCCGGCCGCATGAGGATGTCGCCCGCCTCTCCGCCGTGCGCGAGGCCGTCGGCCCCGGCTTCGAGATCATGACCGACGCCAACCAGGCCTTCACCGTCGATGACGCCATCCGCCGCGCCCGGCTTTATACGGCGGTCGACATCGCCTGGTTCGAGGAGCCGATGCCGGCCGAGGACCTCGGCGGCCATGTCCGCCTCGCGGCCTCCACCACCATCCCCGTTGCGGTCGGCGAGAGCATCTACTCCGTCAGCCATTTCCGCGAATATCTCCAGCGCGAGGCCTGCTCCATCGTGCAGCCCGACGTCGCCCGCATCGGCGGCATCACCCCCTGGCTCAAGGTCGCCCACCTCGCCGAGGGCTTCAACATTCCGGTCTGCCCGCACTTCCTGATGGAGCTGCACGTCGCGCTCACCGCCGCGGTGCCGAACGGCCGCTGGGTCGAATACATCCCGCAGCTCGATGACCTGACCTCGACCGGCATGACCATGCGCGATGGCCGCGCCGTTCCGTCCGACGCGCCGGGGCTCGGCATCGCCTGGGACTGGGAGAAGATCGACCGCCAGCGCATCGAGGAGGCGACGCGGGTGATCGCCTAAGTGTTCTCGGGTCGGATCCGACGCGACGAAACATGCACAGATTCCCAACGGCAGTCGTTCACCCGTGGTCGTGAGAACTACTCCCAGAGAGGGTCCGTCCCCAGGTCCGACTGCTCCGCCAGTTTTCCTTCGAGTCCCACTCTCTGGCAATGCCGGTAGCGTCGTGAAGCGCAGGTTTCCTGCGGTTTTCCGAGTGGACCTGTTGACCGGCAAGGGCGTAACGACCGTCGAAAATGGCTCTCTGAGGGCCGATTCTCTCCGAACCTGTGGACTGCCGTGATTAGCTATCAGGCGAAGTTTTCATTGTTTTCAATCACATAAACCTGTTGACCGTCTGACGACTTCGACAGCTTTTTTTGGTCAGATGGAGCGGGGCTCAAACAGTCGCAGTTGTCACGGTCCATGATGCACGCAGGTCGCAGGGCGATATGCCTCAGATAAAGCAGCCTCCGATTGGTTGGACAGCCGCCTGACTGCGTGCTCCTCCCCTGATGCCGTTCCGTCAGTCGGCGCTGAGCAGCGCGTCGAAATAGCCGATCGTCCGCGCCAGGCCATCGCGCAGCGCCACCGTCGGTTGCCAGCCCAGCAGCGCACGCGCCTTGGCAATATCTGGGCAGCGCTGGCGGGGATCGTCCTCGGGCAACGGCCGGTGGACGAGGCGGGCCGCGGAGCCGGTCAACTCAATGACGAGATGGGCGAGGTCGAGCATGGTGAATTCGGCGGGGTTGCCGATGTTGACCGGCCCCGTGACGTCATGCCCCGTATCCATCAGGCGCAGCATGGCCTCGATCAGGTCATCGACGTAACAGAAGCTGCGGGTCTGGGTGCCTTCGCCGTAGATCGTGATGTCCTCGCCCCTGAGGGCCTGGACGATGAAGTTCGACACAACACGGCCATCCTGCGGGTGCATGCGGGGACCGTAGGTGTTGAAGATGCGGACGACCTTGATGCCCAGGCCGTACTGGCGGCGATAGTCAAAAAACAGCGTCTCGGCGCAGCGCTTGCCTTCGTCGTAGCAGGAGCGGGGGCCGATCGGATTGACGTTGCCCCAGTATTCCTCGGACTGCGGATGCACAGCCGGGTCGCCATATACCTCCGATGTCGAGGCTTGCAAGATTTTTGCGCCCTTGCGCTGCGCCAGGTCGAGCATGTTGATGGCACCGTGCACGTTGGTTTTGGTGGTCTTCACCGGATCGTGCTGGTAGTGCACCGGCGAGGCCGGACAGGCCAGATTGTAGATCTCGTCGACCTCGACCTCCAGCGGCGCCGTCACGTCGTGGCGCAGCAGCTCGAAACGCGCATCACCGAGCAAATGGGCCACGTTGGCGCGCTGCCCTGTCAGAAAATTATCGACGCATAGCACCTCGTGACCGCGGGCGAGGAGGCGTTCACACAGGTGAGAACCCAGAAACCCGGCGCCGCCGGTCACCAGCACGCGCTTGCGGGTCATCCGCATGGTGTTGGCCAGGGCTTGCAGCACATGATTTCGTGAGTGACGAACGGCACCCCTGGCATTGGCCGGCACCTCATGTGCCCGAGATGCGACAGGTCGGCGTCGCAATGCATCGAATCGGTGCCTGTTTCAGAGAACACGGCGTTGGACGTCGAATAGCCGCTGCGGATCGCAGAACTGGGGCAAGACATGGAGGCCCTCATTGCTTCTGGGGCTGCCCGGCGAACTTGCCGGCCGATACGTCATAGGCCCTGGCGCCATCACCGTCGATGCCATGCCTTGGGCTGGAGATCAGTGGTGCCCAATGGCTGGCTGAGGCCCTCAAGCATCGGGATGTCCTACGTGCGGGAGCCTCTTGCTGCAGTGACCGCTCATTGCAAGGAACGCCTGGAAATCGTCTGCTGAGGATGAGCCGGGACTGTTCATCGCGCCCAGTCGACCGCAAGGTGTTCACGGCACTGGAACCGAAGGACCGCCGCCCTCATGTCGCTGCGCTTGATAGACCTGATCGACGCTGCCCAGGCTCTGATGGCGGCGGGAAAGCATGCCGCGGCAATCGGCATGTATGAGGACTGGATCGCCGCCAATCCTGCCGATCTCTTGGTGCACGCTGCCTGGTTCAACCTGGGCTGCCTGCATACCGACCTCGGCCAACCCGCGCAGACCGTGCATGCCATGCAGCAAGCGCTACAACGCAACCCGAATTTTCCGCAAGCATCTATCAATCTCGGCACTGCCCTCGAACGCGTGGGCGAACTGGGGCAGGCAGTGGAAGCCTGGCAGGGCCTCGGTAAGCAGCTCGAGACCGTCACGGGCCAGGCGATCGACTTCAGGTTGATCGCCATCAAGCAGATTGCCCGCGTGCTCATCGACCAGCGCGAACCCGCCGCGGCGGAGGCCTGGCTGCGACAGGGGCTGGATATTCGAGCCGACCAGCGCGACATCCTGGAACAATTCACCGCCCTGCGCATGACGCAGTGCAAATGGCCTGTCATCGAAGCGTGGGAGCGCGTCAGCGCCGCGGTGCTGCGATCGGGTATCAGCCCGCTGTCGATGGCGGCCCTGGTGGATGACCCCATGCTGCATCTGGCAACCGCGAAGCACTACGTTGAAGTGGCGATCGACGAGCGCGACGACGCACCGGATGCCGACCGGCGGGATGCGGCGATCGATCTCAGCCGCCGCCGGCTTCGGGTTGGCTATGTCTCGTCCGACCTGCGGGAGCACGCGATCGGCTATCTGATGGCCGAACTCTTCACGCTGCATGACCGGCAATCCGTCGAGGTGTTCGCCTACTACTGCGGCGATGGCCC
>CANFKS010000119.1 GCA_947447625.1 Rhodospirillales bacterium | reverse complement strand
TAGCGGGTGGCCTCGGCGGGGCAGAGGGCGAGGAGTTTGACGCAGGCGAGGAGGGCCTCGCCGAGGGCGGTGGTGCCGGCGGGGACGATGCGGGGCATGCTTTCGACTTCGTGGGCGAAGGCTTCGACATCCTCGGGTGTGGCGAGGCGGGTCCAGTCGAGCATGACTTCCTGGGCGCCGGGGCCGGACCAGAGCAGGAGGGCGACGGCGGCGGCGCCGGTGGCGAGGCCGGCAGCGATGGTTTCATCGCGCAGGGCGGCCGCGGTGCCGGTGGTCATGAGCACGAACTCGTTGAAGTTCACGCTGGCCGAGGCGTCAAACGCCAGGACCAGCGCGAGGGCGACGGGCTCCATGCCGGGCTGGGTCAGCCCATGACCTGCACGGAGGTGGGGGTGATTTCGAAGATCATCCGGATTTCGGTGGGGCTGCGGTAGGGGTAGGAGTCGACGCCGAGGTATTTTTTGGCCAGGGCGTCGATATGGGCGTCGGCGCCGTCGGTTGTGGTTTTGCTAACGGTGCCGCGGATCTGGATGTAGCGGTAGGCGTTGTCGGGATCGACGATGGAGAGGGCGACGGGGGCGCCCTCGGTCATGTTGCGGGATTTGACGCGGCCTTTGGCCGAGTTCACGCGGATGCGCCCGCCGGTGTAGTCGAACCAGAGCGGCGTCACCTGGGGCGAGCCGTTGGGCATGATGGTGGCGAGGTGGGCCAAGGGGGTTTTGGTGATGAGAAGGTCATGGAAAATGGCGGGGATTTCGGCCATGGGGGGGCTCCTTCAGCGGGGGAAGAGTTTGGCGGGGGGCGGGGCGGTGCGGGTGTAGTCGATCACGGTGTAGCCGCCGCCCTGATAGCGTTCCTGGATGGGGTTGGTGCTGATTCTGCCGGCCATTTGTGCGGCGAAGGGATCGGCGCTGTCTTCCGGGGCCCAGCCGATGGCATCCCGCGCGTCACGGCGCCAGTACGTCCGGGTGTTGGCGGAGGCGCCCCATATGACGCAGCTGCCGGTTTTTTCCGCCAACGTGGCACGGGCGCACAGGCGGGCGAGGTCGTCGAAGGAGAGCCAGGTGGAGAGCATGCGGGCGTCGATCGGCTCGGGGAAGGAGGAGCCGATGCGGACGTTGATGTTTTCGACGCCGTGCTTGAACCAGTACATCCGGCCCATCAGTTCGCCGTAGGCCTTGGACAGGCCGTAATAGCCGTCGGGCATGAACTGGCAGTCGTCATCGAGGGGCGTGTCGCGCTCGTGGAAGCCGATGGCGTGATTGGAGGAGGCGAAGAGAACGCGCGCCCCTTCGCGGCGGGCGGCTTCGTAGATGTGGTAGAGGCCGCGGATATTGGGGCCGAGCACGTCCTCGAAAGGGTGTTCGGTGGAGACGCCGCCGAAATGCAGGATCATGCCGCAGCCCTCGGCGAGCTTGAGGATGGTCAGGCCGTCGTTGAGGTCGGCCTTGGTGAAGGTGGCGTTGTGCGGCACGGGGTCGGGGAAGGCGGCGATGTCGGTGAGCCGCAGGGTCCAGCCGAGGGCGCTGAGCGCCTTGGTGAGATGGCGGCCGAGATTGCCGGAGGCGCCGGTGAGCAGGACGGGTTTGGGCGGGATGCTGGTCATCGGATGGTCCCTCGATGGGTGGCCGTGGGTTCGGCACGCGAGGGTGTTGTGCGGCTTTTCGGCGGGAAAGAACAGACGCGCCCGGATGTCGTCGATGAATGAGAGCCTGATGCCTTCTGACAGGCGAAGGCATCAGGCTCTAACTCTTTGTTTGATCGCCTGATTCAGATTTTTGGTGATTCCACCAAAAATCATCAGGCTCTAGTCCAACAATCCGCCGAGGCGGCTGGTGATGAAGGCGGTGCTTTGCGACAGGGTGTTTTGGGCCTGGAGCTGCCGGGCGTCGCTCGGGGTGCTGAGGCAGGGGGCCGGTTCGATCATCGGGCGGGGGTCAATCGGGGCGCCGTCGACACGGACTTCGAAGTGCAGATGGGCGCCGCGGGCGTTGCCGGTGGTGCCGACGGCGCCGATGAGGTCGCCGGCGGCAACGCGCTTGCCGGGCTTGAGGCCCGGGGCGAAGCGGGAGAGATGGGCATAGCGGGTGACGATGCCGTCGGCATGGCGGATGTCGACCATGTTGCCATAGGCGCGGTAGCGCGCGGCCCAGATGATGTCGCCGGCCGCCGCGGCGCGGATCGGGGCGCCGTAGGGAGCCATCAGGTCAACGCCGCCATGGTGGCGGGAATAGCCCCGCCCGCCGGTTCGCGTGTCGTTGACCGGCATCATCAGGCCGCCGCAGTCAAGCGGGGCGGCAAATGCGGGGGCGGCCCCGACGGCAAGGGCCAAGGTGATCACGATTTTTATCAAGCGTGTAACAATCATGGGGCGGGCATGTAACACAGGCCGGTTTTCGTGGCGAGTCGGGCTGGGTCGGGGTCTGATTATGCGGCCCGCGGCGCTGGCGGTCACGCTTGCCGATCACTCTCTGGGCCTCGCACATCGCATATGCCGGAAAAGCTGTTCGCAGATGCAGCATGCGTAAGGCATGCTGTCCTTCATGGCGTTTCCCTCCTGGCTTCCCCTGCTGCTCGGCCTGCTTTCCGCGGTCGGGCCGCTGTCGACCGACATGTATCTGCCGGCGTTTCCGGCCATCGAGGCCGCGCTGGGCGGGCGGGCGCAGGTCACCCTGGCGACCTGGTTTGTCGGGCTGGCGTTGGGGCAGATGACATGGGGCACCTTGTCGGACCGGTATGGGCGTCGGGTTCCGCTCATTCTTGGCATGGGGCTGTTCACGGCGGGGACGGTCGGTTGCGCGCTGGCGCCGGATTTGCCGACTTTGGCGGCGATGCGGCTGCTGTGCGGGTTCGGGGGCTCGGCGGGGATGGTGATCACCCGGGCGATCGTGCGCGATCTGGCGGACGGGCAGGCGGCGGCGAAGTTGATGAGCCGGCTGACGCTGATCATGGGCGCAGCACCGATCCTGGCGCCGACCTTGGGCGGCATCGTGATGGCGGGCTTCGGGTGGCAGGCGATCTTTTGGATATTGATGGTGTATGGCGGGCTGTGTTTTGCCGCCGCGACGCTGTTTCTGCCGGAGACGCTGCCGGAGCGGGCGCGGGTGAAACTCGGCGCGGGGGCGATCATGGTGCGTTATGCGCATGTGCTGGGGGAGCGCGGTTTTATCACCCATGCGCTGCTGGGCGGGTTCGCGATTGCGGGGATGTTCGCCTATCTGGGGGGATCGCCCGGCGTGTTCATCGAGGTGTTCCATCTCTCGCCGCCGCAATACGGCGCTTTGTTCGGCGTCTGCGCGGCGGGGTTCATCGGGGCGTCGCAGATCAATCCGCGCATTCTGCCGCGCCTGGGGTCGGACCGGGTGATGCGCATCGGGGTGCGGATTTTCCTGGCCTCGACCTGCGTCATGCTGGTGGCGGCGATTGCAGGCAACGGAGGGTTTTTGTCGATCGCGGTTCCGGTGTTTTTCTGCATGTCGTGCCAGGGGTTCACCATGCCGAATTCGGTGGTGGGCGCGTTGAGCCGCCATGCGGCGCATGCCGGGGCGGCATCGGCGTTGATGGGGACGCTGCATTTCACGCTGGGGGCGGTGAGCGGGCTGCTGGTCGGCGTGCTCACCAACGGGACGGCGATCCCCATGGCGGGACTTATGTTCGGATGTGCGATCTGTGCCGTGCTGTGTGATCTGGGCCGGCCGAAGCGGCAGTGATAGCGTTGGCCCTCGTGTTTTGAGGAACTGGTCCCATGAGCCTGATTGTCGGCATCCCCGCCTGTTCGCGTGACATCAATGGCATGCTTCAGCATGCGACGCCGGCGCGCTATGGCGCGGCGTTGATCGGGGGCGCCGGCGCCATGCCGGTGTTGCTGCCGCCGGTCGGCGAGGGGCTGACGGCGCTGGTTGACCGGCTTGACGGGCTGTTGCTGTCGGGCAGCCCGAGCAATATCGAGCCGCGCAGCTATGGCGTCGATGAGGACCTCACGCCGGGGCAGCATGATGCACCGCGCGATGCCACCACATTGCCGCTGATCCGCGCCGCGCTGGCCAAGGGGGTGCCGGTGCTGGCGATCTGCCGCGGCATCCAGGAGTTGAACGTCGCGCTGGGCGGGAGTTTGATCCAGCGCGTGCAGGAGGTGCCGGGGCGGCACGACCATCGCGCCGCCGGCGATACGCCGCAGCCCGACCCCATGGACTGGGATCATCTTTTTCGGCTGAAGCACAGCGTGACCGTGTCGGGCCACCTGGCGCGGGTGCTGGGGGCGCGTGAAATCACGGTGAATTCGCTGCACCAGCAGGCGATCGACCGGCCTGGCGATGGGGTGGTGGTCGAGGGCGTGGCCGATGACGGCACCATCGAGGCCATCCGGGTGCAGGATGTGCCGGGGTTTGCGATGGGGGTGCAGTGGCATCCGGAATATCATTATGCGACGGATGCGGCGTCGGTGGCGATTTTCCGGGCGTTTGGCGATGCCTGCCGGGCGTTCCGCCGCGGCATCCGTCGGGCGGCCTGAGCGATGGACCTGTTTTTGGCGGGCAAGCATGCGCTGATCACCGGAGGCTCCAAGGGCATCGGGCGGGCGACGGCGGAACTGCTGGCCGAAGAGGGGGTCGATGTCACGCTGGTGGCGCGGGACCCTGCTGCGCTGGCTCAGGCTGCGGATGCGGTGCGGGCGCGGCGGCAGGTGAAGGTGGTGACCATTGCCGCTGACCTGTCGCGCGAGGAGGAGGTGCTGCGGGTGGCCGCCGAGGCCGGGGCGGTGGATATCCTGGTCAACAATGCAGGCGCCATTCCGCCGGGCGGGCTGGGCAGCGTCGATAACGAGACGTGGCGCAAGGCATGGGACCTGAAGGTGTTCGGGTTCATATCGCTGTGCCGGGCGGTCTATCCGGCGATGGCGGCGCGGCGCGACGGGGTGATCATCAATGTGATCGGGGCGGCCGGCGAGACGTTTCCGGCGAATTATATCGCGGGTGCCGCCGGCAATGCGGGGCTGATGGCGTTCACCCGCGCGCTGGGCAAGGCATCGCCGGCGGATGGCATCCGGGTGGTGGGGATCAACCCCGGCGCCACGGCCACCGAGCGGATGGAGATGCTGTTGCGGCGGCGGGCGCGCGATGAATTCGGCGATGAGGGACGGTGGCTCGAATTGTGCCAAGGCATGGCATTCGGCCGGCCTGGAAAGCCGGAGGAGATCGCGGCCGCTGTCGCGTTCCTGGCCAGTTCGCGGTCGGGCTACACCACAGGCACAATTCTGACGATCTCAGGGGGCTGACGATCGCCGAAGGGTGGCGATCGCAGGGGCCTGACGATCGCCGAAGGGTGGCGATCGCAGGGGGTTGACGCTTATCGGGCATCATCATTTCATGCTGAACCAATAACCGGGGAACGGGCACCATGGCCTTCTACGAACTGCGTCAATACACGATCAAGCCGGGCAAAATGGCCGAGTGGCTGAAGGTGATGGAGGAGGAGATCGTGCCCTTCCAGATCAGGCACGGCATGGTGATCACCGGCATGTACCACGGCGAAACCGACGATTCGGTGTTCGTCTGGACGCGGCGCTTCGAAAGCGAAGAACAGCGGGTCGCGCTGTATGCGGCGGTATATCAGAGCGACCACTGGAAAAACGATATCGGACCGCGCGTGGGTGATCTGATCGACCGCGCGGCGATCAAGGTGACGCGGATGGTGCCGACGTCGCGGTCGGCGGCGCAGTGAAGGAAGCGCTTCTTTTTTGAAAAAAAGAAGCAAAAAACTTTTACCCGCTTGTATCGCGGGACCGCGACAGTCGGGGGCGAAGCCGGTGTTCATCGGCTTCGCCCCTTTCAATTCGAAAACCCTGAACGGGCAAAGTTTTTTTGCTTCTTTTTTTTCAAAAAAAGAAGCGCTTCACCCTATTAGCTTGCGCCTGATCAGCGCCGAGATCTGATCTATCGCCGCCACCGTGAGCAAGATCAGGATGATGATGAACAGCACCTGGTCCCAGTATCCGACCCGGATGCGTTCGCTGATTTGCAGGCCGATGCCGCCCGCGCCGACGACGCCGAGGATGCTGGCGCTGCGGGTGTTGCTTTCGACCTGGTAGAGGAACTGCGCGAGCATCACCGGCGCCACCTGGGGGAGCAGGCCGAAGCGGATGCGATGCAGCGCGTTGCCGCCCACGGCGGTGATCGCTTCGGACTGGCGGGGTTCGGCGTTTTCGATGGCTTCGGCGAAGAGTTTGGCCAGCACGGCGATTTCGGCGGCCATGATGGCCATCACGCCGGCCAGCGGGCCGAGGCCGACGGCGCGGACGAAGGCGAGCGCCCAGATCAGTTGGTCCATGCCGCGCAGGCCGTCGAAGAGGCGGCGGATGGAGAAATGGGCCAGCGTGTCGATCACGACGTTGCGCGCCCCGAGGAAGCCGAGCGGGATGGCGATGAGCATGGCACAAAACGAGCCGAGAAAGGCCATCGCCACCGATTCCGCGAGGCCGCGCAGGATGTCGAGCCATTGCTCGCCAGGGCTCGGCGGGAACATCAGCCGCAGGATCTTGCCGAGCCCGCCGATCCCGGCCCAGAGGCGCGCAGGCGTGAGGTCGAACCACACAAGCAGGGCGATGAACCAGGCAAGCGCCAGGGCAGCAAGGCCGATGCGCAGCGCGCGGCGCGGCAGAGAGGGGCCGAAGGCAGCGGGCATGCGGGATTTGAGGTGGGCGATTTCGGCCAGGGTGATGCGGGGTGTGGTCATGTGCCGATGACCCGCGAGCGCAGGCGTTCGGAGACGATGTCGATGAAGGCGACGGTGAGGATGATGAGGGCGATGATGGCGCCGATCTCGTCGTAGTAGTTTTTGGCAATCACCAGATAGAGCTCCTGCCCGATGCCGCCGGCGCCGACAAAGCCGATGACGGTGGAGCCGCGGACGTTGATTTCGAAGCGCAGCAGCAGATACGAGAGGAAGTTCGGCAGCACCTGCGGCAGGATGGCAAAGCGCACGCCGTGCAGCCAGGTGCCGCCGGCCGCGCGCACGCCGTCCCAGGGGCGCATGTCGGCGTTTTCGACCACTTCGGCAAAGAGCTTGCCGAGCGCCCCGGTGGTATGCAGCGCGATGGCGAAAATACCGGCGGGCGGACCCACACCCAGCGCGTAGACCAGGATGAGCGCATAGACGATGTCCGGCACGGTGCGGAAGAGTTCGAGGATGCGGCGGCAGATCAGATAGGTGGCGCGATTGGGGGCGAGGTTGGCGGAGGCGCCGAAGCAGCCCAGCAGGGCACCGCAGGCGCCGAAGAGGGTGGCGAGCGCTGCGATCTGGGTGGTTTCGAACAGCATCCAGCCCCAGGAATCGAGCCGGTAGAACCAATAGGCGATGGCGCCCTCGGTTTTCGGGCCGTCGAACAAATGGTCCCAGGTCAGCGCCGGGACGAGTTTGCGGAAATAGACGCCGATTTGCGGAAGGCCGCGGGCGAGGGTTTCGGGGAAGACTTCGGAGACATAGGCCGAGATCGCTATGGCGCATAACAATAATGCGCCATACCAAAGCGTTGCTGCCCGCCGCGTGCGGCGGCGGGCCTGCCAGTCAAGCTCGATGGTGGTGAGGGCTGAACTCAAGGCGTGCGACGCTGCCCAGGCCTTGCGATGCTGCTCAGGGCTTGCGGCGTTGGGCGGCTTCGGCCTGGAGCATATCGACGAAGACCTGGTAGTCCGCGTGTTTCACCGGCACCCAGTCGATCGAGGAGCCCATGTCCATCGAATGGAAGATGTCGGGGTTGGTTTTGGGGATGGCGCGGTGCAAAGCGAGCATGTCGGCCTTGAAGTCGGCGGGGGTGTCGCCGCGGACGGAGAGCGGGCCGTTCACGATGGGGCGGGATTTCCAGATGATCCGCAGGTCCTTCATATTCAGCAGCTTTTTCTCGACCATGATGCGCAGCATGCCGCGGGTGTAGCCTTCGTTGACGTCACCAATGCCGGAGGCCCAGGTAACGCCGGCGTCGTATTGCTTGTTGAGGACGGCGACGACGGCTTGTTCGTGGCCGCCGCCGAAGCCGGTGCGGCCGAAATATTTGTTGGGCTCGGGGTCGATGCCCATGGCGCGGAATTCGGAGCGGGGGATGAGGTAGCCCGACGCGCTGTTGGGGTCGGCCCAGGCGAGGGATTTGCCTTTGAGTTGTTCCAGGGTGGTGATGCCGCTGTCGGCGCGGACATAGGCGACGGCGACGTAGGAGATGCCGCCATCCTTTTCCTGGCTGGTGGTCAGCGGGATGATGTTGCCTTTGCTTTCGATCCAGGCGGCGGCATAGCTGGCCGGCGACATATAGGACATGTCCACCTGCCCGGCGGCGAAGGCCTGGATGACGCCGGCATAGTCGGACGCCATGAGGAGTTTGGTGGGGACCTGGAAGGTGGATTCGATCAGCTTTTTATAGCCATCGACCCGTTGCAGCCGGTCGGCGTCGTTTTCGCCGCCGAGCAGGCCGATGCGGACCACAGGGACCTGAGCCGCCCAGGCGCGCTTGCCGGGCTTGGGGAGTTCGCGGGCGTCTTGCGCCAAGGCGGGGGCGGCCGCGATTGCGGCGGAGGCGGCGAGGAGGTGGCGGCGGGTGAGCATGGCGGGCTCCTTAAAAGGGGTCAGCGGGGCAAAGGGGTCAGTGGGGCGGGTCAGGCGAGGGCGAGTGTGCCGTCGGGCATGGCGGTGCTGTGGAACTCGTCCTCGCTGACACCGTAGATGTCGCGGACGCGCTCGGGGGTGAGATCGGCAGGCGGGCCGTCGAAGACGATGCGGCCGGATTGCATGGCGACGATGCGGTCGCAATAGGACCGCGCGGTGTCGATGTGATGGAGGTTGCAGAGCACGGTGATGCCGTCCTCCTGGTTGATGCGGCGCAGCGCGTCCATCACGACGCGGGCGTTGTGCGGGTCCAGGCTGGCGATGGGTTCATCGGCGAGGAGGAGTTGCGGCTGCTGGAGCAAGGCGCGGCAGATGGCGGCGCGCTGCTGCTGGCCGCCCGACACCTGGCCGGCGCGGACGAGGGCGGTTTCCAGCAGGTCGAAGCGTTCGAGGGCTTGCAGCGCCATGGCCCGCTCGGCGGCGCTGAACCGGCCGAGCAAGGAGGGCAGCGTGGCGCGGTGGTTGAGCCGGCCCATCAGGACATTGCTCAGCACATCAAGCCGGGGGATGAGATTGAACTGCTGGAAGATCATGGCGCAGGCCGTGCGCCAGTCGCGCAGCGGCTTGCCTTTGAGGGCGGTGACGTCGATATCGCCGTAGCGAATGCTGCCGGCGGTCGGTTCGATCAGGCGGTTGATCATGCGCAGCAGGGTGGATTTGCCGGCGCCGGAGCGGCCAAGGATGCCGAGCATCTGGCCAGGCGGCACAGACAGGCTCACGCCGTCGACAGCCAGCTTGGGGCCGAAGCGGCGGGTGAGGTCGCGCAGGTCGAGCGTTGAATGTTGCATGTCGATGACAGCATGGCCTGTCCGGCGCGTGCCGGGCAAGCCGGTGCGTCATCAAACCTTCACGCCCTTGCGCCGGCCGGTCATGGCAATAGACAACTCGGACAGTCGTGGATGGACGCTGATGCTGGTGATCGACAATCTGAGCAGGTCATTCGGGGCAACACGCGCGGTGGATCGCGTCAGTGTCAGCATCCCGCGTGGCCAGTTCGTGGGCGTGATCGGCCGGTCGGGGGCGGGCAAGTCGACGCTGCTGCGCATGATCAACCGGCTGGTGGAGCCGTCGGAGGGGCGGATCAGCCTGGATGGCCGGGATGTGACGCGCCTTGAGGGCCGGGCGCTGCGCGAGTGGCGCCGGTCCTGCGCAATGATTTTCCAGCAGTTCAATCTGGTCGGCCGATTGGATGTGCTGAACAACGTGTTGATGGGGCGGCTCGCGCATACCTCGGCATGGCGGGCGTTCCCGCGGCTGTGGAGCTATGAGGATCGGGCGATTGCGCTCTCGGCGCTCGACCAACTCGATATCGCCGGGCTTGCGGCGCAGCGGGCGGAGGATTTGTCGGGCGGCCAGCAGCAGCGTGTGGCGATCTGCCGGGCGCTGGTGCAGGAGCCGGAGATCGTGCTGGCGGATGAGCCGGTGGCCTCGCTCGATCCGCGCAACGCGAAAATCGTGATGGATGCGCTGCTGCGCATCAACAAGCATTTCGGCCTCACCGTGCTGTGCAATCTGCACTCGCTGGATCTCGCCCGCACCTATTGCGACCGTCTGATCGGCATGGCGCAGGGCCGGGTGGTGTTCGATGACGTGCCGGCGGCGCTGACCGAGGAGGTGGCCCGCCAGCTTTACGGCTTGGAGGCCCATGAGGTGCTCGATGCCGATCTCGGGCCGGGGCTGATGGCGTCGGCGCCGGTTGCTGCGGCGGCGTAAGCCGTCGATCTGTTTCCCCTGAATTTCGTTTTGATGAAAAACAAAGAGGTTATTCCGATGATCAACCGTCGCACCATGCTGGCCGGCCTCGCCGCCGGCGCCACCGCCGCGCCGCTGTTCGCGCAGCCCGCGCGCGCCCAGGCCTGGAAGGCGAAGTATCCCGAGCTGGTCTTCGCCGTCGTTCCCTCCGAGAACGCCTCGGGCGTGACGGAGCGTATGGGCCCGTTCATAAATTATCTCAGCCGCGAACTCGGCACCAAGGTGACGCTGCGTATCGCCAATGACTATGCGGCGGTGATCGAGGGGCAGCGGTCGGGCAACATCCATATCGGCGGCTACGGCCCGGCTGCCTTCGCACGCGCCCGGCTGATCGGCGTGAAGGCCGATGCGATCGTGATCGACGTCAATGCGGACGGCACCAAAGGCTATTATTCGGTGTTCTACGTGAAGGCGAACAGCCCGTACAAGACCATCGAGGACCTGAAGGGCAAGAACCTCGGCGTGGTCGATCCGAACTCGACCTCGGGCTACTCCATGCCGCTTTTCGCGCTCGACAAGAAGGGCATCGACACCCCCAAATTCTTCGGCAAGGTGCAGACCACGGGCAGCCATGAGAACGCCGTGCTGGCCCTCGCGCAGGGCACTGTGGACGTGGCATGCAACTGGTGGAACGCCGAGGATGACAGCAACCTGACGCGCATGCTGTCCAAGGGCATGCTGAAGAACGCCGACGGCTCGCTGATGAAGAAGGAGGATTTCCGGATCATCCTGAAGACCGATCTGATCATCAACTCGCCGACCGCGGTGTTGGCGGACCTGCCGAACGATCTGAAGGCCGCGATCAAAACGGCGTTCCTCGATGCCCACAAGAAGGACAAGGCGGCGTTCGACAAGCTGTCCGACGGCAAGAACCTGCCGTGGCAGGATACCAACAACGCAGCCTATGACGAAACCATCAAGCTGATCCGTTTCGTTGACGCGCTGAAGAAGAAATCCTCGTCCTAGAGCGCGGTCGCCAGAGGTGGACTCACACGGCTGCGCGAATCACGCGATAGAACAAAGGTCTAGAGCG
>CANFKS010000118.1 GCA_947447625.1 Rhodospirillales bacterium | reverse complement strand
GTGCCGGTGATCGGGGTCTGGTTGCCGAGGACGACGGGGGCGGCGGCGCCGAGCGCGGTCAGGCCGATGGTGTTGAGTTGGTTGGTCGCCTGCTGCGTCTGGTTGCTCACCGCGCCGCCGAACAGGCCGCCATTGGAGAGCGCCGTGGTGGTGTTGAGCAGATCGAGGCTCGTGCCGGCGGACAGGCTACCGGAGATGGCGGAGAAACCGGTCGATGACGGGTCGAGGTTGGTGAGGTTCACGACGGTCTGGGCGCGGGCTGAGCCTGTGCTGCCCGCGATCACAGCCGCGGCAGTCGCGATTGCGATACGAATTTTGAAATGCATTTTTATTCCTTTACGCGTCGCGTCAAAATATAGCGGATTCGCGACGAAATATGAGCATAAATCGCAATCTAACAATAAGCAAGCGCATCAAAATATTCTGAAATCTATGAAGGTTTAGTTTATAATTTAAAATTAAATCTTTTTTATTGTATTAATTATAATATGTAAACAATGCCAGTTATACTGCAAATATTATGCCGTAATAGCCATTTTACGCGATATTTAATTATGAATTGCGCAAAACGCGGCATACTAAATCAATTCTGCAAGATTTTTTCTCGCGATTATTGATAGTGTATCCATGGATTATTTGGAGCGTTAGAGCAGGATTCCTTCTGATAGACGAAGGTATCCCGCTCTAATTATTTGTTTGATCGTATGATGATTTGTAGCGATTCCGCCAAAAATGATCAGGCTCTACGCTTGCGGCGGGACGCCAGCGGCGGTGAGGGCGGCGGCTTGGCGGGTGGCGAGGGTGTCCGCGTTGAAGTCGGCGATGAGGTCGTGGAACATCCTGGACCAGTTCAGTTCGGCTTTCAGGCGCAGGAAGACGCTGCCGAGGCCGACGGCGCTGCGGTCCATGAGGACGAATTCGCGGGGCGGGCGGACGCCACCGGTGCGTTTGAGGCCGGCATGGACGCGGCGCGCCACTTCGCGGCCGAATTGGGGGTCGTTGGTTTCGCTGATGGGGCGGATGCGGTCTTGGGTGAGGGGTTCGTAGAGGAAGCGGGCCCATTCGTTGAGGACGGCGATTTTTTCGTCGGTCATGTCGGTGAAGCCCCAGATCTTGTAGGCCTCGTGGGCGCGGGCGTCGTCCTTGTCGCGGACGGCTTCGAAGAGGGCGATGACGCCCTGGACGAAGGAGGCGGGGAAGACGCGGATGGCGCCGAAGTCAAGCAGATTGACGGAGGCGTCGGGGCGGACCTGGTAGTTGCCGAGATGGGGGTCTCCATGGATTACGCCGTAGCGGTAGAACGGCACGTACCAGGCCTTGAAGAGGGCGGCGGCGATGGCGTTGCGTTCGGTTTGCGGCGGGTCTTCGGCGAGGCGGGACATCAGGGGGCGGCCGTCGAGCCAGGTCATGGTGAGGAGGCGTTTGGTGGAGACGGCTTCGATGGGGGTGGGGATATGGACGTCCGGGGTGTCGTCGAGCATGGCGTGGTAGAGGCGCATCTGGGCGGCTTCGCGCGTGTAGTCGAGCTCCTCGCGCAGGCGTTCGGCGAGTTCGGCGTAGACGTCGTCATGTTGGATGGCGCTGTCGATGCGGTGATAGACGGCCATGGCCAGTTTGAGTTGGCGCAGGTCGGCTTCGACGGTGGTGGTCATGTCGGGGTATTGCAGCTTGCAGGCGACATCGGTGCCGTCGGGGAGGGTGGCGCGGTGAACCTGGCCGAGGGAGGCGGCGGCGACGGCTTGCGGGGTGAAGCGGGTGAAGCGGGACTGCCAGGCGGGGCCAAGTTCGGCCTGCATGCGACGGCGGACGAAGGGCCAGCCCATGGCGGGGGCGTTGGCTTGGAGGGTGGCGAGTTCGGCGGCGTATTCGGCGGGGAGGGCGTCGGGGATGGTGGAGAGGAGTTGGGCGACCTTCATCATCGGGCCCTTGAGGCCGCCGAGAATGGCTTTGAGGTCTTCGGCGTGATCGGCGCGGTTGGTTTTGAGGCCGAAGGCACGTTCGCCGACCATGCGCGCGGCGATGCCGCCGACGGCGCTGGAGGTGCGGGCCATGCGGCGGAGTTCGCCGAAGAAGGAGGAGCGATCCTCGGTCATGCGGTGGTTTCCAGTTCGTCGATGAAGCCGGAGATGACGTCGAGGCCTTTGCGCCAGAACCCGGGGTCGGAGGCGTCAAGGCCGAAGGGGGCGAGGAGGTCCTGGTGGCGCTTGGTGCCGCCGGCGCGGAGCATGTCGAGGTATTTGCGCTGGAAGTCGGGGTGGCCGGATTGGAAGACGGCGTAGAGGGCGTTCACCAGGCAATCGCCGAAGGCGTAGGCGTAGACATAGAAGGGGGAGTGGATGAAATGGGGCACATAGGCCCAGAAGACCCGGTATTCGGGGCTGAAGGTGAAGGCCGGGCCGAGGCTTTCGGTTTGCACCTGCATCCAGAGTTCGCCGATGCGTTCGGCCACGAGTTCGCCCTGGGCGCGTTCGGCGTGGAGCAGGGTTTCGAACTGGTAGAAGGCGACCTGGCGGACGACGGTGTTGAGCATGTCCTCGACTTTGCCGGCCAGCATGATGCGCCGGCGGGCGGGGTCGGTCTCGGCATCGAGGAGGGCGCGGAAGGTGAGCATTTCGCCGAAGACGGAGGCGGTTTCGGCGAGCGTGAGCGGGGTGCCGGCCATGAGGTAGCCCTGGTCGCCGGCGAGGACCTGGTGAACGCCGTGGCCGAGTTCGTGCGCCAGCGTCATGACGTCGCGGGTGCGGCCGTGGTAGTTGAGGAGGAGATAGGGGTGGGCGCTGGGGATGGTGGGGTGGGCGAAGGCGCCGCCCGATTTGCCGGGACGCAGGGCGGCATCGATCCAGGGCTTGTCGAAGAATTGGCGGCCGATGGCGGCGAGGTCGGGCGAGAAGGCGGCGTAGGCGTCAAGCACGCGGCGGCGGGCTTCGGGCCAGGGGATGCTGGTGTCGGCATCACCGGGCAGCGGGGCGTTGCGGTCCCAGTGTTGCAGCGTGTCGAGGCCGAGCCATTTGGCTTTCAAGAGATAATAGCGGTGCGAGAGGCGGGCGTAGTCGGCGGTGACGGCGGTGACGAGGGCGTCGACCACTTCATCCTCGACCATGTTGGCGCGGTTGCGGTAGCTGGCGGGCCGGTCGTAGCGGCGCCAGGTGTCGGTGATGTCCTTGTCTTTGGCCAAGGTGTTGGTGATCAGCGCGAAGAGGCGGATGTTGCGGCCGAAAACGTCACCGATGGCGCGCCCGGCGGCTTCGCGGGTGGCGCGGTTGGTGTCGGAGAGTTTGTTGAGGACGTCGGAGACGGTGAGCTCGACGCCGTTGAGGGGGATTTTGAGGCCGGCGATGGTTTCATCGAAGAGGCGCGACCAGGCGGAGCGGCCGGTGACTTCCTTTTCGTGGAGGAGTTTTTCGAGGGCGTCGTCGAGCTGGTGGGGGCGGAAGACGCGCAGGTCACGCAGCCAGGGGTGATAGCGGGCCAGCGCGGGGTCGGACAGCTTGGCGTTGAGGGCGGGCTCATCGAGGCGGTTGAGTTCGAGGGTGAAGAAGATGAGGTGGCTGGAGATGGCGGTGACACGCTCGGTCATCGACTGGTAGAACCGGCCGATGGTGGCATCGGTGGAATCGCCGCTGAACAGGAGTTGGGCGTAGGACATGACGCGGCCGAGGACTTCCTCGATGGCTTCGTAGGCGGCGATGGCGGTGGCGAGGCCGGGGCCGGGGAGGGTGGCGAGGTGGCCGGTGTATTTGATGGCGAAGGCGGCAGCGTCACGTTCGGCGCGTTCGAGGGCGGCTTCGAGTTCCGGGCTGTCGGGGGCGGGGAAGAGGTCGGTGAGATCCCAGCTGGGGAGAGCTTCGGACATGCGGCGCGTGACCTTTGGACAGGGGGCGGGCGAGGTTGCTGGCGGGAGATGTTGATGTAGGCTATGCGGCGCCAACTTCAAATGCGGGGCAGGAATGTCACGGCCGAACAGAGGGAGCTGAGACGTGACGGATCAAGCCGGCTGCGATTATCCCGTGTGGCACAACCTGGCCGCGATGATGTTCCAGCGCGCGCGGCAATGGCCGGAGCAGCCGATGCTGCGCAGTTTCCGCGATGGGGCGTGGGTTGGCATCAACTGGCGCGAATTTGCGCGGATGGCGGCGTCGGCGGCGCGGGCGTTGCGGGCGGCGGGGGTGATGCCGGGCGATCGGGTGATGATTGTCTCGGAGAACCGGCCTGAGTATCCGGTCATCGAGACGGCGCTGATGGCGATCAGGGCGGTGCCGGTGCCGACCTATACGACGAACACGGTGGATGATCATCGCCATATCCTGAATGATTGCGGGGCGCGGGTGGCGTTTGCCTCGACGGCGGCGCTGGCGCTGAAGGTGGCGGCGGCGGGGCCGCTCGACCTGTTGATCACGATCGAGACATTCGATGCGACCGGGATACGGACTGCGACATGGGACGGGTTTGTCGCGGGGGGCGAGGCGGTGGACGATATCGAGGCGGAGGTGGCGGAGATCCCGAATTCCGAACTGGCCTGCATCATCTATACGTCGGGGACGGGGGGCTCGCCGAAGGGGGTGATGCTGCCGCATCGTGCGATCCTGTCGAATTGTCGGGGGGCCTATATCCTGATTTTGCAGTTGAACTTGAAGCACGAGACGTATCTGTCGTTCCTGCCGCTGTCGCACAGTTACGAGCATACGGCGGGGCAGTTCCTGTTTCTGTCGATCGGGACGGAGATCGTCTATTCGCGGGGGGTGGAGAATTTGGCGGCGGATATGCTGGCGATCCGCCCGACGCTGATGACGATGGTGCCGCGGGTGCTGGAGGTGGTGCGCAGCCGGATCATGGGCCAGGTGGCGCGGCAATCGGCGCTCAAGCAGAAACTCTTTGAGATGGCGCTTGCGATCGGGACGAAGAAGGTCGATCGCAAGCGGTTGTCGTGGGTGGAGCGCGGGCTGGATCCGATTTTGGACCGGGTTGTGCGCCAGAAGGTGCGGGACCGGTTCGGCGGGCGCGTGGTGGCGGCGATTTCGGGGGGCGCGCGGCTTGAACCGGAGGTTGGGCGGTTCTTTTTGGCGATGGGGATTCTTCTGATCCAGGGCTATGGGCAGACCGAGGCGGGGCCGATCATCTCGGCCAATCCGCCGAACGACTGCCGGGTGGAGACGGTGGGGACGCCGCTGGAGGGGGTGGAACTGCGGATCGCGGAGGACGGCGAGATCCTGGTGCGGGGGGATCTGTTGATGCAGGGCTATTGGGGGCGGCCGGACGAGACGGACGCGACGATCCAGGATGGATGGTTGCACACAGGGGATATCGGGACGCTGGATGCGGATCATTATCTGCGGATCACGGATCGCAAGAAGGACATGATCGTGCTGTCCGGGGGGGAGAATGTGTCCCCGGCGCGGATCGAGGGGATGCTGATTGCGGAGCCGTCGATCGCGCAGGCGGTGGTGATGGGTGAGGGGAAGTCGGGGCTGACGGCGCTGCTGGTGGCGGCGGAGGGGTTCGATGAGGTGGCAGTGGGCAAGGCGGTTTCGGATGTGAACAAGCGGCTGTCGGTGACGGAGCGGATCCGGCGGCATGCGCTGGCGCAGCCGTTCACCATCGAGAACGGTCAGTTGACGGCAACGCAGAAGGTCAAGCGGCACATGGTTCGGCAGGCGTATGTGGAGGTTTTGGAGCGGCTGGGCGGGTAGGGAAAGCGTTGTTTTATCGGAATGATGTATATTCTGCGCGGGATCAATGTTTTGTCGTGTGATCGATGATTGCGGTGATCCAATCGCCGCCGATCACGCGCTACTCCTGCCGGCCGACAAAGGCATTGAACGTGACCAGCGTGTAGGTGTCCTTCACGCCAGGGATGGTTTGCAGTCGTTCAGTGACGAAGAGGCCGGTATCCTGCTCGGGCTCCAGGTAGAACTTGCCGAGCAGGTCATACTGGCCGGAGGTCGAGTGCAGTTCGGAGAGTTCGTCGATGGTGTCGGCGGCGGTCTGGGCGACTTTGTAGACCTGACCCATGTCACATTTGACCATGACGAAAATGGCGCGCATTTTTCATTTTCCTTTCAATAGGTTGGCGGATTGAAGCGGGGGAGCGAACACCCCCGTGTGACGTGTTTTCTGCTGCGGAGAGTGTAGCGACGAGGCCGGAGAAGTGCGCCTCTGGTGTCGCGAAGTCCAGAGATTTCCTGGGTCGGCTGTTCAGTCTGGCGGCGACGGTGTCGAGAGCGTGTTGGGTGGTCTTCGCGACCAGGGCCATGATATCGGCATCGCGCCAGCGATCATGTTCGAACTGCGCGAGGGTCACGTTGCCGTCGATCAGCGCGAGGGCGAGACAGAGGGGCAGGCTGTGATCGGCGGTGCCGCGGGTTTCCGGGCGGAATTTGGCCGCATCGGCGGCGCGTATCGATGGTTCCCGGCGTGGTTTCCACCGAGATTTCGCGGATCGTGCGGCCGGCAAGTTCCGGTGCACTCGGGCTGCCGGCCTCGGCGACGGCGGCAAGCTCGATTTGGATCGGGAAGCGCTTGAAGGCGACTTTCGGCAAGCGCGGGCAGGACCGATCGAGATCGATCTCGGGTTTGGGGGGGTGGGCTTCGCGCGGGCGGCGAACCATTCCAGCGTGTCGGTGGGTTCCACAGCCGGCCGGCAATCAGCGGCGCTGCTTAGAGCGGGATGCCTTCTGATAGGCGAAGGCATCCCGCTCTAACTCTTTGTTTGATCGCCTGATTCAGATTTTTGGTGATTCCACCAAAAATCATCAGGCTCTAGGCCATGGCGCAGAGCGGATGGAAGCCGCGTTCCATGAAGGAGACCGCGTCATTGATCCGTGCGCTCGCCCCGTAGCCGGCGACAAGGGCGGCGATGAAGGCGCGACCGCTATGGCCGCCGGCTTCGGCCAGGGCGAAATCGGCCAGCCGCCGCTCGAGGCTGGGGCCGGCAGCCCAGACGGGGCGGACGAAGATTGCGGCGGCCCCGGTAGCGGCAATGAAACTGCGACGATGCATTGGGCCCTTCCGCAGCCAGGGTAATCGGCATTTCTGGCGGGCGAGGAGTAACAGAATAGTGATTATGTGCGCCGGGCGTTTCGGTCCCGCCCGAGCGTGTTCATAAAATTGTCTTGGTCTGTGTCCTGCCATGTGTCGGATAGTGCGGTATACTGGAATTCGTTCTGTTTTGGGAGATATCGCGATGCTGGTTCGCCTGGGCTTGGCCGTTGCTCTGCTGTGGGCACCCTCGGCGATTGCGCAGACCATCTACCCGCTGACCCGGGCGGAGATTCTCGCCGGCTCGAAATTCGACCTCAAAGTTGAATTCCCCGGCACACCGGCGCAAGCAAAGGTGACGATCAACGGGCGCGATGCTGCCGAAGTGATCGGCATACCGGCCCAGCGCGTGCCCAATGAAGACGGCTTCGCCCAGACCGCCTATTGGATCCGCGACGCCCACCTCAAAGCCGGCACCTACGTTGTCGAGGCCACGGCGGATGGCAAATCATCCACCGTGACCTGGGAGGTCTTCGCCACGCCCAAGCCGCGTGTGGCCAAGAACGTGATCCTGTTCATCGGCGACGGTCTTTCCATCGCACATCGCACCGCAGCGCGCATCGTGAGCCGCGGCATGGTGGAGGGCCGCTACGGCGGCGAACTCGAAATCGACCGGATGCCGCACATGGCGCTGATTTCAACCGCCGGCAGCGACAGCATCGTCACCGACAGCGCCAACGCCATGAGCGCCTACACAACCGGCCACAAAACCTGTGTCAATGCGCTCGGGGTTTACTGCGCCAACAACAAGAACACGCTTGACCATCCCAAAGTCGAGACCATCACCGAGGCCGTCAAGCGCCGGCTCGGCATGGCCGTCGGTGTGATCACCAACACCGAAATCGAGGATGCAACCCCGGCCGGGATGGTTGCTCACACGCGCCGCCGCGCGGATTATCCCGAGATCGTGCAGATGTTCTTCGCAACCCAGCCCGAGGTGATCATGGGGGGTGGCTCGCCATGGTTCCTGCCGAAATCGGTCAATGGCTCTCGCCGGCCTGACGAGGCCGATTATTTCCGCAAGTTCGAGGATGCCGGCTACGCGGTCGCCGAGACCGACGCGGGCATGAAGGCCGCAGGCGCCAAGCCGCAGACCAAGCGCCTGCTCGGCCTGTTCAACACCGGCAATGTCGACGGCGCGCTCGACCGGTTCTTTCTCAAGAAGGGCACCGTGTCCCGCTTCCCCGACCAGCCCGATCTGGTGGACCAGGTGAAGGTCTCGCTCGAGGTGCTGACGCGACACGACAAGGGGTTCGTGCTGATGGTGGAGAGCGGCCGGATCGACAAATACTCCCATTCGATGGACCCCGAGCGGGCAATCTACGACACCATCATGCTCGACAACGCGGTGAAGGCAGCGAAGGATTTCGCGGCCTTGAAAAACGACACCCTGATCATCGTGGTGGCCGATCACGCCCACCCGATTTCCGTGATCGGCACCTATGACGACGCGCGCCCCGGTTCCACGCCGCGCGAGAAACTCGGCATCTACGACCGGGCCCTGATGCCGAATTATCCGCCCGCCGACGCCCAGGGCTACCCGCCCAGCGTCGCCGTCTCGCGCAGGCTGGCGCTGGGCTTCGCGGCCTTCCCCGATCATTGCTACAATGCCCAGCCCTTCCTCGATGGCGAGAACATGCCTGCGGTCGCGGGCAAGGAGCGGAACACCTACGTGGCCAACGAGAAATACTGCACCCAGCCCGGCGCGGTTCGCATCGAGGGGAACCTGCCCAGGGAAGCCGCCAGCGAGAGCCACTCCGGCGACGATGTGCTGCTGACGGCGATGGGCCCGGGGGCCGAGATGTTCCATGGCCGGCTCGACAATACGCGCGTCTTCCGCGTGATGGTGACGGCGCTGGGCCTGGGCGAGGAGTGAAGCGGCGCATCGTGATCGCTGGCCTGCTGGCGAGCGCCTCGGCGCGCGCGCAGACGCCGGGGCTGCTCGGCTTCGACGGGCTCTACAAAAGTTTCGGCGTGCGCGGCTTGGTGTTTTCCGACCTGGTGGTGGCGTTGAACCGGCGCCCGGTGCGCATGGCCGGCTACACCGCGCCCCCGCTGAAGGCGGAGAGCAATTTCTTCGTGCTCACGCGCGAACCGCTGGCGCTTTGCCCGTTCTGCCAATCGGATGCCGATTGGCCGGTGGATATCGTCGTCATCTATCTCCGACGCCAGTCATCGTTGATCGATGCCGGCACCCGTGTCTCGGTGGTCGGTCGGCTCGAGGCAGGGTCCTGGACTGACCCGGACAACGGCTTTGTCAGCCAGTTGCGGATTGTCGATGCAACGTTCGGCGCCGGATAACCGCCATGCTGGCCATCGATGACGTCACAATGCGGGTGGGCGCGCTGACGATCCTGGACAGCGTCACGCTGGCCATCGCGGCCGGCACGTGTGTCGGCATCGCCGGCCCGTCTGGCTCGGGGAAGACCACATTGCTGCATGTCGCGGGCATGCTGATGCGGCCGACCCGCGGCAGTGTCACCTGGCGAGGCAGCGCGCCGCGCGACCCGGTGGGGTGGCGGCGCAATAATGCAGGCTTTGTGTTCCAGGATTTTTGCCTGGTTCCGGAATTATCGGCACTCGCCAATGTGGTGCTGCCCCGGCGCTTCAGCGCTTTCGGCACCGGCGATGCGGCGCCGCGCGGCGTGCGCCTGCTCGCGCAGATGGGGATCACGCATCCGCACCGCCGCGCGGGCGTCTTGTCGCGCGGCGAGCAGCAGCGTGTTGCGATCGCGCGCGCGGTGCTGGACAGCCCTGCCGTTATCCTCGCCGATGAGCCGACAGCGAGCCTGGATACGGCGACGGGCCGGCAGATCACGCATCTGCTGATCGACGCTGCCCGGCGTTCCGGCGCGGCGCTGATGGTGGTCAGCCACGACGCGGACCTGCTTGCAGCGATGGATGCGGTGCACACATTGCGTGCGGGGCGGTTGGCATGAATCCGTTCCCGATGGTGCTGGCGGATTGGCGGGCGATGCGGGGTACCGCGCTGGGCTGCATCGTGCTGATCGCGCTAGCGGTGGCGATCGGTGTTGCGGTGGGCGCGCAGGAGCGCGCGTTGCGCCAGGCGAGCGCCCGGGCGTCCGACGATTTCACTTTGCTGATCGGCGCCCCAGGCAGCCAAACCACCCTGGTGCTGAGCACCATCTATCTGCAACTCGAAGCCCTGCCGCTGATCGACGGTGCCGTGCTGAAGCGGCTCGCGGCCGACAAGCGGGTCGCCGCCTTCGCGCCGATCGCGTTCGGCGATGCGGTGAACGGCTATCCCGTGATCGGCACGACAGCCAATTTCGTCACCCGCTGGGGACGGCTCGCCCCGGCAGAGGGAAGGGTGTTTGCCACTGAGGGCGAGGCGGTGCTGGGCAGTGCCGTGCGCGTCGCCATCGGCGCCGAACTCACGCCATCCCACGGCGTGCGCGGGTCTCCCGGCAAGGCCGATCCTGACGACGCCGCGCACACGCATGCGGGTGTGGTCTACAAGGTGGTCGGGCGCCTGCCGCCGAGCGGCACGCCGTGGGATCGGGCGATCCTGATCCCAGTGGAGAGCGTGTGGGAGACCCATGGGCTCGGCAACGGGCATGCCAGCGATGCGGCACCGCTCGGCATGCCGTTCGATGCCACGGCAATGCCAGGCGTGCCGGCTGTCGTGGTCAGGCCGGTTGGTGTCGCCGATGCCTATGCGTTGCGCGGGCTATATCGCCAGGGCGGCACGATGGCGCTGTTTCCGGCGGAGGTACTGGTCTCGCTCTATCGCACGCTCGGCGATGTCGGGGCCGTGCTGGTCGTCGCCTCGGCGGTGAATGACGGGCTCTTGTTCCTGTCCGTGTTGATGCTGGTTGTCGTGCTGATCGGGCTGCGGCGGCGGCGCTATGCCGTGCTGCGGGCGCTTGGTGCGCCGGCGGGCTATGTGCTGCTGGTGGTATGGCTCGGAACGACCGGTTTGATCGCTGCGGGGTGCCTGCTCGGCTTCGCGCTGGGATGGGCGGGTTCCGCCACGGCCAGCGCCCTGGTTGCGGCGCGCACCGGCCTGACGGTGGCTGGCGCACCCGGTTTCGACGAGGCGATCCTGGTCGGGGTGCTGGTGGCGGTCGGCGGAGCGATGGCGCTGGCGCCGGCATGGCTCGCGGTACGGGCGTCGATTTCCGAAAGCCTGCGATCGTAAGGCCCGACGGTTTTTGGCGGAATCGCCAAAATTCTGAATCAGGCGATCGAGCAAAGAGCCAGAGCGGTTCCACGGGGCCGCGTCGCGGACGGATCACGTGGAACCGCTCTGGCCCGCGCTCATACCAAGGCTCGCAAAGTGCGACCCTTGGTATGAGTCTTTTTCCGCGCGCCGCCGCCCACCAACCCGGCGCGCATACCAAGGCTCGCAAAGTGCGACCCTTGGTATGAGTCTTTTTCCGCG
>CANFKS010000117.1 GCA_947447625.1 Rhodospirillales bacterium | reverse complement strand
GGCCCCGATCCCCAACTACCTGCTGCGCTGGGACGAGGCAGCCGGCCTGGTGCCGAACCTGCTGCTGCAAGGCCTCGCCACCACGCTGCGGCTGTCGCTCTGGGGCATGGCGCTCGCCGGGCTGTTCGGTGTGGTGGTGGTGCTGGCGCGGACCTCCCGCCTTCTGTTTCTGCGCTTATGCGCGCGCGCCTATATCGAGTTCATGCGCAACACGCCGCCGCTCGTGCTGGTGTTCGTCGGCTATTTCTTCGTGGCCAGCCAAATCATGCCGCTGCTGCCGATCGACGCGCTGGCCCGGGTGCTCCCCGCTTCACTGACCGGCGATCCCCGCCTGTTGCGCAATTTTCTCGCGGCCCTGCTGGTGCTGGCGATGTTCGAGGGCGCCTATATTGCCGAGATCCTGCGCGCCGGGATCGAAAGCGTCGAGCAGGGGCAGTGGGACGCAGCAGCAGCCCTGGGTCTAACCCGGACGGGCGCGCTGCGCCGGGTGATCCTGCCGCAAGCGGTGGCGCGCATGATCCCCCCGCTCGGCGGACAATTCATCTCCCTGGTCAAAGACAGCGCCATCGTCTCGCTGGTCTCGGTCCAGGACCTCACCTTCATGGCCAACGACGTCGCGGTTTCGACCCAGCGCGTGTTCGAGACCTGGCTGACGACTTCGGCACTCTACTTCGCACTCTGCTTCAGCCTCTCCCGGCTGTTCGCGCGCTGGGAGGCGAAGCTGTCGAAGCATCGCAACGACTGAAGATCACGTCTCGGCGCATCACGATCCGATACCGATCCACGCCTCCCGCCTCAGCCGGAATTGAGCGTGGCGAACGCCGCAACCCGGTCGAACAAATACAACAACATCCGCGCCGCCCGTCCCCGTTCCGTCTTGTCCAGCCGCGGGTCCTTCTGCAACAGCAGTTCCGCATCACGCCCCGCCATATGCAGCAGCCCCTCGTCCTCGATCGGATCGGCGATTTTCCAGCCGGGCATGCCGGACTGCCGCGTCCCCAGCAGATCGCCCCCGCCGCGCAGCCTGAAATCCTCATCGGCGATCCGAAACCCATCCTCCGTATCGCGCAGCAGCATCAACCGCGCCCGCGCCGACTTCGGAACATCCTCCCCATGCACCAGCAGACAGAAACTCGCATCCGCCCCACGGCCCACCCGCCCGCGCAACTGGTGCAGCTGCGCAAGCCCGAACCGCTCGGCATGCTCGATCACCATCACACTCGCCTCCGGCACATCCACCCCCACCTCGATCACCGTCGTCGCCACCAGGATCTGCGTCCGTCCCGCCGCGAAATCCCCCAGCGACGCCTCCCGCGCCGCACTGTCCTGCCGCCCATGCGCCAAGCCCACCAAAGCGCCGAACCGCTCCCGCAACACCGCAAACCGTGCCTGCGCAGCGGCCAGATCAACCGCCTCGCTCTCCTCCACCAGCGGGCACACCCAATACACCCGCGCCCCCTCGTCGAGTTTGCGCGCCAAGCCTTCGATCACCCCCGGCAACGTCGCCATCGCATGCAGTGTCGTGCGGATCGGCAACCGTCCGGCCGGCTTCTCCCCGATCCGGCTCATCGTCATCTCGCCCCATTGGGTCAGCAAAAGCGTCCGCGGAATCGGCGTCGCCGTCATCACCAGCACATCCGTGCTCTCCCCCTTCGCCCCCAGGGTCAGCCGCTGATCCACCCCGAACCGGTGCTGCTCGTCGATCACCGCAAGCCCGAGGTTATGGAATTCCACCCCTTTCTGGACCAGCGCATGCGTGCCCACCACGATCGGCAGGGACCCGTCGGCCAGCCCATCCAGGATCGCCTTGCGCGCCTTGCCCTTCACCGCCCCCGTCAACAACGCCGCCGGCACCGGGCAGATCCGCTCCAATGTGCGCATATGCTGCCGCGCCAAGATCTCGGTCGGCGCCATCAATGCCGCCTGCGCCCCCCCCTCCACCGCCCGCAACATCGCCAGCACCGCCACCAGCGTCTTGCCTGACCCCACATCCCCCTGCAGCAGCCGCAACATCCGCCGCGGCGCCGCCATATCGGCATCGATCTCCGCCAGCGCCATCGCCTGCGCCCCGGTCGGCTTGTGCCCGAACGCCGCCAGCACCTTGGCCCTGAGCCCGCCATCCCCCACCAGCGCCCGCCCCGGCCGGTCCCGCTGCCGCCGCCTGACGATCGCCAGCGCGATCTGCCCCGCGAGCAACTCGTCATACGCAAGCCGCCGCCGCAGGGCAGGGGAGGGGGGCTCGCCCGGCACCTGCAGCGCCGCCAAAACCTCCCCGAACCCGCCCCATTTCTCCCGCTTCAGCAGCGCCGCATCCTGCCACTCCGCCAGCACCGGCACCCGCCCCACCGCCTCGGCCACCGGCCGGCGCAAATGCCACGCGAACAACCCCCCCGTCAGCGGCCACACTGCCTCCACCGCCGGCACCCCGCCCTGCCCCTCCGGCGCCACATGATCGGGATGCACCATCTGCGCCCGCTCATCGAACTTGCCGGACACCACCACCCGCGCCCCCGGCCTCAGCCGCGCTCCCGGAAACTGCCGAAAATACACCAGCTCCGCGAACCCGGTGCCATCCGTCACCACCACCCGCGTCGGCTGCCGGCTCGTCCCCGGCGGCTCGACCCGCACCACCTCCACCACCAACGTTGCGATTCGCCCCGCCACCGCGCCCTTGATCGTCGTCCGCTCGCGCCGGTCGATATAGCTCTCCGGCAAATGGAACAGCAGATCGATCACCCGCCCCCCCCCAACCGCGCGCGCCATCAATCGCGCAACAGCGTCCCCAACGCCGCGCAGGCTGGTCAGGGGTGCGAAAAGGGGGGCGAGTTGATGCGGTTCCACGGGCTGACACTGCGCAAGCCCGCACGTATATGACAAGCCTGCCTGAAAGCTGAAATCGATGTCCGAACACACACTCTCCGCCGACGCCGTCCGCCGCCGGCGCATTCTCTTCCGCGCCACCCATCGCGGCAGCCACGAAACCGACATCCTGATCGGAGGCTTCGTGCACGCCCGCCTCGCCGATTTCACCGAATCCGAGATGGACGACCTCGAGGAAATCATGGAACTCCCGGACACCGCGCTGGCGGACTGGCTCACCGGCCGCCGCCCCATTCCCGATGACGTCGACTCTGCCATCCTGCGCGCCATCAAGGCCGCCGCCGGCGCATGACCGCCCTGACCATTCACGGCGCCCCCGAAGGGGTTGACGCCCTCCTCCTCGCGCGCCGCGCCGGCGAACACAAAGGCCCGCTGCTGCACGTCGCCCGCGACGATTCCCGCATGGCACGCCTCGCCGAGGCGCTTTCCTTCTTTGCCCCCGAGGCCGAAATCCTGCGCATCCCTGCATGGGATTGCCTGCCCTATGACCGCGTTTCGCCCAACGCCGAACTCGTCGCCGAACGCATCGCCTCCCTCGGCCGCCTGCTCGACAAGCCCCGCGGCCAGCGCATCGTGCTCACCACCGTCAACGCCCTCGTCCAGCGCGTGCCCCCCCGCGCCGTCTTCAATGGCGCGAGCCTGACCCTGACCGTCAACGCCACCCTCGCGCCCGAAACCCTCATCGCCTTCCTCGAAGCCAACGGCTACGGCCGCGCCGCCACCGTCATGGAACACGGCGAATACGCCGCCCGCGGCGGCATCGTCGACATCTACCCGGCCGGCCTGCCCGACCCCATCCGCCTCGACTTCTTCGGCGACACCATCGACAGCATCCGCGCCTTCGACGCCACCTCCCAGCGCAGCGCCGCCAAGGTCCCCCGCGTCGATCTGCGCCCGGTCTCCGAAGTCTTCCTCGACACGGACTCCGTCGCCCGCTTCCGCACCACCTGGCGTGACCTGTTCAGCAACGCCGCCGCCGAGGACCCGATCTACCTCTCCATTTCAGCAGGCCGCCGCCACCCCGGCATGGAACACTGGGTCCCCCTGTTCCACGACGGCATGGAAACGCTGATCGACTACCTCCCCGGCGTCTCCGTCAGCTTCGACCACCAGGCCGACGACGTGCTGTCCGCCCGCCTCGAAATGGTCGCCGACCACTACGCCGCCCGCCGCGCCGTCCCCCGCGACGGCGAAACCCCCTACCGCCCGCTCCCCCCGGGCCTGCTGTATCTTGACCGCCCCAGCTACGAAGCCATGTTGCAAGCGGTCCCGCAATTCACCTTTTCCCCCTTCGGCATGGCCGAGGGCGCCACCGGCATCGAAGCCGGCGGCCGCCCCGGCCCCCTCTTCGCCACCTCCGCCGGCCCCGGCATCAACGTCTTCGACCAACTCCGCAGCCAGGCCGAACGCTGGCGCGCCGACGGCAAGCGCCTCGTCATCGCCGCCTGGACCCGCGGCTCGCGCGAACGCCTCGCCAACCTGCTCCGCGAGCATCATTTCTCCCCCGTCCTCGCCGACACGTGGCGCGAGACCCAGAACGCTCCCGTCTGTCTCGTCATCCTCGGCCTCGAACGCGGCTTCCTCGTCGATAAGACCGCCCTCGTCGCCGAACAGGACCTCCTGGGCGAACGCATCTCCCGCCCCCCCCGCCGGCGCAAGCGCGCCGATCAATTCATCGCCGAAGCCACCGAAATCGCCGAAGGCGACCTCGTTGTTCACCAGGACCACGGCATCGGCCGCTACGACGGGCTCATCACGCTTGACGTCTCCGGCGCCGCGCACGACTGCCTGCGCCTGATCTACGACGGCGGGGACAAGCTCTTCCTGCCCGTCGAAAACATCGAGATGCTCTCCCGCTTCGGCGCGGAAACCGGCGGCGTCGCGCTCGACAAGCTCGGCGGCTCCTCCTGGCAGGCCCGCAAAGCCAAAATGAAGTCGCGCATCCGCGACATGGCCGGCGAACTCATCCGCACCGCCGCCGCCCGCAAACTCCGCGAAGCCGACAGCATGGCGCCGGCCGAAGGCGCCTGGGACGAATTCTGCGCCCGCTTCCCCCACGCCGAAACCGAGGACCAGGCCCGCGCCATCGCCGATGTCCTCGAAGACCTCGCCGCCGGCCGCCCGATGGACCGCCTGATCTGCGGCGATGTCGGCTTCGGCAAAACCGAGGTCGCCCTGCGTGCCGCCTTCGTCGCCGCCATGTCCGGCACCCAGGTCGCCGTCGTCGTCCCCACCACGCTGCTCGCCCGCCAGCACAGCCGCGTTTTCGCCCGCCGCTTCGAAGGCCTGCCCATCAAAGTCGCCCAACTCTCCCGCATGGTCACCGCCAAGGAAGCCGCCGAGACCCGCGCCGGCCTCGCCGACGGCACCGTCACCATCGTCATCGGCACCCACGCCTTGCTCGCCAAAGGCATCGCCTTCTCCCAGCTCGGCCTCCTCATCATCGACGAGGAGCAGCATTTCGGCGTCTCCCACAAAGAGAAACTCAAAGCCCTCAAAGAGGACGTCCACGTCCTCACCCTCACCGCCACCCCCATCCCCCGCACCCTCCAGCTCGCCCTCTCCGGCGTGCGCGAAATGAGCCTCATCGCCACCCCCCCGGTCGATCGCCTCGCGGTCCGCACCTTCATCATGCCCTTCGACGGCGTCGTCATCCGCGAAGCCCTCCAGCGCGAACGCTTCCGCGGCGGACAGGTCTTCTGCGTCGTCCCCCGCGTCGAAGACCTCGACCGCATGGCCACCCGCCTCGCCGAAATCGTCCCCGAAGCCCGCATGATCCAGGCCCATGGCCGCCTCTCCCCCACCGAACTCGAACGCGTCATGACCGAATTCGGCGACGGCAAATACGACATCCTGCTGTCCACCAACATCGTCGAATCCGGCCTCGACATGCCCGCCGTCAACACCCTCGTCATCTACCGCGCCGACATGTTCGGCCTCGGCCAGCTCTACCAGCTCCGCGGCCGCGTCGGCCGCGGCAAGCAGCGCGGCTACGCCTATCTCACCTGGCCCGCCAACACCCGCCTCTCGCTGGGCGCCGAACGCCGCCTCAACGTCATGCAAACCCTCGACACCCTGGGCGCCGGCTTCACCCTCGCCAGCCACGACCTCGACATCCGCGGCGCCGGCAACCTCCTCGGCGACGAACAATCCGGCCATATCCGCGAAGTCGGCATCGAACTCTACCAGCAAATGCTCGAAGACGCCGTCGCCGACCTCCACGCCGCCAAAGGCAAGGCCCGCACCGAATCCCGCGACTGGACCCCCAATATCGGCCTCGGCCTCCCCGTCCTCATCCCCGAAACCTACGTCAAGGACCTCCCCGTCCGCCTCGGACTTTACCGCCGCATCGGCGCCCTCGGCTCCGATGCCGAAGGCGAAGCCATGGCCGCCGAACTCGTCGACCGCTTCGGCGCCCTGCCCGAGGAAGTCGAAAACCTCCTGCAAGTCGTCGCCATCAAACGCGCCTGCCGCGACGCCGGTGTCGAAAAACTCGATGCCGGACCCAAGGGCATGGTGCTCTCGTTCCGCGGCAACGCCTTCTCCAATCCCAGCGGCCTGATCGCCTGGCTCTCCAGCAAAGCCGGGCTCATCAAACTGCGCCCTGACCTGAAGCTCGCTATCGTTCGGGACATGTCGTTGAAGGACCGCGTCCGCACTGCGCGCGATCTTGTCGGCAACCTCAGAAAAATCGCGGCGCAGGCGGCGGCAGCGTAAGGAAGGCCTCCCTTTTTGAAGAAAGGAGCAAAAAACGTTCACAATCTGGGGAGTGCGTTCACCAGGAGGGCGACGCCGGAGCCGAGCAGCAGCAGCAAGATCAGCCGGCGGAACCCGGCATCCGAGAACCGCCGGTAGAGCCGCGCGCCCGCCATCGCCGGCACCACCATCAACACCGCCGCAAACCCGAACATCCCCACCACCCCCGGCGTCACCAACCCCCCCGCCACATACGCCCCCAACGTCAGCGTATGCATCGTCAAATGAAACGGCTGAAACATCGCCCGCTGGCTGTCCTTGTCCCACCCGCGCAACACACACCACACCGTCGGCACCGGCCCCGAAAACCCGCCCAGCCCCCCCATCACACCCCCGATCCACCCCGCAACCGCATCGGCCCCACGCCCCCCGAACGCCAGCTTCGGCAAATCCCCCGCACACAACATCACCGGACACCACACCACCATCAACCCGCCCAACGCGACCTTGAACACCGCCGGCGGCACATGCGGCAACAACCAGGCCCCAAGCGGCACCCCCACCACCCCACCCACAATAAACGGCAACGCCCGCCCCGCCTCGAACCGCCGCCACACCCCCCCGATCGACATCGCCTGCCCCAGCAGCGAACACCCCACCACCAACGGCCCCGCCACCTCCGGCGCCAACACCCAGACCCAAAAACTCATCGCGACCAGCCCGAAGGCGAACCCCGACAACCCCTGCACAAACCCCGCCGCGACGGCACCCGCCGCGACGAGGATATACGTATCCAACAGGTCTACTTGACCGACGAAAACGCCGTCGGCACCAGCAACTGGTTGCTCACATTGGCATTGATCGGCCCATCCGCCTCACTCTCCGCCCGCACCTTCAACCAGACCGGATCGGTCGCGAATTTCGCCCATTTCTCTTCCCGCTCCGCCAGCGATTCCCACGCCAGCAGATACGTCAGGTCCGACGCCGACTCGCCCACCAGCGTCGTCCAGAACCCGGCCTGGCGAATGCCATGCTTCTCCCACAACCCCAGCGTGTGATTCTGAAACCGCGCCAGCAGGTTCGGCAACCGCCCCGGCAATGTCCGGTAAACCCGAAGCTCATAGATCATCTTGGCTCTCCTTCTGTGGTGGGCTTTCAACCGCCCCATACCACCCCTATCCTGGCCCTGTCGCGCGCCGCTGGAAACCCCACGGCCGCCCAGCGGAGGAAAGCGCATGCACATCGTTGTCATCGGAGCCGGTATCGCCGGCGCAGTCTCGGCCGTCGAGCTCCTCCGCGACGGCCACCAGGTCACCATCATCGAACCTGGCCCGCCCGGCGGCGAACAATCCGCCTCCTACGGCAATGGCGGCTGGCTCTCCCCCTCCTCCGTCCTGCCGATCTCCTCGCCCGGCCTGTGGAAAAAAGTCCCGGGATACCTGTCCGACCCCCTGGGGCCCCTGACCATCCGCTGGTCCTACCTCCTCAAGGCGCTGCCCTGGCTCACCCGCATGCTCGCCTCCGGCCGCACCTGGTCGCGCGTCCGCAAAGCCTCCGTCGGCCTCGGCCCCCTCGTCGCCGGCGCCCCCGAACTGCACCTCAAACTCGCCACCGAAGCCGGCGTGCCCCACCTCGTCCGCCGCACCGGCCAACTCTACATCTTCCCCACCCGCCAGGATTACCTCGACAGCAAAACCAGCTGGGACATCCGCCGCGAACGCGGCATCAACACCATCGAAGTCTCCGAGGACGAACTCCGCCAGCGCGAACCCCATCTCGACCGCCGCTACACCTTCGCCCTCTATTGCGATGACGGCGGCCACTGCACCAACCCCGGCGCCTACGTCGCAGCCCTCATCGCCCACGCCGAAGCCCAAGGCGCCAAACGCATCCAAGGCACCGTCGAGCGCCTCGAAATCGTCAACGCCCGCCTCCAAGCAATCCACACCAACACCACCCGCATCGCCTGCGACGCCGCCGTCCTCGCCGCCGGCGCCCATTCCCGCGCCCTCGCCCACCAGGCCGGTGACCGCGTCGTCCTGGAGACCGAACGCGGCTACCACGCCGTCATCGAACACCCCGAATTCGAACCCCGCACCCCCATCATGCCGTCCGACGGCAAAATGGTGTACACCCCCATGCAAGCCGGCCTGCGCATCGCAGGCCAGGTCGAAATCGCCGGCCTCGAAGCCGAACCCAACTGGAAACGCGCCGAAATCCTCCTCGCCCACGCCCGGCGCACCTTCCCCGGCCTGCCCGCCGACCTCCCCGCCGAGCGCGTCAAGATCTGGATGGGCCACCGCCCCTCCACCCCCGACGGCCTGCCCTGCATCGGCCGCGCCACCCTCTGCCCCGACGTCGTGCACGCCTTCGGCCACGGCCATATCGGCCTCGCCTCCGGCGCCATGACCGGCCGCCTCGTCGCCGACATTATCAGCAACAAACCCCCCACCATCCCGCTATCCCCCTTCAACCCCGCCCGCTTCAATTGAGGCTCCCAATGATCCAACCCCCTCGCCAGCGCGGTAGCTTCAACCGCCCGGACTGCACGCTCTATTACGAAATCACCGGCACCGGCCCCGCCATCATTTTCGCCCACGGCCTCGGCGGCAACCATCTCTCCTGGTTCCAGCAAGTCGCCCATTTCGCCCCGACCCACACCTGCATCACCTTCGCCCATCGCGGCTTCCTCCCCTCCTCCATGCCCCCGTCCGGCCCCGACCCCGCCGCCTACGCCGATGACCTCGCCGCCCTCGTCGCCCATCTCAACCTCGGCGAGCACCGCATCGTCGCCCAATCCATGGGCGGCTGGACCAGCGTCGAATACGCCCTCCGCCGCCCCGCCGGCCTCAAAGCAATCGTCCTCGCCGCCACCATCGGCACCATCGACCCCCAGCAGATCGCCCCCGAATTCCACCCCGAACTCGCCGCCTGGCACGCCCAAAGCGGCCCCGCCCTCGACTCCTACATGAAGGATGGCATCCACCCCGCCGCCGGCGCCCGCATGGCGGCCGAACAACCCGCCATGCACCTCCTCTACAAACACATCGACGACCAAAACGCCGCCCTCGACAAACCGGCCCTGCGCCTCAAACTCATGCACAGCCGCCACCGCCCGCCCTCCGACCTCGCCCAGGCCGGCATCCCCATCCTCCTGCTCGGCAACGACGAAGACATGGTCATCCCATCCCCCGCCATGAAAGGCACCGCCGCCGCCAACCCCAACACCAGCTTCGCCCGCATCGCCCGCGCCGGTCATTCCGGCTACTTCGAACGCCCGGTCGAATTCAACGCCGCTGTGGGTGCGTTTCTGGCGAAGAATTCTTAAGCAAGGGAAGGGGGAAGCGCTTCTTTTTTGAAAAAAAGAAGCAAAAAACTTTTATCCGCTTTGCACCGAGGGAAATACCCACGCCGCCGCTATTCCCCCACAGCGACGCCTCGCCGCATATCACCTCTCCCGTCGAACCCGATTGAACCCATCCGCCGCTTCAACGATGGTGCGCCCTATCAGCCCCCGGGGAAACCACCGCCGGGCCGCGCACCATTGAAACCATGCAAACCCCGTACGTCGAACCCGCCACCCTGCGCGCCGAAATCCGCGCGACGATCTTCCTCGCTTTGCCCCTGGTCCTGACCCAGCTCGCCGGGATCGGCAGCAACGTGCTCGAAATCGCCCTCGCCGGCCGCCTCAACGCCCGCGTCATGGGCGCCGTCGCGGTCGGCACCAACCTCTGGTTCTTCGTCGCCATGGGCGTGATGGGCGTCATGATGGCCCTCGCCCCCAACATCGCCCAACTCGACGGCGCCGGCCGCCGCGGCGAAGCCGCCGGGCTCTTCCGCCAATCCCTCTGGCTCGGCGGCCTCATCGCCATCGTCTCCTGGCTCGTCCTGCAAATCGGCGGCCCTCTCCTGGTCCGCGCCATCGGCCTCGACGACGGCCTCGCCACCGACGCCACCGCCTTCCTCCGCGCCGCCTCCTACGGCGCCCCCGCATGGGCCGGCTATGTCTGCTGCCGCGGTCTCACCGAGGGCCTCTCGATGCCCCGCCCCTCCCTCGCCTTCGGCCTCCTCGGCCTGGTCATCCTTGCCCCCTTGGGCTCCCTCTTCCTCTTCGTCCTCGACCTCGGCGCCGCCGGCATGGGCCTCGCCATCACAGTGACGATCTGGGCCCAGTTCGCGGCCTTCATCGCCTATATCGTCTGGAGCCCCCGCTACGCCGACCTTGACTGGCACATCGGCCGCCGCGGCCCCGACCCCGCCGCCATGCTCGATCTCTTCCGCCTCGGCGGCCCCATGGCGGTCAGCCTTCTGATGGAAGGCGGCCTGTTCAACGCCACCGCCCTCGTCATCGGCCGCTTCGGCGATGTCGCCGTCTCCGGCCACCAGATCGCCCTCTCCGTCGCCTCCGTCACCTTCATGGTCCCCCTCGGCTTCGCCATCGCCACCACCGTGCGCGTCGGCAACGCCGTCGGCCAAGGTGACTTCGCCCAAGTCCGCCGCGCCGCCCTCATCGGCCTCGCCTTGGCGCTCGCCAGCCAACTCGTCGCCGCCACCCTCATGCTCGCCATCCCCCGCTCCATCGCCGGCCTCTACGCGACCGACCCCGAAATCGTCGCCTTCGGTGCCAGCCTCCTCGTCTTCGCCGCCCTCTTCCAACTCTCCGACGGCGCCCAGGTCGTCGCCGCCTCCGCCCTGCGCGGCCTCAAAGATGCCCGCATCCCCATGTACATCACCACCATCGCCTACTGGCTGATCGGCATGCCCGTCGGTATGCTCCTCACCTTCACCCTGGATTGGCGCGCCCCCGGCATGTGGACCGGCCTCATCGCTGGGCTTTCCGCCGCCGCCCTCCTCCTCTGGTGGCGCTTCGCCCGCCTCTCAGCCCGCCTCATGCGACGCTGAAACATCCCCCCACACCAACAATGCCGCCGCCAAATCCTCGATCGCCGAACCCACCGACTTGAACAGCGTGATCTCTT
>CANFKS010000116.1 GCA_947447625.1 Rhodospirillales bacterium | reverse complement strand
GAGAAGGTTGGTGGCCGGCGTGAAGGGGAAGTAGCCGGTGGCGTTGGCGGCGATCATGGGGTGCCAATCCCAGTAGGAACGGGTGAGTTTGGCTGATTTGGTGGCTTCGAGGGCTTTGGCGCTGATGGCGTTGAAGGAGAGGCCAGGGGGCAGCATGAGGCCTTTTTGGGAGCCGGCGATGGTGACGTCGACGCCCCATTGGTCGTGCCGGTAATCGATGCTGCCGAGCGAGGAGATGGTGTCGACGAGGAGGAGGGCGGGGTGGCCGGCGGCGTCGATGGCGGCGCGGATTTCGTCGATGCGGCTGGTGCAGCCGGTGCTGGTTTCGTTGTGGACGACGCAGACCGAGCGGATCTGGTGGGCGGTGTCTTTGGCCAGCGCGTCATGGATGGCTTCGACATCGGCGCCGCGGCGCCAGTCGGTTTCGATGAAGACGGGTTTGAGGGAAAGGCGTTCGGCCATTTCGTTCCAGAGCGTGGCGAACCAGCCGGTGCGGCACATCAGCACAGTGTCGCCCGGGGAGTGGGTGTTGGCGAGGGCTGCCTCCCAGGCGCCGGTGCCGGAGGCGGGGTAGATGACGACATGGCTGTCGGTTTGGAAGATGGTTTTGAGGTTGGCGAGGATGCGCGCGCCGAGATGGCCGAAGTCGGGGCCGCGGTGGTCCATGGTGGGGTTGTCCATGGCGCGCAAGACGCGATCGGGCACGTTGGTGGGGCCGGGGATCTGGAGGAAGTGGCGGCCGGGGGCGCGGGCGGATTCGTAATAGGCCATGGCGGTGGGGCTCCTGTTTGGGCACAGGATGCGACGGATCGGGGGGTGTTGGCAAAGGCTTGGGGGGGGGACAGGATGGGGGGCGATTTGGAGGGCTTGGTATGCATGCGATGATCGGGGATTCGGGGCTGGCAGCGCGGTTGCGTCGCGAGATTGCGGGGGAGGTTCGATTTTCGGCCGGGGATCGGGGGCGCTATGCGACGGATGCGTCGATCTACCAGATGGAACCGGTGGGGGTGATCGTGCCCCGCACGGTGGAGGATGTGGTGGCGGCGATGGCGATTTGTCGGGAGGCGGGGGTGCCGGTGTTGGCGCGTGGGGGGGGGACGAGCCAGTGCGGGCAGACCGTGAATCGGGCGTTGGTGATGGATTGTTCGAAGTATCTGAACCGGGTTTTGTCGGTGGAGGGGGACCGGGCGTGGGTGGAGCCGGGGATTGTGCTGGCGACGATGAATGCGCAGATCAAGGCAAGCGGGCGGTTTTTCGCGGTCGATCCGTCAACCAATGCCAGGTGCACGATCGGGGGAATGGCGGGGAATAATTCGTGCGGGTCGAAGTCGATCCGTTATGGGTTGATGGCGGATAATGTGACGGCGATCGATGCGGTGCTGGCGGATGGGACGCGGGCCAGGTTTGGCGAGGGGGTGGGGCCCGAGGGGCTGGTGCAGCGGATGCTGGCGTTGGGGGGGAGGGAGGCGGAGGAGATTGCGGCGCGCTTCCCGAAGCAGTTGCGGCGCGTCGGGGGGTATAACATCGATGCGTTGACGCCGGGAGCCAGGGCGAGCGGGCGGGGGAATTTGGCGCGGTTGCTGGTGGGCTCCGAGGGGACGTTGGCGTTTTCGGCGGCGCTGGAACTGGTGTTGCATCCGATCAAGCCGCGCAAGGTGTTGGGGATTTGCCAGTTTCCGGATTTTCGCTCGGCGATGGCGGCGGCGAAGCATCTGGTGACGCTGGAGCCGGAAGCGGTGGAGTTGGTGGATCGGACGATGATCGATCTGGGGCGGGGGATTGCGATTTATCGGGGAACGATCGACCGGATTGTGATCGGCGAACCGGATTCGATTTTGATCGTCGAGTTTCATGGGCATGAGGATGGGGCGTTGCTGCGCCGGCTCGATGCGCTGGAGGAGATGATGGGGGATCTGGGGTTCCCCGGGCAGGTGGTGCGCGCGGTGGATGCGGGGTTTCAGGCGGATATCGCGGAGGTGCGGGAGGCGGGGCTCAATATCATGATGTCGATGAAGGGGGACGGGAAGCCGGTCTCGTTCATCGAGGATTGCGCGGTCGATCTGGACGACCTTGCGGAATACACGGAGCGGTTGAACGCGGTGTTCGAGCGGCACGGCACGAAGGGGACGTGGTATGCGCATGCGTCGGTCGGGTGTTTGCATGTGCGCCCGGTGTTGAGCATGAAGGACCCGGCGGATGTGGTGCGGATGCGGGGGATTGCGGAGGAATGTTTCGCGCTGGTGCGGGAGTACAAGGGGAGCCATTCGGGGGAACATGGCGACGGGATTGTGCGGTCCGAATTCAATGAGGTGATGTTCGGGCCCAGGATCGCGCGGGCGTTCGAGGCGGTGAAGGACGCGTTCGATCCGGGGGCGTTGTTCAATCCGGGGCGGGTGGTGCGGGCGCCGAAGATGGATGACCGGTCGTTGTTTCGCTATCCGCCGGGGTATCAGGCGGCGGGGGGTTTTGCGCCGGTGCTGGATTGGTCGGCCTATCCCGGGGCGCTGGGCGGGATGCTGGGCGCGGTTGAGATGTGCAACAACAACGGAACGTGCCGGAAGGTGGATGCGGGGGTGATGTGTCCGTCGTTTCGGGTGACGCGCGATGAGACGGATGTGACGCGGGGGCGGGCGAACACGTTGCGGCTTGCGTTGACGGGGCAGCTTGGGCCGGATGCGATGGCGGGGGCGGATGTTGCGGAGGCGATGAAGCTTTGCGTGTCGTGCAAGGCGTGCCGGCGGGAGTGTCCGACCGGGGTGGATATGGCGAAGTTCAAGATCGAGGTGTCGGCCGCACAGGCCAAGCGGCATGGGGTGCGGCTCAGGGAGCGGCTGGTGGCGGCGGTTCCGCGGATTGCGCCGTGGGCGAAGCGGGCGCCGTGGTTGTTCAATGTGCGCAACAAGGTGAAGCTGTTGCGGCGGATGGGGGAGGGGATCGGGCTGGCGGCTGGGCGGGATTTGCCGGTGTGGCGCGGCGATGCGTTCGAGGACGGGGAGGCGGATGGCGTGCGCGGCGATGTCGTGCTGTTCGCGGATTGCTTCAATCGGGCGTTCGAGCCGGAGACGATGCGGGCGGCTTTGACGGTGTTGCGCGCGGCGGGGAAGACGGTGGCGATGCCTGCCGTCGATCGGCCGTTGTGTTGTGGGCGGACGTATTTGGCGGCCGGGATGGTGGAGCGGGCGCGCGAGGAGGCGCGGCGGACGATTGCGGCGCTGGAGGGGGATGCGCCGGTGATCGGGCTGGAGCCGTCATGCCTGTTCACGTTGCGCGACGAGTTTCCGTCGCTGTTGCCGGGGGATGCGGCGCGGCGGTTGGCGGATCGGGTGATGCTGCTGGGCGAGTATGTGGTGCGGGAGAAGATCATTTTTCCGGCGTTGCCGGGGGTGGCGCATGTGCATGGGCATTGCCACCAGAAGAGTTTCGGAGCGTTTCCGGCCGGGGTGGCGGCGCTGAAGGCGATTCCGGGGATGGTGGTGAAGCCGATCACAGCGTCGTGTTGCGGCATGGCGGGGAGTTTCGGGTATCAGAGCGAGACGCAGGAGGTGTCGCGCGCGATGGCGGAGGCGGGGCTGTTGCCGGCGGTGCGGGCGGCGGGGGCGGAGGATGTGATTGTGGCGGATGGGACGAGTTGCCGGCATCAGATCGCCGATCTGGGCGGGCGCAAGGCGATCCATTCGGCGGTGCTGATGGCGCGGGCGTTGCAGGGGGGATAGGCGGGGATGGCGCAGGGGGCACGGTCTGGTTTGCGGGCGTTGGCGGCGGTTTTGGTGTCGCTGGTGGTGCCGGGGCTTGGGCATGTGATCGGGCGTGCCTGGGGGCGGGGCTGGGCCTGGTTCGGGGCGGGGACGGTGTTGGGGCTCGTGCTGATGGCGGCGTGTTCGCTGGTGGCGCCGACGCCGTGGGTGGTGGCGATGGCGCTCGTTGCTGCGGTGTTGATGGTGGTGATGTTCAATGGCGCGGCGGCGATCGATGCGTGGCGGGCGGTGCGCGCGGTGCGGGCGGTTGGGCCGGTGCGCTGGTATCGCCGGGGTTGGGTGACGGTGCTGGCGATGCTGGCGGTGAGTGGTGGGGTGGAGGTGGTGGCGACGCCGCTGATGGGGTGGCGCAGTTTCAGCATCCCGTCGGCATCGATGCTGCCCACTTTGGAAGTGGGCGATTATCTCCTCACTGATACGCGCTGGAAGGGGGAAATGCCGGGGCGGGGCGATGTGGTGGTGTTTGTGCTGCCGTCGGATGGGCGGACCGACTACATCAAGCGCGCCATCGGGCTGCCCGGAGACAGGGTGCAGATGAAGAGTGGGCGGTTGTGGATCAACGGCGCGATGGTGCCGCGGCGGGATGTGGGGATGTTTCTGGCCGCTGGGGATGGGCCGCCGGTGATGATGCGGCGCTATGTGGAGATTCTGCCGGGGGGACGGGCGCATGCGATCCTGGAGGCGTCGGACGCGGAGCCGTTCGATACGACGCGGGAATTTTTGGTGCCGCCGGGGCATTTTTTTGCGATGGGGGATAATCGCGACAACAGCGTGGATAGCCGGGTGCCGGGGGTTGTCGGGTTTGTGCCGGTGGGCAATGTGGTGGCGCGGGCCGAGACGCGGTTTTGGGCGGTGGATTGGCGGCGGATTTTGGAGGGGATCGAGTAGGCGGGGCGGCTTGCTTCAGCGGGGGGTCATATGAGGGTGGCGGTGTAGCGGCGCAGGGTGGCGTGGGCGGTGGCTGCGTCGGCGGCGAGGCGAAGGAGGGCGGGGAGTTGGGTGGGGTGGCGCAGCAGGGAGGCGGCGATGCGCAGGGCGCCGATGGCGCCGGTGTTGTCGAGGGCGGCGAGGGCGGCCGGGGGCAGGGTGGTGGTCGCGGGGTCGCAGATGACGCGCAGGGCGGCGAAGGGGAGGCGGTGGGCGGTGGCGATGGAAGCGAGTTCGCCTGATTCGAGATCGACCGCGGTGGCGCCGGTTGTGCTGAACAGGGCGTGCTTGGCGCTGGCGGTGGCGATGGGGGTGTCGGTGGCGAGGAGGCGTTGGGTGGTGGGGCCGCCGAGCCAGGAGAGCAAAGCGGGGTCGGCCGGGTAGATTTGGCCATGATGGAGGATTGCGGCGGGGATGATGAGGGTGCCGGGCGGGAGGGCGGGGTCGAGGCCGCCTGCGAGACCGAAGCTCAGCAGGGCGGGGGCGCCGGTGCCGATGAGGCGCAATGTGGCTGCGCGGGCGCCTGGGGGGAGACCGCCGCCGATTTCGACCGGGCCGAGGGCGCGGGCAATGCGGGCCTCGGCGCGGAGGCCTGCGAGGATCCCGATGGTGGTGTGGGGGAGGGGCATGGCTCGCGGGCGGCGCGCCGCGTGAGAAGCGCGCCGTCGCGTCGGGTCGGTCAGCTGGCGGCGCGCTTGCCGGTCGCGGTTTCGGCTTTTTTGGCGGTGCTGGCGGCTTCGGTCATGATGCCGCGGAGATCGCGCAGGAAGGCGGTGCCCTTGAGGGTGCGCTGCACGAGGACGCTGCGGCGGTCGGCCGGATCGACCTTGCGGCGGGCGAGGTCGAGTTCGCCAAGCCGGTCAAGCGCGCGGGTGATGGCGGGCTTGGAGACGTTCAGTTCGGCGGCCAGGCCGCGCACGGTGTGCGCGCCGTCCTTGAGGTAGCAGGTCAGGAAGACGCCGAGTTGGCGGGCGGAGAGATCCGGCCCGTCGCGCCGCACGAGGGCGACGACGGTCTCGCGCAGGATTCCGACCAGTTGGTCCGCAGACGGATTGACAGCCATGATATGTCCTTTCATGTGAGCCATCACAGGCAGAACTATGATGACCGAGAGATCGTTTCTATCACGGCAGTCTGAAGAAATACCACAACGCAACTAGTCAAATAACGTTATGATTTTTTGATAAATGTTCGATTGCGCGTGCATGCTCGTTTCAATTTGGACGAAAGTGGGTTTCGATGGCACTGAACAGAGCGCGGATCCCCATGGCTTCGCCGCCCTCGGGGCGGCCCGGGCGCGTGGTGTCGTTCCAGGCGTACATGTCGAGATGAATCCAGGGAATGCTGCTGGGGACGAAACGGCGCAGAAACAAGCCGGCGACGACGGCGCCGGCGAAGGCTTTGCTGGAAACGTTGTTGAGATCGGCGACGGGGCTGTCGAGCCAGGAATCGTAGCCGTCCCAGAGCGGGAGGCGCCATAGCGGGTCGTGAACGGCGGTGCCGGCGGCGAGGAGGTGGGTGGCGATGGCGTCGTTGTTGCAGAAGAGGGCCGGCATATCGGGGCCGATGGCGACGCGGGCGGCGCCGGTGAGGGTGGCGCAGTCGATGATGAGGGCGGGGGCCGCGTCGGAGGCTTCGGCGAGGAGGTCACACAGCACGAGGCGGCCTTCGGCATCGGTGTTGCCGACTTCGACGGTGAGGCCGCGGCGGGTGCGGATGATGTCCATCGGGCGCATGGCGTGGCCGGAGACGCTGTTTTCGACGCAGCCGATCGCGGCGGTGAGGCGGATCGGCAGGTCTGCGTCCATGATCATGGCGGCGAGGCCGAGGATGTTGGCGGCGCCGCCCATGTCCTTTTTCATGCGGAGCATGCCGGCGGAGGGTTTGAGGTCATAGCCGCCGGAATCGAACACGACGCCTTTGCCGCAGAGCCAGACATGGGGGGCGTCGGCTCCGGCGGCGGAGCCTTGCCACCGGAAGCCGGCGACCTGGGCCGGGCGATCGGAACCGCGGCCCACGGCGGCGACGGTGGGGTAGTTTGCGTCGAGGTCGGCACCGGTGGTGCGGAAGGTGCGGGCGCCGTGGGTGGTGCCGAGGGCGATGGCGGCGTCGGCGAGTTCGGAGGGGCCGATCAGGTTGGCCGGCGCGTTGATGAGGTCGCGGACCATCCAGATCGCGCGGGCCTGGGAGACGGCGCGGGCGGCATGCGGGGTGGCGAGGCGGGCAGGGGGGCGGCCCGGTTTTTTGAACTCAGTGTAACGATAGGCGCCGAGACAGAACCCAAGGGCGGCGGTGTTGTTGCCAAGAGGATCGGGGCTGAGAGTATCGGGAGTGGCGAAGGTGAATTCGATGCGCCAGACGCCTTCGGGGAGTTTGTGCGGCAGGGCGCCGAACAGCAGGGGATCGGTGCGGGTGCCGAGGCCGAGAACGGCGCCGGCGATGCCGGTGGGGCCGGGGAGGAGGTGGAATTCATCGGGCCTCGCCGCGAATTTGACAGCGCGCAGGAAGGCGGACTGGGCAGGTTCGAGGCGGGCAAGCAGGAGCTCAAGCCCGTCGGGGCGAACGGCATGCACCGGCAAAGCGGAGGCGTCAGCGGGTACGAGGGGAAGGTTGGCTGGCGTCATTGTCACGAATTCCTGGCCACGTTGCTGCGGGTGTTATACCGGATCGTGATGGGAATTCGCACTGTTGCGCTGCGATGACAAGCGGTTTGGGGGACAAAACGACGGCTCACCCCGAGGGGAGTGTCTTTCTCGCGTGCAAAACATCAGGGGAGAGTCACAAGGGCCAGCAGCGCCCGGAGGGCACCGCTGGCCGCTCGGGGCGGGATCAGGCGCCGGCGAGGAGGGTTTCGACGCGGCGAGCGAAACCGGCGGCGTCTTTGGGCATATCGCCGTCCTGCAGGCGGGCGAGGTCGATCAGCAAGGCGGTGTCGGCCGCGATGTCGGCCCCTTCGGCCTGGCGCCGGGCGAGGCTGGCGATCAGGGGGTGGCGGGGGTTGAGTTCGAGCACCGGGGCGGGGGCGTAGTTCATGCGGCCGGCGCGCTTGAGCAGGCGCTGCATTTGCAGGTCCGGCCCGTCACCGCCCGAGGCGAGGACGACGGCGCTGTTGACCAGGCGGTCGGTGGTGCGGATATCGCTGACGGCGTCGCCGAGGGCCTCCTTCATGGCCGCGATCAGGGCTTCGGTTTCGGTGGCTTCGCCAACGGGTTCGGTCTCGGGGGCGATGGCGGCGAGGTCGGCGGCGCCGGCGGTGACGCTTTTGAGCTTTTTGTCGTCGAAACTGTCGAGGCGCTCGGGCCAGAAGGCGTCGATGCTGTCGGTCAGCAGCAGGACTTCGACGCCGCGGGCCTTGAAGCCCTCGAGTTGTGCGGAGCGGGCGAGTTGGTCGGCGTCGTCACCGGCGAGGTAATAGATCGCCTCCTGGCCGGGTTTCATGCGCGCGATGTAGTCGGCGAAGGAAACCAGGCCCTCCTCGGTGGAGGAGCGGAAGCGCATGAGGGCTGCGACATCCTTGCGGTGTTCGGAGTCATCCCAGGCGCCTTCCTTTACGATGGCGCCGAAATTGTTCCAGAAGCTGTTGTAGGATTCGGCGTCCTTCGCCTTGTTTTTCAGTTCGGTGATGACGCGGTTGGTGACGGCCTTGCGGATGCGGGCGATCACCGGGGTGGCTTGCAGGATTTCGCGGCTGACGTTGAGCGGCAGGTCCTCGGTGTCGACCACGCCTTGCACGAAGCGCAGCCAGGGCGGCAGCAATTCGGCCGCATCGGTGATGAACATGCGCCGGACATGCAGGCGGATTTTGGAGACGCGTTCGTCCTCGACGGGCATGAAGGGCTTCATGCCGGGCACGAACATGAGGGCGTGAAACTCCATCATCCCCTCGGCGCGCCAGTGCAGCGTGGCCCAGGGGGCGTCGAAATTGTGGCCGATGTGGCGGTAGAAGGTGGTGTAGTCCTCTTCCGAGATTTCGGATTTGGACTTGCGCCACAGGGCGGTGCCTTCGTTGGCCGGTTCGTCCTTCCCGTCGCGGGCGATGGTGATGGGCAGGGTGATGTGGTCGGCCCATTTGCGGACGATGGTTTCGAGCCGCATGGGTTCGAGGAATTCGTCGGCGTCGGTTTTGATGTGCAGGACGATATCGGTGCCGGCGGTGTCGCGCGGCGTACCCTGGGGGGTGTTGGGGGCGATGGTGTAGACGCCGGCGCCTTCGCTCGACCAGGTCCAGGTTTCGTCGGAGCCGGCTTTGCGGCTGGTGACGTCAACCCGGTCAGCCACCATGAAGGAGGAGTAGAAGCCGACGCCGAACTGGCCGATCAGACTCGGGCGGTCCTCGGGTTTGGCGGAGGCGAGTTTTTCGCCGAAGGCGCGGGTGCCGGAGCGGGCGATGGTGCCGAGATGGGCGATGAGGTCTTCGCGCGACATGCCGATGCCGTCATCGGAGATGGTGATGGTGCGCTCGGGCTTGAGCGGGACGATGCGCACGCCGGCCGATTCCGGGGGGGCGATGTCGGGCTGGGTGAGGCTTTCGAAGCGGCGGCGGTCGGTCGCGTCGGCGGCGTTGGCGACGAGTTCGCGCAGGAAGATTTCGCGGTCCGAGTAGAGCGAGTGGACGACGAGATCGAGCAGGCGGCCGACTTCGGCTTCGAAGCCGTGTTTTTCGATGCCGGGGGGCTGGGCGGTGGTTTCGGTCATGGGCTTGTGTCCTTAGGTCCAGGCAAAACGGGTCGGGCGATCGGCTCGCCTCTGATCGGGGATATGCTGCGCGCGGTGGCGGATTTCAACGGTGCATCCCATGGCGCGCGGTGCGCGAGGCGCGGTGTGGGTTTCCTCGAACGGCGCTGATCGTGGGAGAGGCGCGATCGGGGCGGTGTGGTTTCACGGGGCGGTCATCGCCAAAGCGCTTGCATTGTGCGGTGCGACACACGACCATTTCAGCATGAAGGGAATCGCCCCCACCTTTCCGCCGCATGCCGCGTTCCCGTTGCTGGGCCACAGGGTCAAGGCCGTGCTGGGGCCGACCAACACGGGCAAGACGCATCTGGCCATCGAGCGGATGCTGGCGCATGCGTCGGGCATGATCGGATTTCCGCTGCGGCTGCTGGCGCGGGAGAATTACGACCGGATGGTGGCGCGCAAGGGGGCGCGGCATGTGGCGCTGATCACCGGGGAGGAGAAGATCATTCCGCCCGATGCCCGATGGTTCTCCTGCACGGTGGAGGCGATGCCGCTGGACCGGCGGGCGGAGTTTCTGGCGGTCGATGAGATCCAGCTTTGTGCCGATCCGGACCGGGGGCATATCTTCACCGATCGGCTGCTGCATGCGCGTGGCCTGGTCGAGACGATGTTCCTTGGCGCCGAGACCATCCGGCCCTTGCTGCATCGGCTGGTGCCGGAGGCGATCGTGGAGACGCGGCCGCGGCTGTCGCAGATCAGCCATGCAGGGGCGTTGAAATTGTCGCGGCTGCCGCCGCGCAGCGCGGTGGTGGCATTCAGCACGGCGGAGGTTTACGCGATCGCGGAGATGATCCGCCGGCGGCGCGGGGGCTGCGCGGTGGTGATGGGGCGGCTCAGCCCGCGCACGCGCAATGCGCAGGTGGCGCTGTATCAGGCCGGCGAGGTGGATTTCCTGGTGGCGACGGATGCGATCGGGATGGGGCTCAACATGGATGTCGACCATGTGGCGTTTGCCCGGTTGACGAAGTTCGATGGGCATCGGCCGCGGCATCTGTTGGCGAGCGAGGTGGCGCAGATCGCGGGCAGGGCGGGGCGCGGGATGCGCGATGGCACGTTTGGGACAACCGGGGAGTGTCCGCCGCTCGACGAGGATATCGTGCGCGCGGTGGAGGAGCATCAGTTCGAGCCGCTGGAGCAGTTGGCGTGGCGCAATGCGGCGCTAGATTTCACCACGGTCGATACGCTGCTGGAGAGCCTCAATGCGCCGCCGCCGCGGCGGGGGTTGGTGCGGGGCAATGAGGCGACCGATGTGGAGACCTTGGATGCGTTGGCGCGGGACCCGGATATCCGTGCGATGGCGCGGGGGCGGCGGCGGATTTCGATGTTGTGGGATGCCTGCCAGATCCCGGATTTCAGGAAATTGTCGGACGATACGCATCTGAAGCTGTGCGCCAAGGTGTTCGGCCATGTGGCGGGTGGCGGCAAGGTGCCGGCGGAGTGGCTGGGGGGGCAGATCGCGGCGCTGAACCGGGTGGATGGCGATATCGACACCTTGATGCAGCGCCTGGCGGGCGTGCGGGTGTGGACCTATGTGGCGGCGCGGACGGATTGGGTGCCGGAGGCGGCGCATTGGCAGGGCCGGGCGCGCGAGGCGGAGGATATGATTTCGGACGCGCTGCACGAGAAATTGATTGCGCGGTTCGTCGACCGGCGGGCGGCGCATCTGATGCGGCGGCTGGATGCGGGGGAGGCGGAGCAGTTGTTATCGGCGGTGACGCTGCGGGGCGAGGTGGTGGTGGAGGGGCATCCGGTGGGGCAGATCGAGGGGTTCGCCTTCGTGCCTGATCCGGACAGCGTGGGCGAGGAGCGCAAGATGATGCTGCGCGCGGCGCGGCATGCGTTGCGCGATGAGATGCCGCGCCGGGTGATGCGGCTGGAGGCGGCGGGGGATGAGGCGTTCAGTTTGACGCCCAGCGCGGCGAACGGCGGGGCTTGCGGGGCGGTGACGATTGCGTGGGACGGGTGGCCGGTGGGGCGGCTGAGGGCCGGGGTTTCGGCGTTGCGGCCGGCGGTGGAGGTGCGCGACAGCGCGTTTCTCGATGGCAGCCAGCGCGAGCGGGTGCGGGTCCGGTTGCAGGGGTTTGTGGATGGGGCGATCCGGGGGGCGTTGGCGCCGTTGTTCGCGGCGATGGCGGCGCCGGATGCGGCGTTGCGCGGGGTGTTGCATCGGCTGGGCGAGGGGATGGGGCTGGTGGTTGGGGG
>CANFKS010000115.1 GCA_947447625.1 Rhodospirillales bacterium | reverse complement strand
TCGCGGGCCTGATGTGGTATGAGCGTGCCTTCGCCGCCGACCGGCAAACCCCTGTTGCCCGCCAGCAGGTCTTCCTCCGCGCCAATTGGCCCGACGCCATCGCGCGCGACATCGACCTCACGGCCCTAGGCTTTGTCAGCCTCGATGACGGCTCCGGCCTCGCCCAAGTTTCGGCCACCTGGAGCATCGACCGCCACTGGTCGGCCTCGGCGATCCTCGCCTCCAGCTTCGGCCCACCGCGTAGCGCCTATGGCGGCCTCAGATCCGCCGCCTCCGCCACCGCGCAAGTGCTGCGCTACTTCTGATCACCCCGTCACACCCGCCGCGCCGTGGCCTTTGCGCCCGTTTCAGGGTTTCGGTCGGACCCCGAGAATATGGGCGATCGCATGGGTCAGTTCGGGCCGGTTGAGCGTGTAGATATGGAATTCGTCGATCCCATTGGCTTGCAACAGCCGCGCCTGCTCGGCCGCCACGATCGCCGCGATCATCCGGCGCAATTCGGGGTCCTCGTCGGTGCCCTCGAACATGTGCCCGAGCCAGGCCGGCAAGGCCACGCCCGAAAGGGCCGAAAACCGCTTGGCCTGCGCAAAATTCGTCACCGGCAGAACCCCCGGCACGATCGGCGCCGTGATCCCGGCGGCGAGGCACAAATCGAGGAACCGCAGATAGGTGTCGCTCTCGAAGAAATAATTGGTGATCGCCCGCGTCGCTCCGGCATCGAGCTTGCGCTTGAGGTTCTCGAGGTCAGCGAGCGGGCTGCGCGCGGCGGGATGGATCTCCGGATAGGCCGCCACCGAGATCTCGAACGGATGCAGCCGCGCCAGCCCCGCCACGAGGTCCGACGCATAGGCGTAGCCCTCGGGATGCGGCGCATAGGCCCCGCCGCCCGGCACATCGCCGCGCAACGCCACGATATGCCGCACGCCCGCCTGCCAGTAGCCATCGGCGATCGCGTTGATCTCGGCCCGCGAAGCTCCGACGCAGGTCAGATGCGCGGCTGGCACAAGGCTGGTATCGGTCACGATGCGCGCCACCGTGGCATGGGTGCGCGCCTGGGTCGTTCCCCCGGCACCGTAGGTGACGGACACGAACCGCGGCCCGAGCGGCGCAAGCCGGTCGATACAGTGCCACAACTGTGTTTCCATGGCCTCAGTCTTGGGCGGCATGAATTCAAAAGACAGCGCGGGGGCTGCAAGTTCAGCGCTGCGAACGGGCAGCCGGCCGATCCGGGCACCGGTGAGCCAGCGGGCGAGCGTGGGGGCGTGGTTCATGCCGTTTAGATCGACCTTGCACGCCGCGCTTGCAAGCCCATCGGTCTGCGGGTCCATCAACTTTTCTTTCATCACTTCGGGGCAGACTGCCGTATGCAAGACAGTCTATTGTATGTGCTAGATCACGTCCCGAGATACGTTCATAAGGGCAGTCCCTGCCCCGAGGATCACGATGCGCCCGATGTTCCGCCCTCTGTTGCTGATGATCGCCCTGGTTTCGAGCACCCTGCTCGCCGGGTGTGCCGTGCCGCCTCCGGGGAATGATCCCGAAGCGATCGCCGAATTCAAGGAAAACAACGATCCGCTTGAGCCGGCCAATCGTTTCTTCTATCAAGTCAACGACGCGCTCGATACCGTGTTGATGAAGCCGGTCGCCACCATCTATCGCGGCGTGGTGCCCAAGCCCGTGCGCAGCGTGGTGCATAATGTGCTCAATCACATCGCGACCCCGGTTGTCCTCATCAACGACATCCTGCAGGGCGACAAGGACCGCGCCGGCGCCACGATTTCGCGCTTCATCGTCAACAGCACCCTTGGCCTCGGCGGGGTGTTCGACATGGCGAGCGATCTGTCGATCCCGCGGCATGACGCCGATTTCGGCATGACCCTCGCCGTCTGGGGCGCGCCGGAAGGGGCTTACCTGTTCCTGCCGATCCTCGGCCCGAGCAACCCGCGCGACGGGATCGGCTTTGCCGTCGACACGTTTGGGCTCGACCCCTTGGGCTGGGTCGGCCGGGGCGCCGCAGTGCATGACCTGCGCCGCGCCCGGACCGGGATTTCGGCGGTCGATGCCCGCGCCGAGTATCTCGACGCGTTCGACGAAGTGAAGGCCCAGGCGCTCGACCCCTATGCCACCGTGCGCAGCCTGACCCGGCAATACCGCGCCGCGCGCATCGGAGAGGCCAAGCGCGACGAAACCGGCGCCGTCAAAAAGTCACCATAGGCGCGCATGCTGCGCCCTCCTGTCCCCTTCTGACTGGTGAAACCGCCATGATCGCTCGCCGCTTCCTGCTCGCTGCCGTGCCCGCTCTGCTGGCCCTTCCCGCTCATGCCGACGATACGGATGCGGCGCGGGACCTGGTGGTCACGCTTGGCCGCCAATTGAGCGAGGTGGCCAATACCGCGGTTACTGCCGAGGAGCGTCGCGCTGCCTTTGAAACCCTGCTCGACGGCGCCGCCGATATCGAGTCGATCGCCCGGTTCTGCCTCGGCCGCTTCTGGCGGACGGCGACGCCGGAGCAGCAGCGCGTCTACACCAAGCTGTTCCGCACCGTTTTGCTCCGCAATATCGCCGGCAGGGCAGGCGAGTACAAGGGGGTGGTGATGGAGGTGGGCAAGGCCCAGCGGCGCGAGGACGACATCGTCGTCTCCTCAATCGTCAACCGGCCCGGCAATGCGCCCAACAAGATCGACTGGATCGTGACCGCCGCAGGCGCGCCACGGCTGATCGACGTGGTGGCCGAGGGCACCAGCCTGCGGCTGACCCAGCGCAGCGACTACTCGGCCTTCCTCGGCAGCCACGGCAACAAGATCGATATCCTGATCGAAGCCCTCAAGGCCCAGGCCGCCGCGCCGGGCTGAGCGCCTCAGGCCGGCTTGGGCCGGCCCGATTCCATCAGATGGCGGGTGATCATCCCGCGCACCGGTGCGGCCATATTGCCCACCCGCAGCAACACATCGCGCAGCATCCGCGCCGGGCGGCGCGCATCGGTGAACAGCCGGACGGTCGCGTTGGTGGCGGCATAGGTGGGGAAGGTTGCGAGCCGGTGCTCGCGCTCATAGGCCCGCAGCAGCGCGGGCGCAGCGATATCCCCGCCCTTGGCTGCCGCCGCGCGCACCCGCCGCGCCAGCGCATCGGCACCCTGCAGGCCGAAATTGAAGCCATGCGCCGTCACCGGATGCATCCCCACCGCGGCATCGCCAACCAGGGCGAACCGGGTGGCCACGAACCGTTCGGCATAGACGCCCACCAGCGGGTAGGTGATGCGCTTGCTGATCAGGCGCATCCGGCCGAGGCGTTCGCGGTAGCGCCGTGTGGCCTCGGCGCTGAACGCGTCGTCATCCAGCGCCATCACCTGCTCCATTTCACGGGCCGGCAAGGTGAGGACGAAGGAGGAGCAATTGCCCTTGATGGGCAGCATGGCGATGGTCTGGCCGTAGTCGAACCATTCGGTGGCAACGCCGTCATGCGCCAGATCATGCTCGACGCGGCAGACCATCATCATCCGGCCGAAATCATGCATCCGCGCCGGGATTCCCTGGCTGCGGCGGAGTTCGGAGAAGCGGGTGTCGGCGGCAACGACCAGGCGGGCGGACAGGTCGCGCCCGTCGGAGAGACGGACAATGCCGCCTTCGGTCGTGGTATGCACGGCCGTCACGCTGACGCCGGCAAGGAGAGTGATGGTGTCGTGCGCAATGGCGGTTTGGTAGACGGCGCGGCGGATCAAATGATTGGCGACGAGGTGGCCGAGCGGGCCGCCGGAGGCGGGGGAGAAATTCATCGCATAGAGCGAGCCGCCGTTGAGGACGCGGGCTGTGGACATTTCGGCGATCTCGTCTGCCGGGATCCGATCCCATGCGCCGGTTTCTTTCAGCAGCGCGACGGAGCGGTGGGTGAGGGCGATTTCGCGGCCGTCGAAGGCCGGATCGGCGAGTTCGGTTTCGGGGGCGCGCTCCACCACGGCGACGGACAGGCCGCTGCCGCCGAGGGCGCTGGCAAGGCTCAGGCCAGCGGGGCCGCCGCCGGCGATGACGATGTCGAACTGCATGGTGCTCTCCAAACGCGATGGTCGGCATATGGGGGTGGATTGTGGGTTTGTCGATGGATTCATGTCAGGGCAGATTGCACGGAACATGTGAACTGGAGGTTCGTCATGTCGAAGATCATTATTTCCTGCGCCGTCACGGGGCGATCCATCCGCCCTCGATGTCGTCGCATCTGCCGCTCGCGCCGGAGGTGATCGCGGTGTCGTCGATCGCGGTGTCGTCGATCGCGACCAGAGAGGCCGGGGATGCCGTAATTGACGGTCGCGTCCGCGGCGTTGGGGTTGGGGGGGGGGGGGTGCAGTGCCGAGGGGCACTGCACCCTGCAGGTTACGGGGTTACGGGGTGGCTACGTAGCTGTCGCGGCGGGGGTCGGCGGCGCCGGTTTTGGCGCCGGTGTCGGGGTTGAGGGCGATGCCTTGCATGCCGCCGACGGTCATGGTCCAGGCCGGCGTGTCTTCGATGCCGTGGCCGCGCGCCTTGAGGGTGTTGAGGACGGCGGGGTCGAAGCGGGATTCGGGTTGGACGCGGGTGCCGTCCCACAGGCGGGCGCGGGGGGCTTCGATGGCGTCTTGCAGGCCGAGGCCGTAATCCTTGTATTGAACGAGGGCCTGCACCTGGGTTTGGCAGATGCCGTAGCTGCCGGGGGTGCCAAGCGCGAGGACGGGCTTGCCGTCGGCGCGGGTGCTGACCGAGGGGGCCGTGCAGATCGCGAGTTCGGCGCCGGGCGTGAGCGGGTTGGTGCCGCGCTGGTCAACTTCGCCCCAGTAGAGGAAGTTGTTCATGCATACGCCGGTGTCGGGGATGACGACGCCGCAGCCGAACAGGCCGCCGAGGCTTTGGGTGATGCAGATGACGTTGCCTTCGCGATCGGCGACCGAAAGCGAGGTGGTGTGTTCGCGTTCGAGGTTGGGCTCGGAGGGGAGCCATTGTTCGGTGAGACCCGAGATGGGTTTGCCGTCGCGGACGCGGGCGCGGAGCGCGTGGACGTTTTCGTCGGAAAACAGCCAGGCGAGTTTTTCGGGGTTGGGCTTGTTGTGTTCGATGCGCTGGCCGGCGGCAAGGCGGATGGCGCGCCAGACGGTGTCGAGATGCTCTACGCCGTTGCGTTCCATGGCGGCGATGTCGAAGCCGTCGAGGATGCGCATGGTCAGCAGGAACTGGAAGCCTTCGGCCGGCGGCGGCAGGGTGTGGACGGTGATGTCGCGGTAGCCGACGGCGATGGGGTCCTGCCAGCGGGGGCTGACGGCTTCGAGGTCGGCCATGGTGAAGCTGCCGCCGAGTTTGGCGAGATGGGCCACCATTTTCTGCCCGAGGGGGCCGCCGTAGAGATAGCCGGGGCCGTGTGCGGCGATGGCTTCGAACGTGGTGGCGAGTTCGGGCTGGCGCAGAATGTCGCCCATGGCCATTTTGCCGCGGCCGCGGGTGTAGTTCTGGAGCCAGTCGTTGAAGAAGGGGGTTTGCGCCAGGTTGTCGACGGCGCCGTTGATGCCGTCGGTGTTGAATTCGATGATGGGGAAGCCGTCACGGGCGAGCGCGATGGCGGGGGCGAAAACCTCGGAGAGGGATTTGCGGCCATGGGCGCGGACGAGCTCGCACCAGCCGGCGAGATTGCCCGGCGTGGCGGCGGAGGCGGGGTGACGGTAGGTTTCCTCGCGGTCTTTGAAGACGCCCACCGGGAATTTGGAGGGGACGCGGGTGATGTAGTCGAGCGTGCGGATGCGCTGTTCGCCAGCGATATAGCAGGTCGCCATGCCGAGGCCGGAGAGCCCGGACATGAAGGGTTCGGTGACGTTGAGCGCGGCGGCGGTGGCGGCGGCGGCGTCGAAGGCGTTGCCGCCTTGGGCGAGGAGGCGGGCGCCGGCGGCGGCGGCCAGCGGGTGGGCCGCGGCGACGATGCCGTGGACGGAGGAGATGGTGGGGCGTTTGCCGTTCATGGGACGTGTTTCCGGTCGTGTTGATTGACCGCAGCGTGCGCCGGGTTGCGGCGTGTCGCAAGACGGGCGGTGGCGATTTTGGCGGTGGCGATTTTGGCGGCGGCGATTTTGGCGGCGGCGGCGGCGGGGTCGGTGGTTGGCAGGGTCAAGGCCAGGTGGGGGGCGGCGGCGCGGAAGCCGGCTGCGATGGCGGGGTGGAGCGTGGCGGCGCGGCCGATGAGGGCGGTGGGTTTGGGGGTGGTGCGGGCGGTGAGTGCCAAGGCGAGGCGGGCGAGTTCGTGGCCGGCGCTGGTGAGGATGTGCAGGGCCATCGGGTCGTCAGCGGTGGCGACGGCGCGGGCGAGTTGGGCCACCGCGTTGCGCCCGCCGGCGTAGATGTGGCTGCGGTGGGTGTCCCAGTCCGCGCCGCCGATGGCGTGATCGAGGGCTTGGGCGAGGGGGGAGGCGAAGGCGGGGTTGGTGTCGCGGGCGCGCCAGATGTGATCGAGGGCGGTTTTGGCGATCCAGAAGGCGGAGCCAGCGTCATCGACGAGCATGCCGCGGCCGCCGGCGCGGATTTCGCTGCCGTTGGCGGCGATGTGCAGCGCGATGGCGCCGGTGCCGGCGTAGACGATATGGCCTTGGCCGGGGGCGAAGACGGCGTGGTAGGCGATCCACATGTCGGTGTGGATTTCGACAGCTTCGGGGGGCAGGTTGAGGGTTTGGGCGATAATGCAAGCGGCGTCGGCGGCTTGCGGCGTGGCTGCGGCCAGGCCGGTGATGCCGGCGAGGACGCGGGTCGGGCGGTGGGGGATGGTGGCGATGGCGGCGGCGAGGCGTTGGCGTTCGGGTTCGGCGAAGAGGTGGCCCGAGACGGGGGGGGCTTCGCCCCGGGCGATGATGGTGCCGGTTGTGTCGGCGATGGCCCAGCGGGTGGCCGAGCCGCCGCCATCAATCCCGAGGGCTGTTGTCATCCGAAGGAAAGGAGATAAAGTTTTTTTGTTTCTTTTTTTTCAAAAAAAGAAAGCGCTTTCTTTTTTGTAAAAAAGAAACAAAAAACGTTCATCTCCTGTCCTTGCTGGATCAGCCGGCGAGTTTTTGCTGGGCGATGGTGGCGAGCAGGGCGGCGCCGTAGGGGGTGCAGTCATCGTTGTAGTTGTAGGCCGGATTGTGCAACTGCGCGCTTTCGCCGTTGCCGACCTGGATATAGGCGCCGGGGACTTTCTCCATCATGAAGGAGAAGTCTTCCGAGCCCATTCCGGGGGGCTTGAGGCGATCGACGGCGGCATCGCCCACGAGGGAGGCGGCGGCGTCGGCGAGGGCGTCGGTTTGTGCGGCGTCGTTGATGAGGGGGGCGAAGATGACGCGGAAATCGACATCGGCGGTGGCGCCGAAGGCTTCGGCGGTGCCTTTGGCGATACGCTTCATGTTGGTTTCGATGAGGGCCATCACCGTGGGGCTGAAGGCGCGGGCGGTGCCGGCGATGGTGGCGGTCTCGGGGATCACATTATAGGCGTCGCCGCCGTTGATGCGGGTGATGGAGAGGACCGCGGTGTCGGTGGGCGGGACGTTGCGGGCGACGATAGATTGCAGCGCGGATACGATGTGGGAGGCGACGAGGACGGGGTCGATGCCAACTTCGGGGCGGGCGCCGTGGGTGCCGGTGCCGGTGATTTTGATGTCGAAGAAGGCGCCGCCGGCGGCCGAGGGGCCTTTGGAGATGGCGAATTTGCCGATATCCATGCCGGGGCGGTTGTGCAGCGCGAAGATGGCGTCGCAGGGGAAGCGGTCAAACAGGCCGTCGTTGAGCATGGCGAGCGCGCCGCCGATGCCTTCCTCGCCGGGCTGGAAGATGAGGTTGACGGTGCCGTCGAAGTCAGCCGAGGCGAGGTATTTGGCGGCGCCGAGGAGCATGGTGGTATGGCCGTCATGGCCGCAGGCGTGCATTTTGCCGGGGGATTGGCTGCGGTAGGGGAGGTTGGTTTGTTCCTCCATGGGCAGGCAGTCCATGTCGGCGCGCAGGCCGATGCTGGCTTTGCCGGTGCCTTTGCGAATGACGCCGACGACGCCGGTGGTGCCGACGGCGCGGTGGACCTCGATGCCCCAGGATTCAAGTTTCTGGGCGACGATCTCGGCGGTGCGGACTTCCTCGAGGCCGAGTTCGGGATGGGCGTGAAAGTCGCGGCGGAGTTCGGTGAGTTCGTCGGCGAAGGCGCGGATGGAGTCGAGAGCGTTCATGGGGGGGGTCCGGATCAGAGGCCGCGGGGGAGTTTCTGGGCGACGAGTTCGGCAAACATGGCGGCGCCGATGGGGATGGCGTCGTCGTTGAATTCGTAGGCGGGGTTGTGGACGGGGACGGCGCCATGGGTGTCGCCGTTGCCGATGTTGATGTAGGCGCCGGGGACGGCTTCGAGCATGAAGGAGAAATCCTCCGAGCCCATGACGAGGGGACCGTTGGCTTCGACGTTTTCGCGGCCGACGACGGTGGAAGCAGCCTTGATGATGGCGTCGGTTTCGGCGGGGTCGTTGATGGTGGGGGCGAAGAGGAGGCGGAAATCCATGGTGGCGGTGGCGCCGTAGCCTTGGGCGATGTGTTCGGCGAGGCGGCGCATGGTGGTTTCGATAAGCTCCATGGTGGCGCGCTTCATGGTGCGGGCGGTGCCGCGGAGCCAGGCGGTTTGGGGGATGACGTTGTAGGCGTCGCCGCCTTCGATGCGGGTGACGGAGAGGACGGCGGTGTCGGCGGGGGAGATGTTGCGGGCGACGATGGATTGGAAGGCGATGTGGATTTGGGTTGCGACGACGACGGGGTCGATGCTGCCTTCGGGGCGGGCGCCGTGGGCGCCGCGGCCGGTGATTTCGATGTCGAAAAAGGCGCCGCTGGCCATCATGGGGCCGGGGCGGATGGCGAACTGGCCGACGGGGAGGCCGGGGCGGTTGTGCATGCCGTAGACGAAGTTGCAGGGGAAGCGCTGGAACAGGCCGTCCTTGAGCATGGCCTGGGCGCCGCCGACGCCTTCTTCGGCGGGCTGGAAGATGAAGTTGACGGTGCCGTTGAAGTCCCCGTTTTCGGCAAGGTGACGGGCGGCGCCGAGGAGCATGGTGGTGTGGCCGTCATGGCCGCAGGCATGCATCCGGCCCGGGATGGTGGAGCGGTGGGCGAAGCTGTTGGTTTCCTCCATGGGCAGGCAGTCCATGTCGGCGCGCAGGCCGATGGCCATTTCGCCGTTGCCTTTGCGCAGCACGCCGACGACGCCGGTGCCGCCGATGTTGCGGTGAACCTCGATGCCCCAGGCCTGGAGGAGGGTGGCCACGATGTCCGACGTGCGGTGTTCCTCGAAGCCGATTTCGGGGTGGGCGTGCAGATCGCGGCGGATGGCGGTGAGTTCGTCGTGGAAGGTGCGGATATGGTCGATGGCTGACATGGCGGGGCTCCGGGGATTCAAAGAGAGTGTTGCGGAGCGGCGTCAGCCAGGCAAGGGGGGGAGGCCGAGGGCTGCGTTGGCATTGCCGAGGCGGGGGGCGGCGTGGGCGATGCGCGGGCGTGTGCCGTCGATGGTCAGGGGGAGCGGGGTGAGGGTGAAGGTCTCGCCGGGGATGGTCTGGGCCATGGCGAGGGCTTGGATATGGGGTTGGGCGAGGGCTTCGGGCAGCGTGTGGATTTGGGCGGCGGGGACGCCGGCGCCTTCGAGGGCTTCGATCCAGTGGGCGCGGGGGCGGGTGGCGAGGATGGGGTTCATGGCGGCGAAGAGGGCTGGTTTGTTGATCAGGCGGGCGCGGTTGGTGGCGAATTCGGGGGTGGCGATCCAGTCCGGGCGGCCGAGGGTGGTGGCGAGTTTGGCGAAGAGGCGGTCATTGCCGGCGCAGATCATGAAGGGGCCGTCGGCGGCGTCGAAGGCTTCGTAGGGGGCCATGCCGGGGTGGCCGGAGCGGTGGCGGGCGGGGAGTTCGCCGGTGTTGGCGAAGGCGTCGGCTTTTTGGGCGGCCCAGGCGAGGGCGGTCTCCAGCAGGGAGGTTTCGATGATGCCGCCTTGGCCGGTCAGGGTGCGGCGATGCAGCAGCGACAGGGTGCCGATGACGGTCCACATGGCGCTGCCTTGGTCGCAGAGCGAGGCAGCGGCGCGGATCGGCGGGTCGTCAGGGCCGCCGTTGATGGAGGAGAGGCCGGAATAGGCCTGGATCAGGGGTTCGAAGCCGGGGCGCGCGGCCATGGGGCCCCCGCGGCCGGCGGGCGTCATCGGACCTTGGCCGAAGGCGGAGATGGCGCCGTAGATGAGCCTCGGGTGGCGGGCGGTGAGGCTGGGGCCGTCGATGCCGAGGGCTTCGGGGACGCCGGGGCGGAGATTGTGGACGACGATGTCGGCAGTCGCGGCGAGGCGCTCGAAGGCGGCCTGGCCGTCGGGGGATTTCATGTCCAGCGTGGCGGATTGTTTGCCGCGGTTGAAGATGTGGAAGGTCATGGCGTCGTCGTTGCGGAAGGCGGGGCCCATGCGGCGGGCGTCATCGCCGCCGTCGGGGCGTTCGATTTTGATCACCTCGGCGCCGAGGTCGGCGAAGATGGCGCCGACGAAGGGGCCGGCGAGGACCTGGCCGAGTTCGATGACACGCAGGCCGGAGAGGACGCCGGGAGGGAACATGGGGGACCGTGCGTGGAGTGGCGTGTTGGGGGGGGTTAGCCGCGGAAGCCTTGCGCGACGACGTAGAGTTCGCTGCTTTCCTTGCGGCTGGCGGGGGGTTTGACGTGGCGGACGGTGGTGAAGTGCTGCTTGAGCGGGTCGAGCAGTTGTTTTTCCGCGCCGCCTTGGAAGACCTTGGCGATGAAGGCGCCTTTGGGGGCGAGGACCTGGAGGGCGAAGTGGATGGCGAGTTCGGCCAGGGCAACGATGCGGATATGGTCGGTGGCGGCGTGGCCGGTGGTGTTGGGGGCCATGTCGGACATCACGAGATCGGCCTTGCCGCCGAGATGTTCCATCAGGATGGCTGGCATGGCGGGGTCGTTGAAGTCACCCTGGAGCATGGTGGCGCCGGGGACGGGGTCAACATGCAGGAGGTCGAGGCCGATGACTTTGGCGGCGCCGCGGTGCACGGCGACCTGGGTCCAGCCGCCGGGGGCGGCGCCGAGGTCGACGATGCGCAGGCCGAGATCGAGCAGTTTGAAGCGTTCGTCGAGTTCGATGAGTTTGAACGCGGCGCGGGAACGCCAGCCCTGGGCCTTGGCGGCGGCGACATAGGGGTCGTTGAGCTGGCGCTTGAGCCAGACGGCGGAGGCGAGGGAGCGCTTCTTGGCGGTTTTGACGTTGATTGTCAGGCCGCGATTGGGGCTGCCGGAGGAGGTGGGTTTGGCCATGATCGGTTCATACGCCGGGGCGGGGGGTGGGGCCAGTGTTGGATTGGCTGGGTTGAATTGTCTCAGGCGGGGGAGGATCAGGCGGTGAACTCGACGACGCTGATGTGGCCGGTGGCGGTGGGCCAGGTTCGGGCGGGGATGACTTCGTCGTTGAAGGTGCCGGTGAAGGCGGTGCCGGGTTCGGCGAGGCTGCGGGCGGTGGAGATCGTGGGGACGCCCGGGGGGATGGCGATCGGTGTGCCGTTGACGAGGACGCGATCGCGGCCGGCGCCGAAATAGCCGCGCGGGCGGGAGAGGTAGAGCACGGCAGGCGCGTCGGTGTCGCC
>CANFKS010000114.1 GCA_947447625.1 Rhodospirillales bacterium | reverse complement strand
CCGCTCACCCCGCAAACAACTCAACCGCCTTCAACGCCGTGCGCATCTGCGTCCGCTGCGCCAGCCGAAACGCATCGCCATAGATCGTCTCGTCCGGATACTCCGTGATCAACTGCCACGGCACCGTCTGGCGCGTGCTCTCCCCGATATTGCACGGAATCCCGTTCAACACCGGAAACGGCACCGCCCCGGCATGCGCCGCCCACGCCGCCAACTGCACCCGGTTGAACGCCGCCAACGCTTCATCCTCCGCCAGATGTGCCGTCAAGGCCTCCAGAAATTCCCGCGTCCCCGCCTCATGCCCCGGCAGATACCGCAGGATCAGAAAGAACCCCTTCGGAATCGTCCACAATTCGAACCCGCGCGGCACATACCCCGATAGCGGCCGGGTCCATTCATGCGACGGATATCCGTGCAGATTGAGATGCAACCGCGCCCCGGTCTCCTCGATCAACGCCAGGCGCGCCGCCTTCTCATACAGCGGCGCCCCCTCCCGCGCCTCCACATCATCGCCCAGCGCCGAATACCGCGCCGCGTGATGCATGTGCCGCGGGTTGGCGGCCCTGAGCCGATGATGCAACGCATTGCCGTCCGGATTTTCGCACGGAATAAACCCGAACCCCCGCCCCGCCGCCCGCAACACCCGCGCCGCCCGCAGCGCGCCCACAATCCCGGACGTCTCATTGGCATGCTGCCCCGCCGACAACAGCACCGCCGGCCCCGCCCCCTCGAACACCCGCGCCACCACCACCCGCCCCTGCACCGAGGCAATATCCCGAACCTCCCCCCCGAGCGCATCCGTCGCCGCCACGATCTGCGCCTCGGTCGGCGGGCGATCCGCATCCTCGATCGTCTCCGGCCCCGGCCGGCTCACCGTCACCGCATCATGCCCCCGCAAACGGATCCGCAACCGCGCCGGCCCCTCCACCGTCACAATCTCCGGCACGATCTGCCCCGGCTGGGCCGTCCGATCCATCGGCCCCAACCCCGCCCGCGCCTTCATCACATCGAGGATCGAGAAATAGAAATCCTCATGCAACGCCTCCGCCGTGCTGATCACCTCATCCCCATACGGCACCCCAAGCTCGATCCCCGGCATCTCCGCCTCGATCGCCAACACCTCGAAACACGGCCACCCCCGGGGCCAGCCATGCCCCATCACCGCCGCCATCCCCGCCCGGAACACCGCCTCATACTCCGTCTCCAGCGGCCCATCGCTCACCACCACGCCCGCGGCATCGACATGGCGGAGCCACCCGCACGGCGTCAGCACCTCAACCCCCAGCGGATCCGCCCGCATTACATTGGGCGCAAACACCGACACCGCCGCCCCCCCATCGACCGACACCTCATACGCCAGCGCCGCCCCGCCAGGCCCGAACGTCACGCCGGCCTCGGGATACATCCCCGCCAACGGATACGCCTCCAGTCGAAACCGCTCCGCCGACCCCGCCGGATGCGCCGGCAACCCCACCGCGATCCGCCCCTGAACCCCCCGCATCTCCTCCAGGAAATAATGCACCAACGGCTTGTAGGCGCTGCGCAACCGCGCCTTCACCCCCGCCGCCGCCAGCCGCGCCTCCGCCACCCGCCGCGCCGCCGCATTGTCGAACACCCAGGCCTCCACCGACGCACCCCGATGCCCCTCCGCAAACCGCGCCACCAGCGCATCCACCGTCCGCGGCACCGTGATATCGAGCAGAACAGTCATGACACACTCCGTGTTGTCGGGTCCGTGCTGTCGCGCAGCCAGTCGCCGAGCAGGTTCAATCCAAGCACCGTCAGCATGATCGCAAGCCCGGGAAACACGCTCACCCACCATGCCGTCTGCAAATACGTCCGCCCATCCGCCAGCATCCCCCCCCACGACGGCACCATCGGATCAATCCCGAGCCCCAGAAACGTCAGGCTCGATTCCAACAAAATATTGGTCGCCACATTCAGCGTCATCAACACCAGCACCGGCGCCGCCGCATTGGGCAGGATATGCCGCCAAATGATCACCGGATCGCGCACCCCCACCGCCACCGCCGACACCACAAAATCCCGCTCCCGCAACACCATCGTGGCCGAGCGCACCACCCGCGCATACTGAACCCACTGCGCCACCGCCATGAACAGGATCAGCTTCCACATATCCGTCCCCAGGATCGCCGCAAACGTCAGCGCCACGAGAATGAACGGCAACGCCAACTGCACATCCGCCCACCGCATCAGCACCGTATCCCACACCCCCCGGTAATACCCCGCCACCAGCCCCGCCCCCGTCCCCACCACCGCCGCCGACAGCACCGACAACACCCCCACCGTCAACGAAACCCGCCCCCCGCTCACCACCCGCGCCAAAACATCCCGCCCCAACGGATCCGTCCCCAACGGATGCGCCCAACTCCGGAACGGCACCGCCAGCCGCATCGCCAAATCCATCGCCTCCGCCCCCGCCTCGAACACCACATCCGCCAACACCACCGCCAGCACCATCGCCCCGGTCAACCCAGCCCCCACAATGAACTCGAACGAGCGAAACCTCATTGCCCCCGCACCCGCGGATCAACCAGCCCATACACCACATCCACCAGCAGATTCACCGCCACGATCATCCCCGCCAACACCGTCACCACCGCCTGCAACACCGGATAATCCCGCGACGCCACCGCATCGAACGCCAGGCTCCCCATGCCCGGCCAATTGAACACCCGCTCCACCACCACCACGCCGCCGATCAACCCGCCAAACTGCAACCCGATGAAGGTGATCAACGGAATCGCACAATTCCGCAGCGCATGCTTGTACAACACCACCGTCTCGCGCAGCCCCTTCGAGCGCGCCACCGTCACATACTGCGCGCCCAACACCTCCAGCATCGCCGAACGCACCAGGCGCACATTCGTCGCCGACAAAATCACCGCCATCGTCGCCACCGGCATCACCAGCCCCACCCCCCCCTCCGTCCCCGATGGCGGCAACCACCCCAGCGCAATCGAAAACACCAGCACCAGCATGATCGCCAACCAGAAATTGGGAAACGACAACCCCACCAGCGACACCACCCGGATCACCTGATCCACCCATCCCCCCCGCCGCACCGCCGCCGTCACCCCAAGCGGCACCGACACCAGCAACGACACCCCCAACGACAAAAACGCCAACATCACCGTCAACGGCAACGCCTGCCCCACCATCCGCGCCACCGGCAGGCCGCCCATGAAGCTCCGCCCCATATCCCCCGTCAGCATCCCCCCCACAAACCCGCCATACTGCGCCCAGAACGGCCGATCGAGCCCCAGGGCTGCGCGAATATTCCGCAAATCCTGCTCCGTGACCGACCCCGCCCCCTCCGCCAACATCATCGCCGGATCGCCGGACAGCCGGATCGCCCACGCCACCAGCAGCGTCACCACCAGCACCACAAACACCGAAAGCCCAAGCCGCCGCAGCAGGAACCGCCCCACCTCCGCCAACCCCTCTCCAGGCCTCAGTCCACACTCGCCCCGATCAACCGCAACCGGTTATCCGGCGGCACCACCAGCCCCTTCACCCGCCGGTTGACCCCATAATACGTATCGACATTATACAGCGGCAGCTCCAACGCATGATCTGCCACAAACCCCGCCACCTTGCGCAACGCCGCCTCCCGCTCCCCCCGATCCACGATCAGCCGCTGCCCCTCCAGCATCGCATCCAACCCCGGATCCTTGTCGTACGGGTTCCACCGCTCCCCGCTGTGATACATCAGATACGCCGTATTGTCGTAGTCGAACGTCCACCCGCCCCAGCCCATCTGGAACATCTCCCCCGTCTTGCCATTGGGAATAATGTCGTTCGTAAACACATTCATCTCGAACGGCCGCACCTGAACCTTCAGCCCCACCGCACCGAGATACCCCGCCACCGCCTGCGCCACCTCGCGGAACGTCGTGTCATTGCTGCGGAAATCGAGCGAAACCGCCGTCCCCGGCGCCACCTTCGCCTCCGCCAACAACCGCTTCGCCCCCGCCGGATCAAACGGCACCGCCGCCCGCCCCGGATCAAACCCGAACGACAACGCGCTCTGAAACCCCGTCACCGCCTTCGCATGCCCCTGCAGGATCTGCTTGACGATGGCGTCCCGATCCACCGCCATCACCATCGCGCGGCGCACCCGCGCATCGCGCGTCGGCCCCTGCGCCGTATTGAACCGCAACACCGTCACCGACGGCCCCGTCGTCGAAACCACCTGCAACGCCGCACTCGCCGTGATCGCCGGAATCAACGCGATCGGCACATTGCTCGCCACATCCACCCGCCCCGCCTGCAACTCCGCCACCTGCGTGTTCGGCTCCACAATGAACCGATACACCACCCGATCCACCTTCGGCTTGCCGTCCCAATGCCCCGCCGCAGGCTCCAGCGTCAGCGAAACCTTGTTCTCATACCCCACCACCCGGAACGGCCCCGTCCCCACCGGCTTCTGCCCGAACTCCACCCCCCCCTTCTCCGCCACATACTTCGGCGGAACCATCATCGCCCCATACCCCGCCAACTTCGAAACCATCACCGGATCCGGCCGCTTCAACACGATATCAACCGTATACGGATCCACCACATCCACCGACCCGATCGACGTGTAGTTCGACTGCTGCGGCCCCTTCGCCCCCTCCGGCCCCAACAACCGAGCCATCGTGAACCTGACCGCCTCCGCGTCAAACACCTCCCCATTGTGAAACAACACCCCACGCCGCAACCGAAACCTCAGCCGCATCCCCCCATCCAAAACCTCCCAGGATTCCGCCAGTCCTGGCTTCAAAACCAACTGCTCATCGCGCAACACCAACCCATCGAACACATTCGACGCCACAGCCCCCCACGGCACCAGAAACGTCGCAATCGGATCCCAATTGTTCGGATCCTGCGCCTGCGCAATCGTCAACACCCCGCCAGCCCGCGCCGACCCAACGCCAAACACCAACCCTGCCGCCAAAACCCACCGCAACATCACCCAAACTCCCCTGCATACACCCCGAAACCTCCACCCCCCCGCCGAACCCGTCAAGGACCGAACGAGAGCGGCGCGAAAGGAAACAAGGCGAGGGGCTCAGCCCTGGATCCGCGCCCGCTACCGTCCCGGCCCTCGCGTTTGCGCGAGGTGGTCGAAACTGCGGCGATAGGTTCCGAGGCCCATGGTTTGGGAACGGAGTTCGATGATCAAGTCGTGCAGTTCGGCCTGTGGCACCAGTGCCTCGATCTCATCCCACCCCGGCGCATCCGGCGCTTCGGAAAAGCCAAGGATCTGGCCGCGCCGGCCGGTGAGCAGCCGCTGCGCGCGCGGCGTGAAGTCGCTCGGCACCACAACGCGCACGCGATCCACCGGTTCGAGCAAAACCGGTTCGGCGCGTGCCATGCCTTCGCGCATGGCCATCCCGGTTGCGGTCTTGAACGCCATGTCGGAGCTATCGACGGCGTGGAAGGTGCCATCGACGAGGCTGACGGCGATATCCACCACGGGATTGCCGAGCGGGCCTTTCCGCGTCGCCTCCTCGGCCGCCTCGCCAACCGAAGGAATGAAATTCCGCGGCACCACCCCGCCGACGATCTTGTCGACAAACAGGAACCCCTCGCCCCGTCCGCGCGGCGCGATATCGATCGTCACATCGGCAAACTGCCCATGCCCGCCGGTCTGCCGCTTGAGCCGCCCATGCTGCTGCACGGCCTTGCCGATGGTCTCCCGATACGCGATTTTCGGCGGCAGGGTCGTCACCTTGGTCCCAACCCCCTTGCCCAACCGCTCCACGGCCACCGAGAGATGCATCTCCCCCTGCCCGTGCAGCACGGTCTGCGCCAGCGTCGCATCATGGCTGATCGTGATCGAGAGGTCCTCCTCCATCACCCGCCGCAACGCGCCGGCGCGTTTCACATCATCGTTGCGATCCCCGGTGGCGATGGCGAGCGCATAAACCGGCGCCGCCGGCGTCGGAAACGGCAACGGCGCGGCCCCGATCGTCATCCCCGTCGCGATCCCGTCGAGCCGCCCCAGCGCCACCACCTCGCCTGCCTCGGCCTGCGGCACCTTCACGGAATCCGCCCCCGGATAGCGATAGATCCCGCCCAACCGCACGCCGCCCAGCATCGCCCCATCCTTCAGCGGGCCCCGCAGAATGCGACTGAACGACAACTTCCCGGTGTGCCCGGCATAAACCGTCTTGAACACCTGGATCACCGCGTCGCCACCCGCGCCGATCCCCAGCCGCGCCGCCGTCGCCGCCGCCTCCGGCGCATCATGGCGCAACGTCTTCCACAACCGCTGGATACCGTTATCCGTCTCCGCCGCGCCCAGCAACACCTCCACCACCGCATCCGCCGCCAGATCCGCCCGCAACTGCCCGTAGATCTCCTCCGACGTCGGCGCGATCTCCTCGATCAACTTCTCCAGCAACACATCATTGTGATCCGCGAGCCGCTCCAGCAGCACCCCGCGCACCTCCAACTCCCGCGCGCGCACCGCCGCCGGCACCGCAATCACCTCCGACGGCTGCCCCTTGCGATACCGATACGCCCGCTCGCTCACCACATCGACATACCCCGTCACCGGCCCGCCCTCGCGGATCGGCACCTGGCGCAACGCCAGCGGCACCTGCGAAAACGCCTGCAACGCCTCCAGCGTCGCCTGCACCCGGCCTTCGAGGGTTTCGATCTTGTTGATAAAAATCAGATGCGGAATTTTCCGTGCATCCAACTGCCGCAACAGCGGCCCCACCAGGATCGCCTTGGCCGGCGACGGCTCGCACACCACCACCGCCACATCCACCGCCCCCAGCGCCGCGGATTGCTCAAATGCAAACTCGACCGACCCCGGACAATCCAGGATCGACCACGCATCGCCCAGGAACGTGCAATGCCCCAGCCGCATCTCGGTCCCCATCCGCCTGGTTTTCGGATCACCGCGCCGGATCGGCGCCCCCCCCGCCGCCATCAGCGCTTCGAACACCGTGCTCTTGCCGCTGCCATACGGCCCAACAATGGCGACCGACCGCGGCCCCACGTCCTGAAGGCGGTGCATGCCGCCCCCGTTTGGTTGTCCTGACATCAGGCACCTCCTCTCGGACCGTTTGACCGGTCTCATGGGGTTCAACGCGGCGCCCTGCAGACACATGTTGCGCATCCGACGGGCGCAGCGGGATGCTACGCCCGCCCGGCCGCAAAGCCATGGGCTCATTGCGTCATTTTAGAGTGCTCCAGCAGCACTTGCCGCGGCCGCCAATCCACCGCACATCCCCCCTATGCTTCACATCCTCAAACTCGCCGTCGGCATCCGCGACATCGCCCACCTGCGCACCGTCCAGGCCGCCCGCCTCGCCGCCACCCCGCCGCTCCGCCACCAGACCCGCAGTTTTCCGCGCCGCACCGACGAGGTGACTGACGGCGGCTCGCTCTACTGGGTCATCTCCGGCAGCATCCTGGTCCGCCAACGCATCACCGCCATCGAGCCCGAACGCTGGGACGACGGCACCGCCTGCGCCGGCCTGCACCTCGACCCCACCCTCATCCCCGTCGCCGGCCGCCCCACCCGCCCCTTCCAGGGCTGGCGCTACCTCGAACCCGACACCGCCCCCCCCGACCTCGCCAGCACCGAAGCCGACGGCACCGACGCCCTGCCCGAAGCCATGCGCCGCGAACTCCAGGCCCTCGGTTTGCTCTAGAGCCTGATGATTTTTGGTGGAATCACCAAAAATCTGAATCAGGCGATCAAACAAAGAGTTAGAGCGGGATGAATTCGCAACCGGACGACATCCCGCTCCAACCTCAGGAAACACCCGAGTCGCGTTAACGACTCCGGAAACCCCTTGCCCCGAATCGCGCGAATGTGCATTGCTTAAACAGGCCTGTAGCGCGTCTTGTTCGCGTCAGGCCTGAAGCATAACCTTAACACCCGGAGCGCCACCAAGATGTTCAACCGCCGCGCCTTGCTGGCCGCCATCGGCCTCACCCTCCCCGCCTTCGCCGTCGCCGAAGCCGCGACGAAAAAGAAGCCCAAAACCACCAAGCCCGCCCCGCACGCGCCCAAGGTCGCGAGCCACAAGGCCCGCAAGCCCGCCAAGCCCGCGCCGCAGGCCCAAAGCTAACTCAAGACTGCTAACCTAAAACGGCCGATGCCGAGAGACCCAGCCGGAGGCCCCCCCTCCGGCTGGGCCCCCCTCCGGCTGGGTCCGCCTAACCCTCTTCCGCCTCATAGCGGTAACGGAAGTCGCAATGGCTCGCCCCACCCATCAGGGTCTGGGTCCGTTCCAGCTTGAGCTTCGGGTCATACCCCTCGCAAAACGCCCCGTCCCGATTGCACGACAAAATCGCCCCAAGCTCCGCCACCCCCATCTCCCGATACATTTCCGCATACCGGCAGCGCACCACATTGAAGTGGAACGCCTGCGCCGTCGATTTCACCACCTCCGTGCGCAACGCATCCTCCGCCGTCCAACGCGACTGGATCGCCCGGAACGAATCGAGGCTCGTCCCCCCCTCCACCTGCCCCGCCATCTCGGCCGCCGCCGTCTTGGCCAGCCGGATCACCGCGTTCGACAGAATCCGCTTGGCCTCCCTTGCGCCAAGCTCGGCCACCATCTCCTCATAGATCCCCTTGGCAAACGCCGCCTCGATCCGCCGCTGCGTCAATATCGGCAACCCGCTCATTCCAAGCTCCTTTCCATAAACCCAACCCACCCCCTTGCGCCGGGCGGATCGCCGCGCATGATCCTCCATCACACCACAAGCCGCCACAAAAACCGGAGCCCCGCATGACGCGCCTGACCAACGCCCGCCTCCCCGACGGACGCCGCGTCGACCTCACGCTCCAAAACGGCCGCATCGCCGCCATCACCCCCCACACCGCCCCCCCACACACCGCCCCCCCCAACACCGCCCACCCGAGCGACACCGACCTCGCCGGCGCCCTCCTCCTCCCCGGCCTCGTCGAAGGCCATGTCCACCTCGACAAAACCCTCATGGGCCAAGCCTGGCGCCCCAACGCCCCCGCCCCCTCCGTGCCCGGCCGCGTCGCCTACGAACGCGCCCACCGCGCCGAACTCGGCCCCGTCCGCCCCCGCGCCATGGCCCTCCTCGCCCGCATGATCGCCGCCGGCACCACGGCGCTGCGCACCCACACCGACATCGACGACAAGTCCGGCCTCGCCAACTTCCACGGCACACTCGAAGTCGCCCAAGCCATGCGCGCCATCCTCCCCATCCAGATCGTCGCCTTCCCCCAAAGCGGCATCCTCACCCACGCCGCGATCCCCGACCTCCTCGACGCCGCCCTCGCCGAAGGCGCCGACCTCGTCGGCGGCCTCGACCCCGCCACCTTCGACGGCGACGCCAAAGCCCATCTCGACATCGTCTTCGGCCTCGCCGCCAAACACGGCAAAGGCATCGACATCCACCTCCACGACCGGGACCCCGGCGGCAACGCCCAACTCCGCGACATCGCCGCCCGCAGCCAGGCCGCCGGCATGCAAGGCCACGTCACCGTCAGCCACGCCTTCAGCCTCGGCACCACCGACGAAGCCGATTTCGCCCGCACCGCCGACGCCCTCGCCAAAGGCGGCGTCGCCATCCTCACCGCCGCCCCCGGCCCCGGCCCCATGCCCCCCATCAAGCCGCTGCGCGCCCACGGCGTCACCATCGCCGGCGGCAACGACAACATCCGAGACCTCTGGTCCCCCTTCGGCACCGGCGACATGCTCGAACGCGCATGGATGATTGCCCAACGCCAAGGCTTCCGCGCCGATGATGACCTCGCTTTGGCCTACGAAACCTGCTCCACCGCCGGCGCCCGCATGATGAACCTCCCCATCCCCGCCCTCGAACCCGGCGCGCCCGCCACCTTCCTCGCCCTCCAGGCCGAAACCCTCGCCGAAGCCATCACCGAACGCCCGCGGGACCGACAGGTCTGGATCGCGGGCGTCAGACAATAACCCTCAAGGAGACACACCCATGGAAATCACCCTCGACGGCCGCGCCGCCGTCATCACCGGCGGCAGCAAGGGCCTCGGCCTCGCCATGGCCATCCGCCTCTCCGCCTCCGGCGCCGACGTCGCCATCCTCGCCCGCGGCCAGGACGGGCTCGACACCGCCCTCCCGCAAATCCAAGCCACCGCCAAAGGCCGCGTCCTCGCCATCCAATGCGATGTCTCCAAAGCCGCCGACATCCAGCGCGCCTACGACAGCATCATGCACAGCCTCGGCCGCATCGACATCGTCATCAACAACGCCGGCCAATCCCGCACCGGCGCCTTCGAAACCGTCACCGACGAAATCTGGCAGGAAGACCTCGACCTCAAACTCTTCGCCGCCATCCGCCTCACCCGCCTCGCCTGGCCGCAAATGCGCGACCGCCGCTGGGGCCGCGTCATCAACGTGCTCAACATCGGCGCCAAAACCCCCCGCGCCGGCAGCGCCCCCACCACCATCTCCCGCGCCGCCGGCATGGCCCTCACCAAGGTCCTGGCCGGCGAATTCGCCCCCCACAACGTCCTCGTCAACGCCATGCTCGTCGGCGTCATCGTCTCCGACCAGATCGTCCGCCGCCACAAAGCCAGCGGCAACAACACCACCCTCGAAGACCAGATCGCCGAAGCCGGCAAAGCCGTCCCCATGGGCCGCATGGGCACGGCCGAGGAATTCGCCAACCTCGCCTGCTTCCTCGCCTCCGACCAGGGCGGCTACATCACCGGCACCGCCATCAACGTCGACGGCGGCATGTCCCCCGTCGTCTGATACCGAAACCCTGTGATCGCCGGTGCGGGATGATTTTTGGCGGAATCGCCAAAAATCATCAGGCTCTAACTCTTTGTTTGATCGCCTGATTCAGATTTTTGGTGATTCCACCAAAAATCATCAGGCTCTAGAGCTGCACCAGCTTGATCCGCTTGCCATCCACGGCAAGCGCAACATTCCCCGCCTTCAGCGCCTGCGCATCCCGCCCGAACACATCGAGCCGCCAGCCCGACAATGCCGCCACCGCCGGCGCATCCTCCAGCGCCAGGCGATCGATATCCTCGCCATTGGCCACCAGCTTCGCCGCCACATGATGCTGCTCGCATTTCGACGCCAGCAGCACCTTCAACAAACTCACCAGCGCCGGCGACGGCCGCGGCCCGTCCCGATGGCTCTGCGCCTCCGGCAAATCCGCCTCCGGCAGCGCCTTCGCCTCGGCGATCGCCGCAATCAGCCCCGCCCCCATCCGCCCGTCCGCAAACCCCCGGGTGATGCCGCGACACCGCGCCAGCCCCTCCACATCCGTCGGCGCCACCGCCGCGATCTCCAGCAACGCCTCGTCCTTCACCATCCGGCCCCGCGGAATATTGCTCCGCTGCGCCTCCCGCTCCCGCCACGCCGCCACCGCGCGCAACACGCCCAGCATCCGCCGGTTGTTCGTCCGCGGCTTCAACCGCTCCCACATCGCCTCCGGATCCGCCTGATACGTCGCCGGATCCGCCAACACCCCCATCTCCTCGCTCACCCAATCGAGCCGCCCCTCCTGCTCCAGCCGCCCCCGCAGCTTCGTATAAACCCCCCGCAGATGCGTCACATCCGCCGCCGCATACGTCACCTGCGACGCCGACAACGGCCGCGCCGCCCAGTCCGAAAACCGGTGCGCCTTGTCGATATGCCCCCCCGTCAACGCCGCCACCAACCCGTCATACGCCACCTGGTCGCCAAACCCGGCCACCATCGCCGCCACCTGCGTGTCGAACAACGGCGCCGGCACCGCCTTGAACAACTGCACGAAAATTTCGATATCCTGCCGGCACGCGTGAAACACCTTCACCACCGCGGGATCCGCAAACAACGGCGCCAGCGGCGCCAGATCGATCCCCGGCGCCAGCGCATCCACCACCGCCACCT
>CANFKS010000113.1 GCA_947447625.1 Rhodospirillales bacterium | reverse complement strand
GGGGGCGAGGATGCGGTGATGGGGGCCGAGGCGGGCGACAAAGGCGAGGAGTGCGGCGATGGTCAAGGCGAAGCGCTCCGCGAAAAGCGGGGCTTGGGTTGTGGGCCAGGGGTGGGTCCCGGATTGGGTCATGGGGGTGATTATAGCGGCTTAGTTAGACCGTTTCACGAAATTTGTTAGTTCATTCGTGATATTTTTGGCGCTCACGGGGATGCTGTGCCCCATGGACGGTTTGGGCGCCCTGCGACCTCATCGGGGAAGGTTTTTCGGTTCTTTTTTTCAAAAAACCGCTTCTCTTCATCCTTTCTTTACTTTTCGTCCCTTAACTGTCGGCAGCAATGGCGCAAGGAACCGTCCGGTGTGGCTTTCGGGATTGGCTGCGATCACGTCTGGCGGGCCTTCGGCGACGATGCGGCCGCCGCCGTCGCCGCCTTCGGGGCCGAGGTCGAGGATCCAGTCGGCGGTTTTGATGACTTCGAGGTTGTGTTCGATGACGATGACGGTGTTGCCTTGGTCGACGAGGGCGTGGAGGACTTCGAGGAGTTTGCGGACGTCTTCGAAGTGCAGGCCGGTGGTGGGTTCGTCGAGGATGTAGAGGGTTCGCCCGGTGGCGCGGCGGGCGAGTTCCTTGGAGAGTTTGATGCGCTGGGCTTCGCCGCCGGACAGGGTGGTGGCTTGTTGGCCGAGGGCGATGTAGCCGAGGCCGACTTGTTGGAGGATTTTCAGGCGGTCATGGATGCGGGTGACGGCGGAGAAGTAGGGGACGGCTTCGTCGACGGTCATGGCGAGGACTTCGGCGATGGATTTGTCGCGGAATTTGATTTCGAGGGTTTCGCGGTTGTAGCGGCGGCCTTTGCAGGTGTCGCAGGTGACGTAGACGTCGGGGAGGAAGTGCATCTCGATTTTGAGCAGGCCGTCACCTTGGCAGGCTTCGCAGCGGCCGCCCTTGACGTTGAAGGAGAAGCGGCCGGATTTGTAGCCACGGGCGCGGCTGTCCGGCAGTTCGGCGAACCAGTCGCGGATGGGGGCGAAGAGGTCGGTGTAGGTGGCGGGGTTGGAGCGGGGGGTGCGGCCGATGGGGGATTGGTCGATGTCGATGATTTTGTCGAGTTGTTCGAGGCCGTCGATGCGGGTGTGGGCGGCGGGGACTTCACCGGAGCCCATAAGGCGGCGGGAGGCGGCTTTGAAAAGGGTGTCGACGACGAGGGTGGATTTGCCGCCGCCGGAGACGCCGGTAATGCAGGTGAAGGTGCCGAGGGGGAAGGCGGCGGTGACGTTTTTGAGGTTGTTGCCGGTGGCGCCGATGACTTTGAGGACGCGGTCCTTTTGCACGGGGCGGCGCATGGGGGGGATTTCGATGCGTTTGCGGCCGGAGAGATAGTCTCCGGTGATGGAGGCGGGGTTGGCGATGACTTCGGCGGGGGTGCCGCGGGCGATGACGTGTCCGCCGTGGATGCCGGCGGCGGGGCCCATGTCGATGACGTAGTCGGCGCTGCGGATGGCGTCTTCGTCGTGTTCGACGACGAGGACGGTGTTGCCGAGGGTTTTGAGGCGGCGGAGGGTGACGAGGAGGCGTTCGTTGTCGCGCTGGTGAAGGCCGATGGAGGGTTCGTCGAGGACGTAGAGGACGCCGGTGAGGCCGGAGCCGATTTGGCTGGCGAGGCGGATGCGCTGGGATTCGCCGCCGGAGAGGGTGGCGGAGCCGCGGGCGAGGGTGAGATAATCGAGGCCGACATCGACGAGGAATTGGAGGCGGTCTTCGATTTCGCGCAAGATGCGCCGCGCGATTTCGGCGCGTTGCGGGGTGAGGGTTTCGAGCACGGTGGCGAACCAGGCGCGGGCGTTGCGGATGGAGAGTTCGGAGGCTTCGGCGATGTGGTGGCCGGCGAGTTTGACGGCGAGCGCCTCGGGGCGGAGGCGGGCGCCGGCGCAGGTGGCGCAGGGTTTTTCGGCCTGGTAGCGGGACATTTCCTCGCGGACCCAGGCGCTGTCGGTTTCGCGCCAGCGGCGGTCGAGGTTTTTGACCACGCCTTCGAAGGGTTTGGTGACGGTGTATTGGCGGACGCCGTCCTTGTAGGTGAAATCGACCGGGGTGTCGGCGGTGCCGTGGAGAATGGCATCCTGGACTTGGATTGGCAGGTCCTGCCAGGGGGTTTTGGTGGTGACTTTGAAGTGGCGGGCGAGGGATTGGAGGGTCTGGTCGTAGTAGGGGGATTGCGAGCCGGTCCAGGGGGCGACGGCGCCGTCGGCGAGTGGGCGGCGTTCGTCGGGGATGATGAGGTTGGGGTCGAAGAAGGATTCGTGGCCGATGCCGTCGCAGGCCGGGCAGGCGCCATGCGGGGAGTTGAAGGAGAAAAGCCGGGGCTCGATTTCCTCGATGGAGAAGCCGCTGACCGGGCAGGAGAAGCGCGAGGAGAAGACGGTGCGCTCGCCGGAGTCGGCGTTTTCGGCGTAGACGATACCATCGGAGAGGGCGAGTGCGGTTTCGAAACTGTCGGCGAGGCGTTGGGCCATGCCGTCACGGACCACGACGCGGTCAACCACGGCTTCGATTTCGTGCTTGGTTTTGCGGTTGAGGGCGGGGACTTCGGCGATTTCGTAGAGGGTTCCGTCGACTTTGACACGGGTGTAGCCGCGGCGCTGGAGTTCGGCGAGTTCCTTGCGGTATTCGCCTTTACGGTCACGCACGACGGGGGCGAGGAGCAGGAGGCGGGTGCCTTCTGGCATGGCGAGGACGCGATCGACCATTTGGCTCACGGTCTGGGCTTCGATGGGCAGGCCGGTGGCGGGCGAGTAGGGGACGCCGGCGCGGGCCCAGAGCAGGCGCATATAGTCGTGGATTTCGGTGACGGTGCCGACGGTGGAGCGGGGGTTTTTGGAGGTGGTTTTCTGTTCGATGGAGATGGCCGGCGAGAGACCCTCGATCGAGTCGACGTCAGGTTTGCCCATGAGTTCAAGGAACTGGCGAGCGTAGGCGGAGAGCGATTCGACGTAGCGGCGCTGGCCTTCGGCGTAGATGGTGTCGAAGGCGAGCGAGGATTTGCCGGAGCCGGAGAGGCCAGTGATGACGACGAGGGAATCGCGGGGCAGGTCGACGTCGATGTTTTTGAGATTGTGTTCGCGGGCGCCGCGGACTCGGATGGTGTGGTCTCGGATGGTGGGGGCGGTCTGGTCGGGGTGGCCGGGCATGTGATGTCCTTGCCGCGGTTCCCTGGTGCGGGAATCGGCGTTGTGTTCTTGTGATGTTCCATTTATATGGGGACGAAGTTGCGACTTGGGAAGCCCGTTTGTCGCGCGGCGATGGGCGGGCTATGATGATTGGCGCCCGGGGTTCGGGCATAGAAGTGGGATGAAGCGCATGGCCGGTTCGGTCAACAAGGTGATTTTGGTTGGCAATGTGGGCAAGGACCCGGAAGTTCGTTCGAGCCAGGACGGCAGCAAGATCGTGAACTTCTCGTTGGCGACCAGCGAGACGTGGAATGATCGGGCGTCGGGCGAGCGCAAGGAGCGGACCGAGTGGCACCGGGTGGTGGTGTTCAACGACCGGATCGGCGATGTGGTTGAGAAATATGTCCGCAAGGGCAGCAAGGTTTACGTCGAGGGGGCGCTGCAGACGCGCAAATGGACGGACCAGTCTGGCCAGGAGAAGTATACCACCGAGGTGGTGATCGGCCGGTTCAAGGGGGAGTTGACGCTGCTCGACAGCCGTGGCGCGGGCGGCGGAGACGAGATGGGTGGCGGCGGGATGAGCGAGGGCGGCGGTGCGCGGAGCGGGTATGCGCCGCGGCAGCAGGCGGCGCGGTCGGCGCCGGGTGGCGCGACTGGTGGGGGGGGCGGGGGCGGGGCTCGGCCGTCATGGGATGCGCCGAAGGGCGGTGGGCATGATTTGGATGATGAGATCCCGTTCTGAGGCAACCTGCTGACGGATAAGCGTTTTTGGCCTTTTTAAGTAAAGACGAGGCCTTTCCTTCCTTGATGAATCGAGCCTGAATTGTCCGATACGCCGCCTGTCGATCCCATGGGGTCGGGTTTGCCGCCTGATTATGAGCCGGTGCTGCTCGAAGACGAGATGCGCCGGTCGTATCTCGACTATGCGATGTCGGTCATCGTCAGCCGGGCGTTGCCTGATGCGCGGGACGGTTTGAAGCCGGTGCATCGGCGGATTCTGCACGCGATGAACGAGGGCGGCTACACGCCGGACAAGCCGTATCGCAAATCGGCCAAGATGGTCGGCGAGGTGATGGGCAATTTCCATCCGCACGGCGATAGCGCGATCTACGATGCGCTGGTGCGGATGGCGCAGACATTTTCGATGCGCGTCAAGCTGGTGGATGGACAGGGGAATTTCGGGTCGGTCGATGGCGATCCGCCGGCGGCGATGCGCTATACCGAGGCGCGGCTGTCGAAGGCGGCGATGTATTTGTTGGCGGATATTGACCGGGATACGGTCGATTTCATGCCGACCTATGACGAGAGCGCGGAGGAACCGCGGGTGTTGCCCGCCATGTTCCCCAATCTTTTGATCAATGGCGCCGGCGGCATTGCGGTCGGGATGGCGACGAATATTCCGACGCATAATCCGGGTGAGATCATCGATGCGACGTTGGCGATCATCGAGAACCCCGATGTGTCGCTCGATGCGTTGATGCAGATCGTGCCGGGGCCCGATTTTCCGACGGGCGGGCTGATCATGGGGCGGTCGGGCATTCGCTCGGCGTTCGAGACCGGCCGGGGGTCGATTGTGCTTCGGGCGCGGACCGAGATTGAGGAGATCCGCAAGGATCGCTTTGCGATCATCGTGTCGGAAATTCCGTACCAGGTGAACAAGTCGACGTTGCTGGAGCGGATTGCGGAGCTGGTGCGGGCCAAGCAGGTCGAGGGGATCAGCGATCTGCGCGACGAGTCCGATCGGTCTGGCATGCGGATCGTGATCGAGCTGAAGCGCGATGCGACGCCTGAGGTGGTGCTGAACCATTTGTTCCGGTTTACGCAGTTGCAGATCAGCTTCGGTGTGAATTCGCTGGCGCTCGATGCCGGCAAGCCGCGGATGATGGGGCTGAAGGACGCGCTGTCGGTGTTCATCCGGTTCCGCGAGGAGGTGATCCTGCGGCGCGCGCGGCATGATCTGCGCAAAGCGCGGGAGCGGGCGCATCTGCTGGTCGGGCTTGGCCTGGCGGTGGCGAATATCGATGCGGTGATCGCGTTGATCCGATCGAGCCCGGATGCGGCGACGGCGCGGGCGGCGCTGATGGTGCGGGATTGGCCGGCGGCGGAGGTTCGCCCGTTGCTGGAGCTGATCGAGGACGAGCGCAATGTGATTGCGGCGGATGGCACGGTGCGGCTCACTGAGGAGCAGGCGCGTGGCATTCTCGAATTGCGGTTGCAGCGGCTGACCGGGCTTGAGCGCGAGAAGATCAGCGGCGAGATGGGGGAGGTTGCGGCCAAGATTAGCGAACTTCTTGATATTATTGCCTCGCGGCCGCGGCGGATGGATGTGATGCGGGCCGAGCTGATCGAGGTGCGTGCGGAAATTGCGACGCCGCGGATGAGCGATATCGTCGAGGGTGCGTCGGACCAGGATGATGAGAGCCTGATCGAGCCGGGCCAGATGGTGGTGACGATCACGCGCGACGGCTTCATCAAGCGGACGCCGTTGGAGACGTTCAGGCAGCAAAACCGCGGTGGACGCGGGCGGTCGGCGGCAAGCACGCGGGGCGACGATATCGTCACCCGCAGCTTTAATGGGCATACCCATCAATGGGTTCTGTTTTTCTCCTCGGGCGGCAAGGCCTATCGCGAGAAGGTCTGGAAGCTGCCGGAGGGAGGGCCTACGGGCAAGGGCCGGGCGTTGGTGAATCTGTTGCCTGATCTGGCCGGAGACACCATCACGACGGTGTTGCCGCTGCCGGTGGATGAGACGATGTGGGAGAATCTGCATCTCGTGTTCGCGACGCTGAGCGGCTATGTGCGGCGCAACAGGTTGTCGGATTTCCGCAATGTGCGCTCGTCCGGGCTGATCGCGATGAAGCTGGATGAGGGCGATCGGCTGGTTGGGGTGGCGACGTTGCGCGAGGGCGACGATGTGTTGCTGGCGACGCGGGCGGGGCGCTGCATCCGGTTCCAGGCGACGGATGATGTGGTGCGGGTGTTCGCGGGGCGGGACAGTTCGGGGGTGCGGGGCATCAAGCTCGCCGAGGGCAAGAAGCCGGATGAGGTGATCAGCTTGTCGGTGCTGCGCCATGTCGAGGCGTCGATGGGCGAGCGGGCGGCTTATTTGAAGCGGGCCGGGGCGCGGCGGCGGAGCGGCGAGGACGACGTGGAAGTTGTCGTCGAGCCGGCCGAGGCCGAGGAGGGCGAGGCGGAGGTGGCCGAGTTGTCGGATGCGCGGTTCGCGGAGATGGATGCGGCCGAGGAATTCCTGCTGACGGTGACGGATATCGGGTTCGGCAAGCGCTCCAGTGCCTATGAATATCGCGTGAGCGGGCGTGGCGGACTCGGGATTGCAGGGATTACGCTGACGCCGCGGACGGGCAAGGCGGTGGCTTCGACATTCCCGGTGCGGCCGGGCGATGATGTGATGCTGGTGACGGATGCTGGGCGGTTGATCCGGGTTCCGGCGGACCAGGTGCGGATCACCGGGCGGGCGGCGCAGGGGGTGACGATTTTCCGCCTCGATTCGGGTGAGCATGTGACGAGCGTCTTTCCGGTGATGGAGGACGAGACCAGCGAGGATGAAACGCCCGCGGCGGTGGTCGACTTGGGTGTCACAGAGCCCGGGAACGGGCCAATGACCGAGCCTGAAGGGCCGGCAGAGGGAGGGGGCGGCCATGGCTGAACGCTTGCGGAAGGGGCTGTATCCCGGCACCTTCGATCCGATCCATAATGGGCATATCGACATCATCGGGCGCGCGGCGCGACTGATGGACCATCTCGTGATTGGGGTGGCGACCAATGTCGGGAAGGGGCCGCTTTTTTCGATCGACGAGCGGGTGTCGCTGGTCAGCGAGGAATGCGCGGCGATCGCGGCCCGGACTGGGACGTCGATCGAGGTGTTGCCGTTCGACTGTCTGCTGATCGATTTTGCGCGCCGGGTGGGGGCGATCATGATCATTCGGGGGTTGCGGGCGGTGTCGGATTTTGACTTCGAGTTCCAGATGTCGGGCATGAATGCCAGGCTCGATTCGTCGGTGGAGACGGTGTTTTTGCCCGCGAGCGAGCGGCAGCACTTTATTTCTTCGCGCTTCGTCAAGGAAATCGCCGTGCTCGGGGGCGATATCACCTCGTTTGTTTCGCCTGTCACGCTTGATCGCGTGACGGCGCGCATCAAATCATCCTGAGTTCAAGCGGAGCCACGCCATGCATCGCCGTACTTTGCTTGCTGCTGTTTCCACAACCATTGCCACTGGATCGATCATGAGTGCTGAAGCTGCTGACCTCGAAAACACATTGTATCTTGAACTCAAGGATGGCCGGGTGGTCATTCAACTGTTTCCTGAGATTGCGCCGAAGCATGTGGCGCGGATCAAGGAACTGGCGCGCGAGAAGTTTTATGACGGGATCGTGTTCCATCGTGTGATCGAGGGGTTTATGGCGCAGACCGGCGATCCGACCGGCACCGGCATGGGCGGGAGCAAGAAGGGCAACGTGAAGGCCGAGTTCACGCGCGACAAGAGCTTCCTGCGCGGCACTGTGGGTGCTGCGCGGTCGCAGGATGCGGACAGTGCGGATAGCCAGTTTTTCATCATGTTCGCACCGGCGACGCATTTGAATGGCCAGTACACGATCTGGGGCCAGGTGACGTCGGGGATGGACCTGGTGGACAAGATCAAGCGCGGCGCGGGCGGCGGCGGTACGGTGTCGAACCCGGATAAGATGATCTCGCTGCGGGTTGCGGCTGACGTAAAGTAGAGAACAGACCTGCCGCCCGCTCGATCCCTCTTGACCGGGCGGGCGGCTTGTCGTTCAAGGGCGGCGTTCGATCGCCTGAGAGGGCGATGGCCCGTGAGGGTGTCTGTGGGCCCGTAGCTCAGCTGGTAGAGCACGAGACTTTTAATCTTGGGGCCTCGGGTTCGAATCCCGACGGGCTCACCACTTTTCCCAAGGACTTATGGTTGCTCTCCGCGTGGGGGCGTGCCGGTTGAGCGCTGCTCCCGGCGGTGTGGCGTGATCCGGATTTCGCGAGGTTTCGCGCGGGAGGATCACGGTGTAGTGTCGGTGAAAATCCGGAGGAGGCAACCATGATCGAGAACCCGCCGCTGCTGACGATTCATCGCGGCCATCGCAGGCCAAGCCAGGCGCTGTTGGATGCGTTTCGCGGGGCGCAGACGTCGCATCTCGCGGATGCGATGCAGGGGCGGGGCGCGGTGGACTGGCGGATCAAGCCGCTCGATCCGGCCAATGCGCGCTTTGTCGGTGCGGCGCTGACGGCGCATGCGTATCCGGCCGATATCGCCGCCATGGTGGGAGCGGCGGTGGAGGCACAGCCTGGCGATGTGATCATGTGTGCCAATGACGGGTTTACCGGCACGGCGGTGATCGGGGATCTCGCGGCGGGGATGATGCGCAACAAGGGGGTGGCAGCCTTTGTGACGGACGGGCTGGCGCGGGATCGGGCGGGGATCGTGGCGGCGGGGTTGCCGCTGTTTGCGATGGGTATTTCGCCGAATTCGCCGGCGCTCAATGGGCCCGGGCAGGTCGGCGGGCCGGTGGTGCTTGGGGGGGTGCATGTGCGCTCGGGGGATATCGTGGTCGGGGATGCGGATAGTGTCGTGGTGATCCCGCTTGAGCAGGCCGATGCGGTTTTGGAGCGGTTGCGGGCGGTTCAGGCGGCGGAGCTTGGGGCCGAGGCGGCGGTGAAGGCAGGGGCGACCAGTTTTCCGGCCTGGGTGGCGCTGCATCAGGGTGCGCGGATCATCTCTTCCTGAGCGTGGGCTTGCGTTGATGGCGGGAACCCGCTCATGATCCGCGCTTTGTTGCACTGACCCGGAGACGACGGATGCGTATTTCGCCTTGGATCCTTGCGGGGGCGCTGGTCCTCGTGCCTTCGCTTGCCGTGCAGGCCCAGCAGCCGCTGCGGGTGGCGTTGGAGTTTGATCCCGCGCCGCTCGATCCGGCGACGGATGGCAGCTATACCAACCGCGTCGTGACGACCGCGATGTGCGACAGCCTGATTGACGTGACGCCGGACCTGAAGTTCGTGCCGCAGTTGGCGACGGGCTGGGAATGGGCGGCGGATGGGTTGTCGCTGACCGTCAAGCTGCGGCCCGGTGTTACGTTCCATGACGGGACGGTGTTCGATGCCGCGGCGATGGTGGCCAATATTCAGCGCTACAAGACGCTGTCCTACTCGATCCGCAAGGCGGAAATGGCGGCGATCAATGGGGCCGAGGTGGTGGATCCGTTGACGATGCGGATTACGCTGAACCGGCCCTTCGCGCCGTTGATTGCGCTGCTGGCGAACCGGCCGGGGACGCCGTATTCGCCGAAGTTGATCGAGCAGTCGCGCGAGGCGATCGCGGCGCATCCGGTGTGTGCGGGGCCGTTCGCGTTCAAGTCGCGCGTGGCGCAGGACAATATCACGCTGGAGCGCTATGCGGGCTACTGGAATGCGGCCGCGATCAAGCTGCCCGGCATCGTGTTCCGCACGATTGTCGATTCGAACATCCGCAAGGTCGATCTGGCGGCGGGGGTGTTGGATATCGCGCAGCGTTTGTCGCCGACGGATGTGGCGGCGGTGGCGGCCAATCCGAAGTTGAAAGTGTTCAAGGCGCCGTCGCTCGGCTTTGTGCCGATCGAGTTCAATATCGGCAATGGCAAGGCGGCGGATACGCCGCTGGGGCGGGATGCGCGGGTGCGGCAGGCGTTTTCGCTGGCGATCGACCGGGCGATCCTGAATCAGGTGGCCTTCGATGGGCAATATGTGCCGTCGGCGCAGATGGAGGCGCCGGGCAGCACGTATTTCCATCCCGGACATCCGGTGCCGGGGCGCGATATCGAGGCGGCGAAGAAGCTGATGGCGGCGGCGGGGGTGAGCAGTGTGGCGTTCACGCTGTTGACGGGGACCGATCCGCTCGATGGGCAGGTGGCGCAGATCATCCAGGCGATGGTGAAGGATGCCGGGTTTGATATGAAGATCACGGCGATGGATGCGGCGGCCCAGGTGGCGGCGACGCAGTCCGGCAATTTCGAGGCGTCGATGCTGTTGTGGTCGGGGCGGGCGGATCCGGATGGGAATGCGCCGATCTGGTTGACCTGCAAGGGCTTCACCAACTGGGGCCGCTATTGCAACCCGAAGCTTGACGATCTCTACACCGAGGCGGCCTCGAAGCAGACGGTGGCCGAGCGGGTGCCGGTTTATCGGCAGGCGACGGATATCGTCATGGCGGAACTGCCGGATGTGGTGATCTATCACTGGTCGATGTTGTGGGGCCTGTCCTCGAAGGTCAGCGGGTTTGCCGGGCGACCGGATGGGCTGTGGCGCAGTGAGGGTATGACGGTCACGCCGTGAGATGACACGCGACGGGGCCGAGCTTTATGTGCTCGGCAACGCCTCGATCGATGTGACGTTCAATGTCCCCCGGCTGCCAGCGCCGGGGGAGACATTGATGGCGCGCGGGATGGTTCGTGCGCCGGGGGGCAAGGGGCTCAACCAGGCCGTGGTGGCGGCGCGGGCCGGGGCGCGGGTTCGGTTTTGCGCACCGATCGGGGGGGAAGCGGAGACGGCGCTGGTGCATGCGGCTTTGGCGCGGGAGAAGTTTGCGGATTTGCGGATGATTGTGGCTGGGCAGCCCACGGATTTGTCCACGTTGATTGTGGCGGAGGGGGGGGAGAATTGCATCATCAGCACCGGAGATTGTGCGGAGGGGCTCACGCCCTATATCGCCAAGACGTTCGTGCGCCCGATGCGGGCGCAGGATTGGCTGCTGGTGCAGGGCAATTTGTCGGAGGCGGCGACGTTCGCGGCAGTGGCGGCGGCGCGCAATGTGGTGTTCAACACGGCGCCGATCCGCTGGGTGTCGCGGCAGATCCTGGCGGCTTCGGCCGTGGTGGTGGCGAACCAGGTGGAGGCTGCGGAGATTACGGGGTGTTCCGATCCGGATGAAGCGGCGCGGGGATTGGGCGGGGGGTGCGGGATTGTGACGCTGGGGGCGGCGGGGTGTGTGCTTGCGGAAGGGGGGCAGATCAGGCGGTTTCCGGCGCCGGTTTGTGTGGGCCCGGTGGTGGATACGACGGGGGCGGGGGATGTGTTTTGCGGTGTGCTGGCAGCGGGCTTGGCGATGGGGATGGATAAGGTGGCGGCGATCGGGTGGGCGCAGCGGGCGGCGGCGCTTTCGGTGATGCGGGCGGGGTGTTTTGCGGCCTTGCCGGGGGTAGAGGAAGTGCGGCGCCTGGAGCGGGATGCCTTCTGACAGGCGAAGGCATCCCGCTCTAACTCTTTGTTTGATCGCCTGATTCAGATTTTTGGTGATTCCACCAAAAATCATCAGGCTCTAGCGCGGGGCGGCGAGGGCGCGGGCGAGGTCGATTTCGTTGAGGCGGATGGGTTCGCGTTTGAGCATGTCGTCGATGTAGGCGCGGGCCATTTGTTGTTGGCGTCCTTGGCGCAGGGCCTCGATGATTTGGTCGCGGACCTCGGCCAGGGGGGCTGGGCTGGGCGGTTTGCTGCCGAGGCGTTTGACGACGTGCCAGCCGGAGGCGGTGCGGAGCGGTTCGGAGATGGCACCATCGGCGAGGGCGGGGATGACCTCCTTGATGCCGGGGAGGAGTTGGTCTTCGCGGACGAAGCCGATGACGCCGCCTTTTTCGGCGGTGGATTTTTCCTGCGAGTTTTTGCGCGCGATGTCGGCGAAGTCGGCCTTGGGCTTGAGGGCGAGGGCGCGCAGCTCAGCGGCTTTGCGGCGGGCGTCCTCGTCGGCTTCGCGCGAGGCGCCGGGGGGCACGATGAT
>CANFKS010000112.1 GCA_947447625.1 Rhodospirillales bacterium | reverse complement strand
CCAAGGCATCGGCGCCGGCTTCATCCCCGACGTGCTCGATCGCAGCCAGATCGACGAAATCGTCACCGTCACCAATGACGAAGCCTTTCACTGGTCGCGCACCCTGGCCCGCCGCGAAGGCATCCCGGCGGGTATCTCGTCGGGCGCGGCTCTGGCGGCCACTCTCAAAATCGCCAAACGGCCGGAGTTTGCGGGCAAGCGGCTGGTGACGATCATTCCCTCGTTTGCAGAACGCTATATTACGACGGCTTTGTTTGATGGGATCGGTTGAGGCAGGGAAGGGGAGGAAGCGCTTCTTTTTTTGAAAAAAAAGAAGCAAAAAAACTTTATCCGATAAGGGCATGGGCCACAATACGAAGGGGAGCCCACGGAGATTGGCCCCCCCCATCCCGAACGGATAAAAGTTTTTTGCTTCTTTTTTTCAAAAAAGAAGCGCTTCCTTCACCCGACCAATGCCGCCCGCAGCGCCGCCCGCCGCGATGGTGTGAGGGCCATCCGCGTCTCCAGATAGGCCTCCACGCTGCCATCCGCCGCCTCCATCGCCGCGAACCCGGCGTTGAGGAACATCGGGTGCACCGAGGTCAGGATTTCGCCTGCGACGGGTGCCATCCCCTCGCGGATTGCAGCCCCGCCGCGCCACAGCTTCGCCGTCGCCAGGTAATCCGCCTCGATCGTTGCCCGATCCACGCCGAGTGCCGAGAGGATCAGCGCCGCGCCGAACCCGGTGCGGTCCTTTCCCGCGGTGCAGTGGAACAGCAGGGCAGGGGCCGCATCCTCCAACAAAAGATCGAACATCGCGGCGTAGCGATGATGCCACGCCATCGCGTAGGATGCGTAGGCATTGGCCATCAGCGCCATGATATCGGCCCGCGCGGCCTCGCCCCTTGCCGCCAGACCCTTCATTGCCGGGCCGAGCGACGGGTCGATCGACAGATCGTGGATCGCCACGCCGGCGAGCCGCGTCGGCGCGGCCTCCTGCTCCGCCGGCCCGCGCAGATCGACCACCCGCCCGATCCCTGCCGCCCGCAGTTTCGCGCCGTCTTGCTCCGTCAGGTCCGACAGCCGCGCCGAGCGGAACACCCGCCCGAACTTGACCGTTCCGCCATCGTGCGTCCGGTAGCCGCCGAGATCGCGCACATTGGAGGAGCCCTCCAGCGCGATGATGCGCGGCAGGCCGCCGGTCGCGGGCGCGCTCAACTCTGCTCTCCGTGATCGAAGTCAAACCGGTAGCCCGCGCCCTTGCGGCGGACGCGGCCGATATGGGGGGCGCCGAAATGCGCCGGAAACACCCGCGCATCGCAATCCGCGCAGTGCTCCAAAATCCGCCGGCGCGATTCTTCCGCCTGGCGCGGATCCGTGCAGAAGCGGCTCGACCATTCCGGCCGGTAGACCTGGATCGGGTGATGCATCACATCGCCGATGAAGACGCCCTCGTCTCCGCCATCCATCAGGCGGAAAATCACATGGCCGGGCGAATGGCCCGGCGCGGGCTCGATCAGCAGATTATCCCCCAGGCGGTCCGTCATGCCGACGATCTGGGCCTGGCCCGATTCGATCACCGGCGCCACGCTGTCCTCGAAAATCCCGGCATTGCTCTCCGGCAGGTCCTTGTTGAGCGACGGGTCCCAGTAATTGCGTTCCACTTCGGAGAACACGTATTTTGCATTGGGAAAGGTCGGCACCCAGCGTCCATCGCGCAGCGTCGTGTTCCAGCCGACGTGATCGACATGCAGATGCGTGCACATCACGTAATCCACCTCCTCCGGCCGCACCCCCGCCGCGGCGAGGCGCGCCATGTAGGGCGTATCGAGCATGTTGAACCGCTCCCACGCCGGGCGTGGCTTGTGGTTGCCCACGCAGGTGTCGACCAGGATGGTGTGGTGCCTGGTGCGGATCACCCAGGAATGGATTGAACTCATCATCTTGCCGGATGCGAGGTCGTAATAGTTGGGCACCAGCCAGGGGTGTTCCTGCAGGACCGCTTGGTCCCAGTCCGGCAGCAGCATCTCGGGGGCGAAGCCTGGACCCGCCCGCTCCTCCACCCGTGTGACCGTGCTGGCCCCGATCCGCCGTGTCGTCATCGCTCGTGTTCCCATGCCGCTGCGCTGGCAGAGAAGCGGAGAAGCGATCGGCGCGCAATGGTGTGGCGGGGCAGGGCGGCCTGATCCGTGCTTATGGGGGTCTTCGCCATCGGCTTTGTCTTTGTCGGCACCTGAGCGATATTTTCCCCCTTGCGACGTGGGCGTTGCGACCGACATAACCACGCGACGCAAGAATGAGAAGGTGATATCATGACGGCAGTGAACATAAACGGCCGCGTCCATCAGGTTGACGCAGCCCCCGATACGCCCCTGCTCTGGGTGATCCGCGAATGGATCGGCATGACCGGCACGAAATATGGCTGTGGCGTGGCCCAGTGCGGCGCCTGTGCGGTCCATGTCGATGGTGTGATCACCCGTTCCTGCCAGTTGCCGCTCAGCGCGGTCGGCAAGGCGAAGATCACCACCATCGAGGGTCTTTCGAAGGATGGATTGAGCCATATCGTGCAGCAGGCCTGGGACAAGTTCGAGGTTCCGCAATGCGGCTACTGCCAGTCCGGCCAGATCATGGCGGCCGCCGCCCTGCTCAAGGAGAAGCCCAAGCCGACGGACGCCGACATCGACGCCGCCATGACCAATATCTGCCGCTGCGGCACCTACCCGCGCATTCGCCAGGCGATCCACGCCGCCGCCAAAATGATCCAGGCCTGAGGAGCGCAGCCATGAACCAGATCAGCCCGCTCAACCGTCGCGGCTTCCTCGCCACCGTCACCAGCACCGCGGGCGCCTTCTCGCTCGGCTGGGCGGTGCCTGCCGAAGCGCAAACCCCTGCCGCCGTCGCCCAGGGCGTCGAGGTCGGCATCTGGGCCGTGATCAATCCGGACAATTCGACCATCATCCGCATCGCTCGCTCCGAAATGGGCCAGGGCACGCTCACCGGCCTCGCCCAGCTCGTGGCCGAGGAACTCGATGCCGACTGGTCGAAGGTCCGCGCCGAATACATCGCCCCCGAGGAAAACCTCGCCCGCAGCCGCGCCTGGGGCGACATGTCCACCGGCGGCAGCCGCGGCATCCGCGCCTCCGTGCCTTATGTGCAAAAAGGCGGCGCGGCTGCCCGCCTGATGCTGATCGCGGCGGCGGCGAAGAAATGGGCCGTGCCCGAGGCCGAATGCACCACCGCCAACTCGGTCGTCACCCACGCCAAAACCAAGCGCACGCTGCGCTACGGCGACCTCGCCGCCGAGGCCGCCAAGCTGCCGGTGCCGGCCGACCCCGCGCTGAAAAAGCCGGCCGACTGGAAGCTCGTCGGCAAGGGCCTCAAGCGCCTCGACACCAAGGACAAGCTCAACGGCCGCCTGGTCTACGCCATCGATGTTGCGCTGCCCGGCATGCTGAATGCGGCCATTGCCCAGTGCCCCGTGTTCGGCGGCAAGCTGGTCAGCTTCGATGACGCCCTGGTGAAGTCCATGCCCGGCGTGCGCCGTGTCCTGAAGGTGGACGACGTCTCGGTCGCTGTGGTTGCCGATAAATGGTATCAGGCGAAAACCGCGTTGGCCGAACTCAAGATCACTTGGGACGAAGGCCCCAATGCGAAGGTCACATCCGCTTCCATCGCGGCCATCCTCAAGGAAGGGCTTGACGCCAAGGACGCCTATGTCGGCCACCAATACGGCGATGCCACCGGCGCGATCACCGCGGCGGCTAAAAAAATCGAAGCCGTTTACGCCACCCCCTTCCTCAATCACGCCACCCTTGAGCCCATGAACTGCACTGCGCTGTTCAAGCCCGACAGCGTTGAGATCTGGGTCGGCACCCAGAACGGCGAGGCTTCGCTCGCTGCGGCCGCCGAAGCAGCCGGCCTCAAGCTCAACCAGGTCAAGGTGCACAAGCACCATCTCGGCGGCGGCTTCGGTCGTCGTGGCCAGCAGGATTATGTCCGCCAGGCCGTCAGCATCGCCAAGCAGATGCCGGGCACCCCGGTCAAGCTGATCTGGTCCCGCGAGGAGGACATGCAGCACGGCTTCTACCGGCCGATCACGCAAGCCAAGATGTCGGCCGGGCTTGACGCAGCCGGCAACGTCACCGGGCTGCATATGCGTATCTCGGGCCAGTCGATCTTGTCGTACCTGATCCCGTCGGCGCTCAAAAACGGCATGGACCCGGTGCAGTTCCAGGGCCTCAACCCCGATGAATTCGGCTACCTGGGCATTCCCAACCTGCGCATCGACCATGCCATGCGCAACACCCATGTCCCGGCCGGGTTCTGGCGCGGCGTCAACGTCAATCAGAACGCCGTCTACCTCGAATGCTTTATCGACGAGTTGGCCCATGCCGCCGGCAAGGACCCGCTCGCATTCCGTCGCGCCATGATGGCCAAAGCGCCGAAACAGCTCGCTGTTCTGGAAGCCGCCTGCGCCAAGGCGAACTACAGCAAGCCGCTGCCCAAGGGCGTGTTCCGTGGGATATGCCAGTTTGCCGGCTTCGGCAGCTACACCGCCGCCGTTGCCGAGGTGTCGGTTTCGAAAAAGGGCGAGCTCAAGATCCTGCGCATCGTCGCTGCCACCGATTGCGGCTACGCTGTCAACCCGGCGCAGATTGCGGCCCAGGTCGAAGGCTCCTTCGGCTACGGCCTGTCGGCCACCCTCTACAGCGAATGCACCATCGAAGCCGGCCGTGTCGCTGAAGGCAATTTCGACACCTACGAAGTCGCCCGCATGGCCGACATGCCCAAGGTCGAAACCGTCGTCGTGCCGTCGGGCGGCTTCTGGGGCGGTGTTGGCGAACCGACCATCGCGGTCTGTGCGCCGGCCGTGCTCAACGCGATCTTTGCTGCCACCGGCAAGCGTATCCGCTCGCTGCCCCTCAAGCACCACGACCTCAAGACCGCTTGATGAAGAGAGGGGTCCTCCTGACCCTGGCGGTGGCCCTCGCGGCCGCCGCCCCGCCGCCTCCCGGTGCGCTCGTCTGCTCGGGCTGTCATGCCGCTACCGCCGACCCCGGCTTTCCGCCCATCGCCGGCCGTGCTGCTGCGGAGCTTGAAGCCGAACTCCTTGCCTATCGTGCCGGCACCCGGCCAGCTACCGTGATGGATCGCTTGACCAGGGGGTTCTCGCCGGGCGAACTCACATCGATCGCCGCATACTGGGCGGCGCAGAAATGACATTTGGCCGGCGGACCCTGATCGCCGCGACCCTGGGCGCCCCCTTTGTGGCTCAGGCTCAGCCGAAAGCCCGTGTGATCGTCGTTGGCGGCGGTTTCGGCGGCGCCACCGCGGCGCGCACCCTCAAGCGCGTTGCCCCCGATATCGATGTTGTCCTCATCGAGCCCAATCCGGTCTTTACCGCTTGCCCCGCCAGCAACGCCGTCATCGCTGGCCTGCGTGACCACGAGACGCTTCGCTTCACCTACAAAACCCTTGAAGCCGAAGGCATCCGCCTCATCCATCAACGCGTCATCGCCATCGACGCAGCGCACAGCAGCCTGACGCTGGCCGACAACACCAGGCTCGACTTCACCCGCGCCATCCTCGCCCCCGGCATCGCCATCCGCTGGAACGCGCTGCCTGGCTATACCGAAGCCGCCGCTGCCGTCATGCCCCATGCCTGGCGAGGCGGCGCCCAGATTATGCTCCTGCGCGAGCGGCTTGCGGCCGTTCCCGATGGGGGTCTTGTCGTCATCTCGGTGCCTGCCACGCCTTATCGCTGCCCGTCGGCCCCCTATGAACGCGCCAGCCTCGTTGCCCACCATCTGAAGCTCCGCAAGCCCCGCGCCAAACTCATCGTGCTGGACAGCAACGACTCCTTTTCCATGCAGCGCCTCTTCCTGGCCGCCTGGAAATCCCTCTACCCCAACCTCGAACACCTTGCCCTTTCGGCCTCCGGCAAAGTCACCGAAGTCAACGCCGGAACCGGCGAAATCCGAACCGATTTCGAGACCTACACGCCTGACCTTGCCAACATCATTCCTCCCCAGCGCGCCGCGGATATCGCCGTTCAATCCGGGGTTGCCGACCGAACCGGTTGGTGTCCCATCACGCCCGTCACGTTCGAATCGCTCCTCTGCCCCGGCATCCATGTCATTGGCGACGCCACCCTGCTCGGCGCGATGCCCAAATCGGCCTTTGCCGCTGCCGCCCAGGCCAAGGCCTGCGCCCACGCCGTCGCCCTTATTCTGAATGGCCAGACCCCCGAGCCCCCCCATCTCCTCAACACCTGCTACGCCCTCATCGCGCCGCACCTCGCCATCTCCTCGGCCGGGGTCTACCGCCACCACGGCACGATCCTCGTCGACACCGAAGGCGCCGGCGGCAACTCAGCGCTCGATGCCCCACGCTCAACCCGCGAAGCGGAGGCCCGCCATGCCGAAGCCTGGTTCCATGCCGTCACGACGGAAGCCTTCGGTTGACCTCGCCATGACCGCCGTTCTCCTCGCCCTGTCCGGCCAATCGCAGGCTGCCGATCCCGCCCGCGGCCGCGCTCTCCTGGCTGAGCGCCAAACCAGCCAATGCGCGCTCTGCCACCCCATCCCCGGCACGCCCGCCTATCTGCAAGGCGACCTCGCCCCCGACCTGCGCGGCATCGCCTCCCGCCTCTCGCCCGCCGAAATCCGCCACCATCTGACGGACCCCGACCCTGCCTCCATCATGCCCTCCTATTCCCGGACCTCGGGCCTTATCAATCCCGGCCGGCTCTATCTCAACCGCCCCATCCTCCCTGAAGCCGCCATCGACGACATCGTTGCCTACCTCACCACTCTCACGGACCCGCCATGATCCTCCCTCGCCGCCTTCTCCTCATCGGCACCGCCACAATGCTCGCCACCCCGGCCGGCGCCACCAAATCCGATGTGGCGACCGCCATTGCGGCGCTCACCAAAGGTGCCCCGATCCGCCCTGGCCGCGTTCGCCTCGACCTCCCCCTCCTGGTCGAAAACGGCAACGCGGTGGCCATGACCATCGACGTCCCCGACCCGCTGCCCGCTGGCGAGCGCGTTCTCTCCCTGCATGTCTTCGCCGAGGGCAACCCGCTGCCGGGCATTGTCAACGCCTATTTCGGGCCCCGCGCCGGGCTTCCCCGCCTGTCCACGCGTATCCGCCTCGCGACCTCGCAGACCGTCATCGCCATCGCCGCCTGCGCCGATGGCACGTTCTGGTCCGACAGCGTCGACCTGCTCGTCACCCTTGCCGCCTGTGTGGAGGACAGTTGATGCCCCGCCCCCTCATCAATATCCCCCGCAAAGTCAAACGCGGCAGCAGTTTCGACATCCGCATCCTGCTTGCCCATCCGATGGAATCCGGCCAACGGCGGGATGATTTCGGCAAAGCAATCCCGCGCGACATCATCCGCAGCGTCCATTGCACCTATGCCGGCGAAGAAATCATCCGCGTCGACCTGTTTCCCGCCATTGCGGCCAACCCGTTTCTTGTGTTCTCGGCCCGGGCTTTCGAGTCTGGTCCGATCGTTTTTACTTGGACTGACGATCAGGGGGTTGCCAGTTTCGATACGGTCGATCTTGTTGTCGAATGAGTGACGGAAGGGAGGTAAGCGCTTCTTTTTTGAAAAAAAGAAGCAAAAAACTTTTATCCGCTGCGGATTTTGTTAAGGATTGCTCCCAATCCCTGGCGGGTAAGGTTTTTTTTCTTCTTTTTTTACTTGTTCTGATTCCGATTGTCACCTGCGCTGCCCCCCGCTCCGGCTATGACGACTCAGGCCCCCAGGTCCGTGCCATGCAGGACGACGACACCCAGAACCCCGCCTTCCTCTGGGTCCTTCAGGCCGAATCCCTCTGGACCACGCGCGCAGGCACCGCCAACAAATCATGCGCCGATTGTCACGGAGCTCCCGCCGCCCTCAAAGGCATCGCCGCCCATTACCCGGCCTGGAACTCTGCCGCCGCCGCCCCCATCACGCTGGCCCAGCGCATCAACCTTTGCCGCACCACCCATCAGGGCGCGCCCGATTTCCCACCCGAAAGCGATCCGCTCCTCGCGCTGACCACGATCGTCGGTCTTCACTCCCGCGGGCAGCCCCTCGATATCGATGAAACCGGCCCCCTCAAGCCTTTCATCCAGGCTGGCCAAACACTGTTCAACACCCGCCAGGGCCAACTCAACCTCTCCTGCGCCAACTGCCACGAGGACCGCGCCGGCCATCGCCTTGGCGGCGCGCTCATCCCCGAAGGCCATGCCAACGGCTACCCGCAATACCGGCTCGAATGGCAAAAACTCGGCTCCTTCCCCCGCCGCCTGCGCGCCTGCATGCTCGGCGTGCGCGCTGAACCGCTGCCTCCCAACGCCCCGGACGCGACCAATATCGAACTCTACCTCGCCACCCGCGCCCGCGGCCTCAAAGTCGAAACCCCCGCTGTCCGCCCCTGATCCTTCGCCCCTGACCCTTCGCCCCTGGTAGGGTGCAGTGCCAAAGGCACTGTCTCCCCCGTCTCGAGCGGGATGCCTTCTGATTGCGAAGGCATCCCGCGCTAACTCTTTGTTTGATCGCCTGATTCAGACTTTTTGGCGATTCCGCGAAACGTCATCAGGCTCTAGCCCTCCCCCACCAATCCGCTACACTCCGGCCAGCGCCGGGCTCAAGACCAGGCCGAACCAACCACGCGGAGGACCCATTGGCAAAAATCACATTCCCCGTCGAAGCGTCGCACATCATGATGTTCGCCCGCTCCGTCGACGACCCCAACCCCGTCTATCATGACGCGGAAGCGGCAGCGAAAACCGAAGTCGGCGGCATCATCGCCCCGCCCACCTTCGCCCAATCCGTAGCCCAGTTCGACCCTGACTACTTCCTGCGCCCCAAGCACGGCCAGAAATGGTTCGGCTCGGCCAAAGGCCCCACCGGCATCACCGAAAAGCCCGCCTCCTCCGGCGGCCTGCATGCCGAGCAGCATTTCGAATATCACCGCCCGCTCCGGCCCGGCGATGTGCTGACGGTCGAAACCAAGCCCGGCAACACCTGGGAAAAAGAAAGCAAGCGCGCCGGCAAGCTCGTGTTCTCCGAGCGGATCACCGAATACCGCGACCAGAACGGCGACCTTGTTTGCACTGCCCGCTCCGTCGGCGTGCGCACCGAAAAACCTGTGGCCCAGAGCTGAGGAGAGCACACATGGCCCTCAAGAAATCCCAACTCACCGTCGGCGCCACGCACTCCGAGCGTGTGATCGAAAACCTCTCGCGCACCCAGCTCGTGATGTACGCCGGCACCTCGGGCGACTATAATCCGCTCCATACCGATGACCTCTATACCAAGGAAATCGCTGGTTATCCGGGCGTCTTCGCCCATGGGATGCTGACGATGGGCCTGACGGGCAAAATGCTGACCAATTTTGTCGGCGACGGCCGCCTGAAAAAATTCGGGGTTCGCTTCACCAACCAGGTCTGGCCGGGCGACAGCCTGGACAGCACCGCGACCGTTGCCGCGATCCGCGAGGAAGGCGGCGAACACCTCGTCGACCTTACGATCTCGACCACCAACCAGGACGGCAAAGAAGTCGTCAGCGGCACTGCGACCGCACGCATCGACCCCTGATATCGCGTAACCCGGTGGGGCGCGCTTGAGTGCCTTATTTGAGCGGGATGCCTTCTGATTGCGAAGGCATTCCGCTCTAGAAGCTAAACAACTTCATCTGATCAGGTTTTGGCGCTCAAGATGGGTCAGGCGGCCCAGGCCTGCCCGGTCAGCCCGAACTCGGCCGCCAGCAGCGCATAGCTGCGCCGCCGCGCTGCCGGATCATGGCAGGTCGAGAGCACCGCCACCTCATCGGCCCCCAACTCGGCCGCGAGCCCGCGCAATTGTTCGCCGACCATGGCGGGGGTTCCCCAGAATGCCCGCTCCTTGATCCGCTCCACCCGAGCCCGATCGCTTGACGAATACACGTATGCATCGGCTTCCGCGACGGAGGGCAGCGGTGCGAACACACCCTTGTCCCGCCACAGCCTGGCCAGCGCGCGGCTCGAAAACAGCCGCTCGGCCTCCGCCTCGCTCTCCGCTGCCAAGGCCCAGCAGCACACGGCGGCATAGGGCTCGGGCAGCATCGCACTGGGCTTGAACAACGTCCGATACGTCTCCATCGCCTCGGCGCAGCCGGCGCCATCGGTGATGAAATGCGCGAAACAAAAGGGGAGCCCGAAATGCGCTGCGACCTGCGCCCCGAAATCCGAACTCCCGAGAATCCAGACCTGCGGCGCCGTCGCCCCCTGCGGCATCGCGATCACGCTGCGAAACGGATGCTTCTCGACCAGGGCCTCGCCCCGCACCCAGGCGATCAGATCGCGCGTGGCCGCCGGAAAATGCTCCGCGGCCGCGGCGGCGTTCGGGTTGAGGGCATGCGCGGTCAAGCCGTCCGACCCCGGGGCGCGCCCCAAACCCAGATCGATCCGGCCGGGCGCGATCGCCTCCAGCACGCGGAACTGCTCCGCCACTTTCAACGCCGCATAATGCGGCAGCATCACGCCGGCCGATCCCACCCGGATGCGAGACGTCGTCGCCGCGATCGCCGCGATCAACACCTCGGGCGCCGAGCCCGCGATCGAAGCCGAATTGTGATGCTCTGCCACCCAATAGCGATGATACCCCAGCGCCTCGCAATGCCGCGCCAATGCCAGGCTCTCGCGGATCGACTGATCCGCCGGCCTGCCGCTCACCACCGTCGATTGATCCAGCACCGAAAGCCGCATCGCCTCAACTCCGTCCATACGTGTCTTCGATCCGCACTATATCATCCTCGCCCAGATACGCACCCGATTGCACCTCGATCAGCGCCAACGGAATCCGCCCCGGATTTTCCAGCCGGTGCACACAGCCGAGCGGCAGATAGACGCTCTCGTTCTCCCGCACCAACGTTTCCACGCCATCGCGTGTCACCAGGGCGGAGCCATTGACCACCACCCAGTGTTCCGCCCGGTGAAAATGTTTTTGCAGCGACAATTTCTCGCCCGGCGTCACCACGATCCGCTTCACCTGGAACCGCTCGCCCTGGATCAGGCTCTCATAGAACCCCCATGGCCGATACACCCGGTTATGGGAAACCGCCTGGGCCCGTTTGGCGGCCTTCAGACGGTCCACCACTTTCTTGACGTCCTGCGCCAGATCCCGATGCATCGCCAACACCGCATCTTCGGTCACCACCACCACCGCGTCGGAGAGCCCGACGACGGCGGTCACGATGCCATCGGAGCGCACATAGCAATTGGTCGCGCCCTCGAGCATCACATCGCCGAGCGCCACATTGCCCCCGGCATCCTTGGCGCCCAGGTCCCACAGCGCGCCCCAACTCCCGACATCGGTCCATCCGATATCGGCCGTCACCACCGCGGCATGGCGCGTCCGCTCGGCCACCGCATAGTCGAGGCTGATCGAGGGGCATGCGGCGAACGCGGCGGGATCGAGGCGGATGAAATCCAGATCCGTCAAGCGCGCCGCAACGGAGGCTTGAACGGGTCCGACGATATCGGGACAATGGGCCTTCATCTCGGCGATCAGGGTGCGCGCGGTGAAGACGAACATCCCGGAATTCCACAAATGCGTGCCGGATGCGACGAGTGCGGCCGCTGTTGCGGCATCGGGCTTCTCGACGAAGCGCGTCACGCCGCGCGCCGCCAAGCCGGGCAGCACAGGGCCGGCCTCGATATAGCCGTAGCCCGTCTCGGCCGCGGTCGGCTTCATCCCGAACGTCACCACCTTGCCTGCCCGTGCCGCAAGGACGGCCGCGTCGAGGGCTGCGTGCAGCGCGGGCAGATCGGCGATCGCGTGATCGGCGGCCATCATCCACAACACCGCGTCCGGATCGCTTTCGGCCACCAGCAATGCGGCCGCCAGGATGGCTGGCGCCGAATTCCGCCCGATCGGTTCGAGCACGATCCGCGCGCCTCCGATCCCGAGCGCCCGCATCTGCTCGGCGACCAGAAAGCGATGCTCCTGGTTGCACACCACGACGGGGGCGGCGAAGCCCTCGCCCATTGCGCGGGCGGCGGTGTCCTGGATCATGGTGCGCTCGGAAATCAGCGGCCAGAACTGCTTG